>NZ_CP123384.1:1807500-2181694 GCF_040409955.1 Salipiger sp. H15
CAGGAATTTCCGAATGGGGCAACCCACCTGAAAGTTCGTTATAATTGCTTCGGCACTTTATAACGGGCTTAAACAGGTACTTTTAACCTGAATACATAGGGTTTTAAGAGCAAACCCGGGAACTGAAACATCTAAGTACCCGGAGGAAAGGACATCAATAGAGACTCCCTAGTAGCGGCGAGCGAACGGGGACCAGCCGAGTCCTGAGAGTGAATAGAATGGTCTGGAAAGGCCAACCATAGCGGGTGACAGTCCCGTATATGAAGCTCGATGGAACGTATCAAGTAGGGCGGGACACGTGAAATCCTGTTCGAAGATCGGAGGACCACCTCCGAAGGCTAAGTACTCCTTACTGACCGATAGCGAACCAGTACCGTGAGGGAAAGGTGAAAAGCACCCCGACGAGGGGAGTGAAACAGTACCTGAAACCGAACGCCTACAATCAGTCGGAGGGACCTCGAGTCCTGACGGCGTACCTTTTGTATAATGGGTCATCGACTTGGTCTATCTAGCAAGCTTAAGCCGTTAGGTGTAGGCGCAGCGAAAGCGAGTCTTAATAGGGCGTCGAGTTAGATGGATCAGACCCGAAACCGAGTGATCTAGGCATGACCAGGATGAAGGTTGGGTAACACCAACTGGAGGTCCGAACCCACACCTGTTGAAAAAGGTCGGGATGAGTTGTGCCTAGGGGTGAAAGGCCAATCAAACTCGGAGATAGCTGGTTCTCCGCGAAATCTATTTAGGTAGAGCGTCATCCGAATACCCCGGGGGGTAGAGCACTGGATGGGTAATGGGGCCCCACAGGCTTACTGATCCTAACCAAACTCCGAATACCCGGGAGTACTAGATGGCAGACACACTGCGGGTGCTAACGCCCGTAGTGGAGAGGGAAACAACCCTGACCTCCGGCTAAGGCCCCCAATTCATGGCTAAGTGGGAAAGCAGGTGGGACGACCAAAACAACCAGGAGGTTGGCTTAGAAGCAGCCATCCTTTAAAGATAGCGTAACAGCTCACTGGTCTAATCAAGTTGTCCTGCGGCGAAGATGTAACGGGGCTCAAGCCATGAGCCGAAGCCGAGGATGCGCATAGCGCATGGTAGCGGAGCGTAGTGTGACATAGCACCTATCCTCTTCTGCATCCTTCGGGATGCAATGGAGGACAAGGTGCTTTCTGTGAAGCCGGGCTGTAAGGCATCCGGTGGAGAGATCACTAGCGAGAATGATGACATGAGTAGCGACAAAGAGTGTGAGAGACACTCTCGCCGAAAGTCCAAGGGTTCCTGCTTAAAGCTAATCTGAGCAGGGTAAGCCGGCCCCTAAGGCGAGGCCGAAAGGCGTAGTCGATGGGAACCAGGTCAATATTCCTGGGCCATGTGGTGGTGACGGATCGCAGGGGTAGTTCTTCCTTATCGGATTGGAAGGGCTGCTGAGCGGTTCCTGGAAATAGCCCCACTTTTAGACCGTACCCTAAACCGACACAGGTGGACTGGTAGAGAATACCAAGGCGCTTGAGAGAACGATGTTGAAGGAACTCGGCAAAATACCTCCGTAAGTTCGCGAGAAGGAGGCCCAGTTTCAACGCAAGTTTTGGCTGGGGGCACAAACCAGGGGTGGCGACTGTTTACTAAAAACACAGGGCTCTGCGAAGTCGCAAGACGACGTATAGGGTGTGACGCCTGCCCGGTGCCGGAAGGTTAATTGATGGGGTTAGCGTAAGCGAAGCTCTTGATCGAAGCCCCGGTAAACGGCGGCCGTAACTATAACGGTCCTAAGGTAGCGAAATTCCTTGTCGGGTAAGTTCCGACCTGCACGAATGGCGTAACGACTTCCCCGCTGTCTCCAACATCGACTCAGCGAAATTGAATTGCCTGTCAAGATGCAGGCTTCCCGCGGTTAGACGGAAAGACCCCGTGCACCTTTACTACAGCTTCACACTGGCATCAGGCCATGCATGTGCAGGATAGGTGGTAGGCTTCGAAGCAGGAACGCCAGTTTCTGTGGAGCCTCCCTTGAGATACCACCCTTGCATTGCTTGATGTCTAACCGCGGACCGTTATCCGGTTCCGGGACCCTGTGTGGCGGGTAGTTTGACTGGGGCGGTCGCCTCCTAAAGCGTAACGGAGGCGCGCGAAGGTTGGCTCAGAGCGGTCGGAAATCGCTCGTTGAGTGCAATGGCAGAAGCCAGCCTGACTGCAAGACTGACAAGTCGAGCAGAGTCGAAAGACGGCCATAGTGATCCGGTGGTCCCAAGTGGGAGGGCCATCGCTCAACGGATAAAAGGTACGCCGGGGATAACAGGCTGATACTGCCCAAGAGTCCATATCGACGGCAGTGTTTGGCACCTCGATGTCGGCTCATCTCATCCTGGGGCTGGAGCAGGTCCCAAGGGTATGGCTGTTCGCCATTTAAAGAGGTACGTGAGCTGGGTTTAGAACGTCGTGAGACAGTTCGGTCCCTATCTGCCGTGGGTGTAGGATACTTGAGAGGAGTTGCCCCTAGTACGAGAGGACCGGGGTGAACGATCCACTGGTGGACCAGTTGTCGTGCCAACGGCAGTGCTGGGTAGCTATGATCGGACAGGATAACCGCTGAAGGCATCTAAGCGGGAAGCCCCCCTCAAAACAAGGTATCCCTGAGGGCCGTGGAAGACCACCACGTCGATAGGCCGGAGGTGTAAGTGCAGCAATGCATTCAGCTGACCGGTACTAATGGCCCGATAGGCTTGATCCGATCCAGGAACAGCAAGGCTGTTCCGATCAGACAAAAGCATACAACCCCTACATTTACTTGACTTGGAAATCGCTGCATCCAGCACGTGAGACGTGTCGGCCCGCAACCTGCTTCGCAGGTCGCTTCCGCCGACCAGACCCACTTGCTGCCTGCAGCAAGTGGGTCTTTCTCGGTTTGGTGGTCATAGCGCAAGCAAAACACCCGGCTCCATTCCGAACCCGGCCGTTAAGTGCTGCCGCGCCAATGGTACTGCGTCTCAAGACGTGGGAGAGTAGGTCACCGCCAAACCTAGCAAGACCCACAAAAACCGTATCTCTCAAAACGATCTCCCGAGCCCATGCCAAACGCGTCGCACCTCTGGTTGCGGCGCGATTTTGCATTTGTGGCGCGGCGCGACCTGCGCCGGTTTCCCCGGAACATCAGAACCTGTCGGGGAAATGCTGCATGAAGCTCTGCACGTCCTGCGCGCCGGAAAAGGCGTCGGGGCTGCGCGCCAGCATCTCCTGGATGAAGTCCCTGCGGGCGCGGTCCTCCTCGCGCGACAGGTCCGCCCGGGTGGTCCACCGGAGCCAGCCGGGGGCAGGGTGGGGCAGGCTGGAGGCGAGGCCGGTGACAAGACCTGCGATCAGCCCCGAGAAGGGAACGGGGCGCGACGGAGCGGGGAAAGCCATGGCGGTGATCCTTTCATCCTTGGTTTGGCAAGAAGGGTAGGCCCGCGCGGCTGACGCTGGTATCGGGCGCGGCGTTGTGTTGCTCTACAGAAATGAAGAGCCGATTCCGCAGCTGGACGGACGTGCGGACCTTCCTCGCGGTCATGCGGGAGGGATCGACCCTCGCCGCGTCGCGCCGGCTGGGGATGGCGCAGCCCACCGTGGCGCGGCGCATCGCGGCGCTCGAGCACGAGCTGGGTCTGGTGCTCTTCGAGCGGGACACGAGGGGCTTCCGCCCGACCGAGGCCGCGCGGTCGCTGCTGCCGCTGGCCGAGCGGCTCGAGGCCGCGGCGGCGGAGTTCGGGGCCCGGGCACATGAGCTGACCCGGCCGCGACCGATCCGGGTGACCGCCTTTTCAAAGAATTTCTCGCCCCGCGTCGCGCAGGTCTTCAGCGACTTCTCGGTGCTTCACCCGGAGGTGCGGTTCGAGTTCCTGCCCGGGGTGCGTCCGCTCGACCTGCTCGCCGGCGAGGCGGACGTCGCGCTGCGGATCACCCGCGCCGCGCCCGACCCGGCGCTCATCTGCCGCAGGATCAGCACCGCGCGCTTCACCGTCTTCGGTGCGCCGAGCTATGCCGCGCGCCACGGGTTGCCGACCTCGCCCGACGCGATGCGGGGCCATGTCTTCGTCACCTACGAGCCGGGGGACATTCCCGCGGTCTACCACGACTGGCTCGCGCCGCATGTCGCGCCCGAACAGATCGTCATGTCGGTGGGCGAGATCGGGCTGCTGGAGGCGGCGATCCTGTCGGGCCGCGCGCTCGGGGTGCTCAACCTGCGCATGGCCGAGGCGGACGAGGCCGCGGGCCGGTTGATCCGCTGCTTCCCGCCGCCCGAGGAGATGTCGGCCGACCATCTTCTGCTCGTCTCGCCCGAGGCCTGGCGGCGGCCCGAGGTGAAGGCCTTCGTCCGCTTCTTCGCCCCCCGCTACGCGGCCTTCTACCGCTAGGGCGCGTGCGTGGCGCGCCGCGGAGCCGGGACCCCGCCTGTGCTATACTGGCGCCATGGTTTCTCTGAAGGGAGGAGGAGATCATGGGCAAAGAGGTGGAGGACGCCGCCAGGGGCCAGATCACGGCCGAAGCGGCGCGGGTCTACGAGGCCTGTTTCGTGCCGGCGCTCTTTGGACAATTCGCACCCTGGCTGGTGGAGGCGGCGGGGCTGCGCGGCGGCGGGCGGATGCTGGACGTGGCGACGGGAACCGGCGTCGTCGCCCGCGAGGCGCTGCGCCACGGCGCGAGCGTGACCGCGGTCGACATCAACGAGGGGATGCTGACGGTGGCGCGGGAGCGTGCGCCCAAGGCCACGTTCCTGCAGGCCGCGGCCGAGGCGCTGCCCTTCGACGACGGCGCCTTCGACGCGGTGACCTGCCAGTTCGCGTTGATGTTCTTCGAGGACCGCGTGGGCGCCCTGCGCGAGATGGCGCGGGTGTGCCATCCCGGCGGGCGCGTGGCGGTGTCGATCTTCGCCGGGTGGGAGGCCTCGCCCGGCTATCGCGATCTCGTGCCCCTTCTGGCCGAGATCATGGGACCCGGGGCGGCGGAGGCTCTCAAGGCGCCGTTCTGCCTTGGCGGCGAGGGGGTGCTCGGGGCGCTGATGGGGGAGGCGGGGCTGGGTGATGTCCAGGTGAGCCGCCGGACCGGCCAGGTGCGCCATGCCTCGCTGGAGACCTGGCTCGACACCGAGATCGGCGGCTGGACCCTTGCCGGGACCGCGACTCCCGAGTCCATGCGCGCGTTGAAGGACGCGGCGGCGGAGCGACTGTCCCAGTACCGCAATTCCGATGGCACGGTGTCCTTCGAGGCGCCGGCGCTCTTTGCCGTCGCGCGGATCTGAACGCCGCGCGGGGACGGGGCAGGGCGGCCTCAGATCGCGGCCCAGTCGGTGAACCTCCACGGAATCGACTTCCTGGGGTCGGGCTGCGGGCGGGTCCAGCGCTGCGGTGTCTCTTCCCTGGTCATCTGTCCTGCCTTTCGGAAAGTGTTTCGCTGGGATCACTCTCGCCGATGCCGGTTTCAGCCCCATTTCGGGCGATGTTTCAATTGTTTCTCCCGAGTGCGGAGCCGGGCGCGCGGCGCCTGCCGATCAGGGTTTATCCCGGTCCCGTGAAATCAAACACTGCTGCAACAATTGCCTGACCATTTTCCGGATGAGCGGCGACGAGATTGATCGGTGCGCCGGATCAATTCCCGCATCACCCCTTCGCGGCGGATATTGGAGAGGCCATCATGCTGAATAAAATCCAATTCGACGGAGCCGGAAAGGAGATTTCGTCCCCCCGGGGCGAGGCCTTTCGATTGGGCATGCCGCACATGGGGGCCTCGGGGCTGCGCCGGTCCTGGCTCCTGCGCGAGGCCTGTCACCGCCACTGGCTGGCGATTGCGGAGCAGGCGGGGGTGAAGCCTTCGGAACTGCGCGACAGGTCCGGCGCGCGGGTGATGGCCTCGGTGGTCGCCTGCACGGTCAACGGTGACGCGCGGGCGTTCCGCGAGGACGACGAGTGCCAGCTGCTGATGACCGAGGTGCCACGCGCGCAAAACGGCTGGCGCAGCCAGTGCGACCTCAGCGCCCGCGGGAAATCGCTGCGGGTCGAGATCATGACCAGCTTTGCGCGCCGCAACGGCCGGTCCAATGCCGAACTCGGCGCCCCCGATCTCGGCGGCGCGTTCCGGGCCGAGCGCGACCATGCCGATGCGCGCAGGACCTGCCTCATCCGGACGCTCGGGCACCATGACCGCGCGCGGGCGGCGCAGGACGACGCGCCGCCGCACCTGTCCTTCGAGATCCAGGAGGACACCCATCTGAACGGCGTCGGCCTCGTGTATTTCGCGATCATCCATGACATGATCGAGCAGGCTGAACGGAATGCCGCGCCGGAATTCGTCGGCCGCTTCGGGATGCGCGACAGGCGCGCGCATTTCTTCGGCAACCTCGACGTGGGCGACCGGCTCGACATCACCGCGCGGGCCAGCGCCAAGGCGCTGTCACCGGCTGCCTGCGTGCTCGTCCGCAGCCATGCCAGGCGCGCCAGCGACGGCCGGGTCATCGCCTGCGCCGAGAGCATCTACGGAGCCTGACCGCCTCCCGCGCGTCAGGTCTTTGCCAGCCGGTAGATCGCCGGGATCACCAGCACGGTGAGCGCGGTCGAGGTCAGCAGCCCGAAGAGCAGCGAGATCGCCAGCCCCTGGAAGATCGGGTCCATCAGGATCACCGCCGCGCCGATCATCGCCGCCAGCGCGGTCAGCAGGATCGGCTTGAACCGTGTCGCCCCGGCCTCGATCAACGTCTCGACGTCGAGCGGCTTCTCGGGGCCCGCGTGGCGGATGAAGTCCACCAGCAGGATCGAGTTGCGCACGATGATGCCCGCGAGCGCGATGAAGCCGATCATCGACGGCGCCGAGAAGGGCGCGCCGAAGAGCCAGTGCCCGAACATGATGCCGAGGAAGGTGAGCGGCACCGGGGTCAGGATCACCAGCGGCAGGCGGAAGCTGCCGAACTGCGCCACGACGAGGATGTAGATCCCCAGAAGCGCCACGCCGAAGGCCGCGCCCATGTCGCGGAAGGTGACCCAGGTGACCTCCCATTCGCCATCCCACAGCAGGCTCGGGCTGCTTGTGTCCTGCGGCTGGCCGTGCATCGAGATGGTGGGTTTCTGCCCGTCGGGCCAGTCGAGACCGTCCAATATGTCAGACGTCGCCAGCATCCCGTAGAGCGGCGACTCGAACTCACCCGCCATCTCGCCCATGACCATGATCGTCTCGATGCCGTTGTGGCGGAAGATCGGGTAGGAGGTGAGCTCGTCCCTGAGCGTGACCACGTCGCCCAGTTCCACCACGCCGCGCCCGCCGGGCAGGGCGTCCGCCGGGACGGGGGTCGAGAGCGCGGTGGCGTCCATCACCCTGTCCGAGCGGTTGCGCGACAGCACGATGGGAATGGGCCGCCGCTCGCCACCGCGATGCGAGTAGCCCACCGTGCCCTCGCCATAGAGCAGCGCCAGCGTGTCGAGCGCGTCGGCCTCCTGCACCTTGTAGAAATCCAGCGCAGAGGGGTCGAGCACCACGCGGCGGCGCGGTGCCTGCACGCCGTAGCTGTCGTCGACATCGACCACGTAGGGGATCTGCACGAAGGCGGCGCGGACGCGCTCGGCGACGCTGCGCCGGGTCTCGGCGTCGGGGCCGTAGACCTCGGCCATCAGCGTCGAGATCACCGGCGGGCCGGGCGGCGGCTCGACCGTCTTCAGCACCGTGCCCTCGGGCAGGTCGAGCGCCTTGAGCTTCTCGCGCAGGTCCAGAGCGATCTCGTGGCTGGTGCGGTCGCGCGCGCCCTTGGGCGCGAGGTTGATCTGCACGTCGCCCATCTCGGGCAGCTGGCGCAGGTAGTAGTGCCGCACCAGCCCGTTGAAGTTGAAGGCCGAGGCGGTGCCCGCATGGGTCTGGGCCGAGAGTGCCTCGGGCAGCGAGAGCGCCACGCGCGCCACCTCCTGCGCCACGGCGGCGGTGGTCTCGAGCGCGCTGCCCTCGGGCAGGTCGATGACCACCGAGAGCTCGGACTTGTTGTCAAAGGGCAGCAGCTTCACGGTCACGTCGCGGGTATAGAGCGCGGCGAGCGAGCCGAAGGACAGCACCGCCACCGCCAGCAGGAAGAGCGCGGCGACCGACTTTCGGGCCAGCAGCGGCCGCGCCACGGCGGCATAGAGCCGCCCCAGCGTGCCGCCCGCCGCGCCGTGCTCGGCACCGTGGTGCAGCGGCGCGCGGCCGGCGATCTTCAGCATTAGCCACGGCGTGATGATGACCGCGACGAAGAAGGAGAAGATCATCGCCGCCGAGGCATTGGCCGGGATCGGGCTCATGTAGGGGCCCATGAGGCCCGAGACGAAGAGCATGGGCAGCAGCGCCACCACCACCGTCAGCGTCGCCACGATGGTCGGGTTGCCGACCTCGGCCACTGCCGCGACCGTGGCGCCGAAGCGGCTCTGTCCCTCGCGCTTCATCGCCCAGTGGCGCGCGATGTTCTCGATCACCACGATGGCGTCGTCGACAAGGATGCCGATCGAGAAGATCAGCGCGAAGAGCGACACACGGTTGAGCGTGTAGCCCATGATCCATGCCGCGAAGAGGGTCAGCAGGATGGTCACCGGGATGACGATCGCCACCACGAGCGCCTCGCGCCAGCCGATCGCCAGCAGCACCAGCACGACGATCGACAGCGTTGCGAGCCCGAGGTGGAACAGCAGTTCGTTGGCCTTCTCGTCGGCGGTCTCGCCATAGTCGCGGGTGACCTCGGTGGCGATGGAGGAGGGGATGATCTCGCCCTTCATCGCCTCGACCCGGTGCAGGATCTCCTCGGCCACCACCACGGCGTTCGCCCCGGCGCGTTTCGCCAGCGCCAGCGTCACGGCGGGGCGCGTCTCGATGCCGTCGGGCCCGTGGGTGACGGTGCTGACGTAGTCCGAACCGGTGTCGGTCTCGAGCGTCACCTCGGCCACGTCGCGCAGGTAGACGGTGCGCCCGTCGCGGGCGGTCAGTTCGAGGGTGCCGATCTCCTCGGCGGTGGTCAGCGTCTCGCCGACCACGAGGCCCACCTGCCGGCCGCCCTCGCGCAGGGTGCCGAGCGGCAGCGAGGTGTTGGCGCCCTCGATCTTGCCCCAGAGCTGCTGCAGGGTGATCCCGTAGAGCGCCAGCCGCGCCGGGTCGGGGTTCACCCGCAGCTGCGGCTCGGTGCCGCCGATGACATAGCTGAGGCCGACATCCTCGATCGCCGCCAGCCGCGCCTCGACCTCGCGCGCGACGCGGGTGAGGTCGGCGGGGGTGACGCCGGTCTGCCCCTCGGCGGGCGAAAAGGTGAGCGCCACGATGGCCACATCGTTGATGCCGCGACCGACGATCAGCGGCTCGGGGATGCCGACGGGGATGCGGCCCAGATTGGCAAGGATGCGGTCGCGCACGCGCAGGATCGCGGTGTCGGACGAGACGCCAACGTTGAAGCGCGCGGTGACCATCACCGCGTCGTCGCGGGTCTCGGAATAGACGTGCTCGACCTCGTCGATGCCCTTGACGATGGTCTCGAGCGGCTCGGTCACCAGCTTGACCGCGTCCCCGGCGCGCAGCCCGTTGGCCTGCACGTGGATGTCGACCAGCGGCACCGAGATCTGCGGCTCCTCCTCGCGCGGCAGGGCGGCGAGGGCGATGAGCCCCACGGCCAGCGCAGCGATCAGGAAGAGCGGGGTCAGCGGCGAGGTGAGGAAGGCGCGGGTGAGGTGCCCGGCCAGTCCGAGGGCCCCGTCGGGGGCGCTTCCACGCTCACTCATCGGACAGGATCACCGTCTCGCCGGGCGTCAGCCCGGTCAGGATCTCGCGCCATGCCGCACCGTCGCGGCGGACCTCGCGGCCCGGCACGACGATGCGCTGCACGGGGCCCGCCGGGGTCTCGACGGTCACCATGTCGAGCCCGGCGCCGCGCGTGAGCGCCGCCTCGGGCACGAGGATCGCCTCCTGCGTGCCGACGGGCAGCCGCACCGGCAGGCGCAGGCCGACGTAGCGCTCCTCGAGCCCCTCGACCTCGACATCGGCCTGCAGCCGCCCGCCCTCGATCTGCGGGTAGAGCTTGGCGATGGTGCCCTCGCCGCCGTCCATCTCGATCCGGTCGCCCTCGGCCAGCGTCCCGGCGAAACGCTCGGGCACCGACAGGCGCAGGAAGGCGCCGCCACTGCCGATCAGCGCGACCGCCTCGCCCTGTCCCACGAAGGAGCCGCGCGAGACCGGAACCGAGAGCACGATGCCCGCCTCGGGGGCGGTGACGCTGCCCTCCTCGATCTGGCGCTGGATCACCCGGCGCTGCGCCTCGGTGGCGGCGATCTGGTTCGTCAGCACGTCGACCGAGGTCTGCAGCGCGTCGAGACGCTGGGCCGAGATCGTGCCGCTGCGCTGCAGGGCCTGGCCGCGCTCGAGATCGGCCTGCGCGTTGGTCAGCTGCGCGCGCAGCGCCTCGGCCTCGGCCGCGAGCGCGTCGATCTGAACCGAGAGCTTCTCGTCCTCGATGACCGCGACCGCCTGTCCGGCCTCGACCCGGTCACCCTCGGTGACCGAAAGCTCGACCAGCGTGCCGGCGATGCGGGCGCGGGCCGGTAGCTCGTTGCGGGTCTGGACCGTGCCGTAGACCGGCTTCCAGTCGGTGATCGGCTCGGTGGCCACGATCTGTCCTCCTGCCGACGCGGCGGCGCCGATGCAGAGCAGGACCATCGTCAGGGCGGAAATTCGCATGGCAGTCCCTCGAATGCGGGTGTTACATATTCTGTAAATTGAATTTGTGAAAAGGTCCAGAAGTTCTTGCCGCACAGGATGGGGAACCCGACGGGCCGGTCAAGAGCGCGGCGCGCCCGGCGCGGGCTGGCCGATCCTTGCGCGCCCGGGCGGGGCAAAGGCGGCCAGAGGCTGCTTGGCCCGCGTCCCCGGAGATTCTGGGCTTGCAAAAATGCCGATCGTTCCGTGCAATCATCGCGGCACCCGAGGGCAGGGCGGCGGATCGCGCGGAGGAGGGACGGAAAGCCATGTCGGACGACTCCCGGACCCTGCCGGATCCCGTGCCCCTGCCGCCGGCGCTGCGGGCGCTCGCGCAGGGAGGCTGCGGCGTCTCGGTGGCAAGTTGCGGGCCCGGGGGCCTGCCGCTGCTCGGCCTCGGCGTCGGCTGCCGCATCGGGGCGGAGGGGCGGGTGCGGGTGCTGCTGCCCCAGGGGCCGAACCACGCTCTGCTCGAGGCGCTGGCCGGCGGCGCGCCGGTCGCGGTGACCTTCACGGCGACCCGCGATCACAGCTCCTTCCAGATCAAGGCACGCGGGGTGCGCCTCTCCCCGGCCTGTTCCGACGACCTGCCCGAGATGGACCGGCAGAATGCGCTCTTCGAGGACGGGCTGGTCGAGATCGGCTATTCGCGGCGTCAGGCCGCGGGCTATTGCGCGCACCAGAAGGCGGATCTCGTCGCGCTCGAGCTCAGCCCCGAGCGGGTGTTCACCCAGACCCCGGGGCCGGGCGCCGGGACGGAGCTCGGGACATGACCGCGCTCTGCCTCGACGGGCTGCGCCCGGCGCTCGAGGGGGTGATCGCCTCGGTCCTTGCGACCTGCGACGCGGCGGGCACGCCGAACGTGTCGATGATCAGCCAGGTGCATTACGCCGGGCCGGGCGAGGTCGCGCTGTCCTACCAGTTCTTCAACAAGACCCGCCGCAACATCATGGAGACCCAGCGCGCGACGGTGATGGTGACCGACCCCGAGACGCTGGCGCATTACCGGCTGCAACTGCGCTACCTCGACACCCGCACCGAGGGGCCGCTCTTCGAGAGCATGAAGGCCAAGCTCGCGGGTATCGCCTCGCACCACGGGGTTGCCGACGTCTTCCGCCTGCTCGGCTCCGACGTCTTCAAGGTCGAGGGCATCGAGATGGCCTCGGCCCCGGTTGCCGCGCCACCGAGCCGGCCGTCGCTGCTGGCCGCGACGCGGCGGGTCTGCGCGGCGCTGGCCGCCTGCGACGACCTCGAGGGGCTCTTCGATGCGCTCACCGGCGGGCTGGCCGCGGATTTCGGCATCGGCTGGTCGATGGTGCTGATCGCCGAGCCCGCCACCGGCCGGCTCTACACGGTGGCGACGTATGGCTACCCGGTGACCGGGGTCGGGGCCGAGGTCGCGCCGGGCGAGGGGGTCATCGGCGTCGCCGCCCGCGAGAACGCGCCGATCCGCATCGGCCACATGACGCGCGAATACCGTTACGGCGCGGTGATCAGCGACGGCGCGCGGCGCAGCGGGCTCTTCAGCGACGCGCCCCGGCTCATTCCCTTTCCCGGCCTTTCCGCGCCGCGCAGCCAGATCGCCCTGCCGATCGCCGAATGCGGTGAGGTGGTGGCGGTGCTCTTCGCCGAATCCGATGAGATCAACCGTTTCGGCTACGAGGAGGAAGACGCGCTCGCGCTTGTCGCGGCGCATCTCGGCGCGCGCATGTCGCTGCTGCGGCAGGAGGCCAGCGACGAGGCGTCCGGGATCCCCGCGCCAGAACCCGCCGGGCAGGACGAGGTCGCGGTGCGGTTCTTCCAGGCGGACCAGAGCGTGTTTCTCGGCGACGACTACCTGATCAAGGGCGTGGCCGGGGCCATCCTCTGGCGGCTCCTGCGCGAATACGACGCGCGCGGCCGGACAGAGTTCACCACCCGCGAGCTGCGGCTCGACGCCAGCCTGCGCCTGCCGACCGCGGCCGAGAACCTCGATGCCCGGCTGATCCTGCTGCGCAAGCGTCTCGACGAGCGCTGCGCCTGGCTGAAGATCGAGAAGGCCGGGCGCGGCAGGTTCCGCCTGCTGCCGAGCTGCCGCCTGATCCTCGAGGAGCCGGGCGCGGCCTCGCCCCCGGCTTAGTGGAGTTTTAGCATTTCTGAGCATTCGGCGAGGGATCACTTAGCATGCCGCCCTTGCCCGCGTGGGGTATCACTCTGGTCACGGACGCACCGGCCGCTCCGACGAAGGAACGCCCCGGCCGTCCGATTTGAACGTCACCGAAGCGAGCGCGGGGGACCCCGGTCCGGCGCGCTCCGAGACACCGAAAAGATTTGCAAGATGACCTATGACATTCTCAAGTCCCGCCTGCGCGGGACGATGATCACCGTGTTCGACCCCGCCCATGCCGAGGCCTGCGACGCGCTCATCTGGAACGGTCGCAAGCCCGCCCGGATGGCCAAGGTGATCGTCCGCGCGGCCGATGCCCGGGACGTGCAGGAGGCGGTCCGCTACGCCGCCGCGAACGGCATGACCGTCTCGGCCCGGGGCGGCGGGCACCAGTTCACCGGCATCGCCGCCCGCGCCGACATGGTGATCGACCTCGGCGAGCTCGACACGCTGCGCATCGACGTCGCCGGGCGCAGCGCCCTCGTCGGACCGGCGGTGACCAACACGAGGCTCGCCTCCGCGCTCGAACGGCACGACCTCGGCTTTCCCGCCGGCCATTGCGGCGACGTGACCGTCAGCGGCTACCTTCTGGGCGGCGGGCTCGGCTGGAACTCGGGCAACTGGGGCATCGCCTGCCATTCCGTCCTGTCGGTCGAGGTGGTGATGGCCGACGGAACCCTGCTGACGGCGAGCGCCGAAGAGAACCCCGATATCTTCTGGGCGGTGCGTGGCGCCGGCCCGTCCTTCTTCGGCATCGTCACCGCCTACACGCTGCGGCTGCACGAGGCGCCCCGCGCGCCGACCTCCTGCGTCCGCCTCCATTCCGCCGATCAGGCCGAGGCGGTGGCCGCATGGGCCGAGCGCGCCGTCGCCCGCGCCCCGGCGCTGCTGGAGTTCGCCGTCAAGATCGGCGCGGGTCCAGAGGGCCCGGTGATCGCCGCCGTCGCCAATGTCTTCGCGGCAAGCGAGGTGGAGGCGGCGCAGGTGCTGGAGGAGTTCTTCCGCGATGCCCCCGAGGCGACGCTCGGCATCGTCGGGCCGATGCCGACGCCGATCGTGGCGCTCTACCAGATGACCGGGGAGTCGACGCCGAAGGGCGCGCGTTACGCCGTCGATTGCCTCTGGTCGGACGGCTGCTTCGAGGAGGCGCTCCTGCGCGCGGTGGCCTCCATAGCGGCGGCGCCCTCGGCCCTCAGCTTCGTGCTCGTGGCGCTGCGCTCGAACGCGCGGCCCATCCCGGCGGACGCAGCCTTCTCCCGCGCCGGGCGGGTCCTGACCACCTTTTACGGGATCTGGACCGACGAGGAGGCGGACGCGGAGAACCGCGACTGGCTCGGGGCTTCGATGCACCAGTTCAGCGGCGTCGCGACCGGGACCTATGTCGGCGAGTCCGAGCTCGAGCGCAGCGGCCTCGCGCTGCCCACCCTGTCAGAGGCCGCCCTGCGCCGGGTCGAGGAACTGCAGCACCGCTACGATCCCGCCGGGCTCTTCCGCATCGCGGATCCCATGGCGGCGCGCTCGGTCGCCTGACCCGCTGCCATTCGACAGGCTGACGTCGGCCGGTTCGATCGAATGCGACAGGGGCCGGCTCGACAACGAGCTGGCCCCGACACTGCGTCCCGGAGGAGCCGCGCGAAAGTCAGGACGGGGAGGGGGCTCGCGGCGCGCATGACGTAAGGACCCAGACAGGCACGCGCACGACCGGACGGACTTGTCCGACGCGCAAGGCGATCGCCTAAGTCACTGTCATCACTATCTTTTGGGAAGAAGTGGTGCCCGGGGGCGGAATTGAACCACCGACACGAGGATTTTCAATCCACTGCTCTACCCCTGAGCTACCCGGGCACGGGAGAAGGCATCGCCTTCGGGTGAGGCGGGATTTAGCGGAGCGGGCAGGGAGTGTCCAGAGGCTTTTGCGGAAAAAGTTTGCATGCCCTTGCGTCGCCCGAGATCGCGCTTTCTTCGCCGTCTCGGGCGCGGTACCAAATGCGCCATGCCACGCAAGATGACACAGCTTTCCGACTTCCTCCGCCATGGGTGCGACACCGTCATCGACGTGCGCAGCCCCGCGGAATTCGCCGAGGACCACGTGCCCGGCGCGATCAACCTGCCGGTTCTCGACAACGAGGAGCGGGCGCGGGTCGGCACCATCTACAAGCAGCAGTCGCCCTTCCTGGCGCGCAAGCTCGGCGCGGCGCTGGTGTTCCGCAATGCCGCCGCCCATATCGAGGGGCCGCTGGCGCATCACGAGGGCGGCTGGAAGCCGCTGGTCTACTGCTGGCGTGGCGGCCAGCGCTCGGGATCCTTCGCCTGGATGCTGCAGCAGATCGGTTGGCGGGCCGAGGCGGTGGAGGGCGGCTATCGCACCTACCGCAGGCTGGTGACCGCGGCGCTCTATGATGCCGAGCTGCCGTTCAAGCTGATCCAGTTCGGCGGGCACACCGGCACCGCCAAGACCGCGCTGCTGCCGCGTCTCGCGGCGCGCGGGGTGCAGGTGATCGACCTCGAGGGGCTGGCGCGGCACCGCGGCTCGCTGCTCGGCGACATGCCCGGCGGCCAGCCGAGCCAGAAGTGGTTCGAGACCGCGCTGGTGCAGGCGCTCGACGCGCTCGATCCCTCGCGCCCGGTGCTGGTCGAGGCCGAGAGCAGCAAGATCGGCCAGCTGCTGATTCCGCCCGCGATCTGGGAGGCGATGAAGGTTGCGCCCTGGGTCGAGGTCACCGCACCGCTGGACGCTCGCGCGGGCTACCTGAACGCCGCCTATGACGACATCCTCTCGGACGGCCCGGCGCTGAAGGAAAAGCTCTCGCCGCTGCGCTACCACCGCGGCCACGAGCTGGTGGAGCGCTGGAACGCGCTGATCGACGCGGGCGCGCGGCTCGAGCTCTGCGCCTCGCTGGCGGCGGACCATTATGACCCGGCCTACGCCAAGTCGATGCGGGCCATGTCGCCGCAGGTGATCGAGCGTTTCGAGACCTCGGCGCTGGACGAGGCCGCGCTCGACGCGCTGGCGGACCGCATGGCCGAACGGCTTCAGACGATCTCGATCTGACCGCGCCTGTCGGTGATCTGGCCGACGGCGACCGCCGGGAAACCCGCGGCGCGCAGTTCGGCGAGGGTCCTTTCGACGTCGCCCGGGATCGCCGCAAGCAGCCCGCCCGCGGTCTGCGGGTCGAACATCAGGTCGGGCCTCGGCCCCATCGGCTGGAAGGGCAGCGCGGCGCGGTTCTTGGGGTAGAGGGTCGAGGCATGGCCCGCCGCCGAGAGCGCCTCGGCCCCGGGCAGCAGCGGCACCTTCTCGACCTCGAGCCGCGCGCCGACCCCCGAGGCGGCGCAGATGTTCAGCAGGTGCCCGGCCAGCCCGAAACCCGTGACGTCGGTCATCGCGTTTGCGTGGCGCAGGACCCGCGCGGCGCTGCCCTGCGGCGTGGTCATGTGCCGGAGCGCGGCCGCGACCCACTCGCCCTTCGCCGCGCCGGCCATCTCGGCCGCCATGATGACGCCGGTGCCGATGGGTTTCGTCAGGATCAGCGTGTCGCCCGGTTTCGCGCCGCCAAGCGTGATCGGGGCCGCGTCGCAGAGCCCGGTGATCGTCAGCCCGATGCTCAGCTCGTCGCCCATGGCGGAATGGCCGCCGACCAGCTCCGCCCCCTCGGCGCGCAGGATCCCGGTGATCGCGCCGAGGCATTCGGTGAGCGTGCGCTCGGCCAGCGGCTCGGACATACGCGGCAGGGTGAGGCTGGCGACGGCCGCCTGCGGGGCGGCGCCCATCGCCCAGATGTCGCCAAGCGCGTGGATGCAGGTGATCCGCGCCATGACCTCGGGGTCCTCGACGAAGGCGCGCAGGTGATCGACGGTCATCACCTGCCGCGCGCCGCCCGTCAGCAGCAGCGCCGCGTCGTCGCCGGGCAGGGCGGTGACGTCGGCGCGGGCCGGCGCGGGCAGGGTCGAGAGCGCCGAGGCCAGCGCGTCGCGCCCGACCTTGGCGCCGCAGCCGCCGCACATCGGCTTGGTGCCGAGCGCCTCGGCCATGCCCGCCGCGTGGTGGCGCGGCAGGGGCGGCGGGCTCATCTGCGGCAGCTCGGTGAACTTGCGCATGAAGGTGCGGTCGATGTGGTCCTTCCAGCGCCACATGAGCGGACCCGAGAGCGCCAGCCCGGCCTTGTCGGCCAGCGCCGATTTGCGGCCCAGCGAGATCAACTTGAGATAGTCGCGCTGCGGGCGGTAGGGGCGCAGATCGGTCCGCCCCTCGAGCGCAGCGCGCAGGTTGTGCAGCAGGATGGGCGCCTCGCGCACGGCGAAGACCCCGGCCTTGGGGCGCGGGCTCTCGGCAAGATGCGCGCAGTCCCCGGCGGCGAAGATGGCGGGGTCCGAGCTCTGCAGCGTCGGGGAGACCGCGATGAAGCCTTCGTGCAGCTCCAGCCCGCTGCCCTCGAGCCAGTCCTGCGCCCGGGCCCCGGCGGCGCCGGTGACGAAGGCGGCTTCGATCTCGCGGCCATCCGCAAGGCGCAGGCCCTGCGCGGTGACCTCGGTGATCTCGGCCCCTTCGATGAGGGTGACCCCCTGCGCGGCGAGCGCGGCGCGCAGCTTGGCCGCAGCACCGGGGCGGAGGGCGGTCAGCGCCGTGCCGCGCTCGACGAGGTGCACCTGCGCCGGGCGGCCCCGGTCCCTGAGCGCGTAGGCCATGGCGCAGGCCAGCTCCGCCCCCGCGACGCCGCCGCCGATCACCGCCGCCGAGGCCGGGCCCGCGCCCTCGCGGTAGCGCGCCCAGGCCGAGGCGAAGGCGCCGAGCGGCTTGGCGGGCAGGGCGTGCTCGGCAAAGCCCGGCAGGTCGGGCATGGCCGAGGTCACGCCGATGTTCACCGAGGCGACGTCGAAGCCGATCGGCGCGCGCCCCTCGACGTTCACTTGCCGCCCCGCGCGGTCGAGGCCGGTCACCGTGCCGAGGATCACCCGCGCCCCGGCAAAGCGCGCGAGCCGCACGAGGTCGATGTCGAGCTCGTCGCGCGCGTAGTGCCCGGCGACGAAGCCGGGCAGCATGCCGGAATAGGGGGCGGTGGGGCCGGGATTGATCACCGTCAGGCGCGCGCCGGGCAGCGGGTTCATGCCCCACATGCGCAGCAGCAGGGCATGGGCATGGCCGCCTCCGACGAGGACGAGGTCGCGGGTGAGGGGCAGGCTGGGCGCGCGCATGGACATCTCCGGCTGGTCGGACCGGGGTGTAGCACGGCTTGACGGGAAAGGGGGAGGGGGCGCCGCCCCCTCTTGGCCTGCGGCCAATTCACCCCCGGCGTATTTTCAAAGAGAAGAAGGGAGGGGTTGGTAAAGGGGGGCGGCGCGCGTTCAGGAGAGCGCCGCCTGGGCGCGTGCGATCTCGGCCTCCAGCGCCGCGGGGCCAGCGGGGACGATGCGGGGCGGGTTGAGGGCCTTGATGCCGTAGTAGCCCGCCTTGATATGCGCGAGGTTCACCGTGCCGGCGATGCCGCCGGTGGTCAGCATCCGCAGCATGTGGGCCTGCAGGAAGGGATGGTCCTCAAGCCGCCGGATGTTGCACTTGAAGAGCCCGTGGTAGGCGGCGTCGAAGCGGATCGAGGTGACGAAGATGCGGATGTCGGTCTCGGTCATCTTCTCGCCGAAGTAGAAGGGGCGACCGTCCGAAAGCCGGGCCTCGAGCCGCGCCATCTCGTCGAAAAGCTGGGTGACCGCCTCGTCATAGGCCTCCTGCGTCGAGGCGAAGCCCGCCTTGTAGACGCCGTTGTTGTAGAGCCGGTAGATGCGGGCGTTCTCGGAGTCGATCTCGTCCAGCATCACGGCCGGCGCGAGGCGCAGCTGCGAGGGGGCGAGGCCCTCGAAGGCGCTGTCGAGCATGCGCAGGATGTCGGCGCTTTCGTTGTTGACCATGACGCCCTGCTGCATGTCCCAGAGCACCGGCACCGTGGCGCGGCCCGAGACATGCGGATCGGCGCGGGTGTAGAGCTCGTGCAGGTGCTGCGCGCCGTAGAGCGGATCCTCGTCCGCGCCCGGGAAGCCGCCGAAGCTCCAGCCCTGGTCGTCGAGCCGCGGGTTGACCACGGTGACCGGGATGATCTTCTCGAGCCCCTTGAGCGTGCGGGCGATCAGCGTGCGCGAGGCCCAGGGGCAGATGAGCGCGACGTAGAGCCGGTAGCGCCCGGCCTCGGCCTTGAAGCCGCCGGTCCCGGTGGGGCCGGCGCTGCCGTCGGGGGTGATCCAGTTGCGGAAGCTCGAGTCCTGCCGCACGAAGCGGCCCTTCTCGTCGGCCTTCTGCACCGGGTGCCAGTTGGCGGTCCATTTCCCGTCGATCAGCATGGTCTCAGTCCTTCCGCGTCAGGGTGAAGATGGTGCCCCAGGGGTCCACCAGCGGGGTCCCGGCCGGGGCGCGGCCGCGGATCGCGGCGATCTCGTCCGCCGTGCCGCGCAGCTCGATCTCGGTGAGGCCGGTGGCCGGGCCCTTGCGCGGGCCGGCGCCGCGGCTGTTCCAGATGTTCGAGGCGAGGTGGTGGTGATAGCCGCCCGAGCCGTAGAAGGTGGCGCCCGGGTAGTGGTTCGTCACCGCCATGCCGAGCGTCTCGGCGTAGAAGGCCTCGGCCGGGTCGAGCCGGCCGACCTGCAGGTGGACGTGGCCGACGACGGTGCCCTCGGGCGCGCCCTGCCAGGCGGCGGTGGCGCTGCCTGCGACGTCCTGCAGGTCGAGGTGGTTGGTGGCCATCTCGATCTCGCCGTTTCTGTGGGTCCAGGTCTCGCGCGGGCGGTCGATGTAGATCTCGATGCCGTTGCCTTCGGGGTCGGCGAGGTAGAGCGCCTCGCTCACGAGGTGGTCCGAGGCGCCCTGAAGCGGGATGCGGGTCTCGGCGGCGTGGCGCAGCCAGGCGCCGAGATCGGCGCGCGCGGGCAGCAGGAAGGCGGTATGGAAGAGCCCGGCCTCGCGCGGGGAATGGCGCGGCGCCGCCCTGTCCTGGCGCAGCGCGATGAGGCTGCGGTCCCCGGCGCCGAAACGGGCCTCGGTGCCGTCGTCCGACAGCTTCTCGAGGCCAAGCGCGGATTGGTAGAAGTCGCCGACCTTCGCAAGGTCGTTCACGGTCAGGCTCACCTGGCCGATGTCGAGCGGGGCGTCACTGGTTGCCATGATGTCTCTCCGTCTGCGGTCCCCGCGGGGCGGGGAAAGGGGGTGGCCGCTTTCGCTGCCGTTGCGGGGAATATGCGGGCTGGTCTTTCGGAAAGAAATGGCGAGGATGTGGTAACACTATCCACGCAGCGTTCGGAATTGCCCATGGACCTCGTCGACCAGATCCGCGCCTTTGTCGCCACCGCGCAGACCGGCTCCTTCACCGCCGCCGCCGAGCGCATGGGGGTGTCGAACCGGCTGACCTCGAAATACGTGGCCGAACTCGAGGCCAAGCTCGGCACGCGGCTGCTGCAGCGCACCACGCGGCGCGTCGGGCTGACCCCGGCGGGGGAGAAGCTGCTGGCGCGGGCGCCGGCCTGGCTCGAGGAACTCGAGGACCTGCTCGGCACGGTCGAGGACGAGTCGCGCGGCTTTTCCGGCGTGCTGCGGGTGGCGGCGCCGGTGACCTTCGGCGAGATCTACGCCGCCGACCTGCTCAGCCGTTTCGCGGCGGCGCATCCGGATCTCACGGTGGAGTTGCGCCTGTCCGACGCCTACACCGACCTTGCGCTCGAGGGCATCGACCTTGCCTTCCGCATCGGGCGGCTGACCGACAACACGCTCAAGGCGCGGCGGCTCTGCCGGTTCGGGATGCGGCTGGTGGCCTCGCCGGGCTACATCGCGGCGCATGGCACGCCGGAAACGCCCGAGGCGCTGGGCGCCCATGCCTGCATCCACGACACCAACCAGCGCAGCGCGCAGCGCTGGCGCTTCGGCCCGGAGGAGGCGGTGCGCGAGGTGCAGGTGCGGGCGCGCCTGCTGGTCAACAGCGCCCGCGTCGCCCGCGACCTGGCAATGGCGGGGCAGGGCATCGCCTATTGCCCGGAATTCGTGGTGACCGGCGATCTCGAGGCCGGGCGGCTGGTCGAGGTGCTGGCCGATGTCGAGAAGCCGCAGCACGACCTCAACGCCGTCTACCTCGAGGGGGCGATGCTGCCGCGCAAGGTGCGCGCGCTGGTGGATTTCGCCGCCGAGGACGTGAAGACCCGGCTGCTGGGGCGCTGAGTCAGATCTCTTCGGACAGGGCGCCGAAGGTCAGATCGAAACTGCGGCGCAGGGCGACGTCGAGGTCGTCCATGGTGACCGGCAGGCCGAGATCGACCAGCGAGGTCACGCCGTACTCGGTGATGCCGCAGGGCACGATGCCGTCGAAATGGCCGAGCTCGGGCTCGACGTTGATCGAGATGCCGTGGAAGCTCACCCACTTGCGCAGGCGGATGCCGATGGCGGCGATCTTGTCCTCGGTCACGCGCCCGTCGGCGAGGCGCGGCTTGTCGGGGCGCTCGACCCAGACGCCGACGCGGCCGTCGCGGATGTGGCCGGTGATGTTGAACTCTGCCAGCGCCGCGATCACCCAGGCCTCGAGATCCTGCACGAAGCGGCGCACGTCGTGGCCGCGCCTGCCGACGTCCAGCATGACGTAGACCACGCGCTGTCCGGGGCCGTGGTAGGTGTACTGCCCGCCGCGCTTGGTCTCGAAGACCGGGAAGCGGTCCGGGTCGCGCAGATCCTCGACCTTGGCCGAGGTGCCGGCGGTGTAGAGCGGCGGGTGCTCGACCAGCCAGACAAGCTCGTCCGCCTCGCCGGCGGCGATCGCCGCGGCGCGGTCTTCCATGAAGGCAACCGCCTCGTCGTAGCCGGTCAGCCCGTCTGTCGTGATCCATTCAACCATGCCCGATCCGATAGGGTCTAACGCTTGACAGGTCAATACGCCGGGGCGGACACTCCGAGGCGCATTCATTTCCACGTCCTTTCCGATTGCGGCGTTTCAATTCTGAAACCCGGGAATTCGCCAATCCGAATAAATTGGAGGAAATTCAGTATGAAGCGAAATTATATTGTCAGCCTGATTTGCATGAGTCTCGCGGCGGCCCCGATTCCGGCGCTTGCGGACAATGCCTTCGTCGGGGGGCTGGTCGGCGGCTTCATCGGCAGCGCCATCGCCAACCAGCCAAGAAAACAGGTCGTCACGCGCAAATACGTGGCGCCGAGCCGGAGCACGGCGAGCCAGGGCACGGGGGTTTCCTCGGCGACGCGGGAAATGAACCGAAGCACGCAGACCGCGCTCAATTATTTCGGCTTCGACGCCGGAACGCCGGACGGGATCATGGGTGGCCGTTCGCGCTCGGCAATTTCCGCCTACCAGGCGCATATGGGATATCCGCCCACCGGGCAATTGACCGAATACGAACGCGATTTTCTCGTCAGCTCCTATCGGCGGGCGCAGGCCGGGGGACCGGCCACGGCGCAGATGATCGCGTCGAACCCGCAGGGCGTGCGCGGGCTGCTCACCTCCTTCCGCGACGGGCAGGTGACCGGCCCGGAGCAGCCGTCCGCGAGCGCGATCGCCGGGCATTACGGGCTGCCGGAGGTGGTGGCAGAGGCGGTGAACGAGATCGCCCGAAGCTCGGATCCGTCGGCGGAGCAGCTGGTGCAGCGCTCGGGCTTCATCCAGCTTTCGGACATCAATGGCGACGGGCAGACCGACTACATCCTCGACACATCGGTCACCGGCTCGGCCTTCTGGTGCAACGCGCAGAGCTGCGCGGTGCGGGTCTTCGCCTCGACCCCCGACGGCTACGAACGCAACGATTTCCAGGCCTTCAACGTGACCCCGGCGATGTTCACCTGCCAGCGCGGTGCCTGCGCCAAGACCGGCGCGCCGCAGCCGCAGATGGCCTTCGTGCCGGTCCAGCCGTCCCAGCCCCAGTCTCCCGAGCCGCAGACGCAGATGGCCTCCGTGGCGACACCCGTGCCGACGGCGCAGCCGGTCGTGCAGGGCGCGGGAGCCCCGGCCGCCCCGGCGATTCCGAACTTCTTCGGCGAGGCCCCCGCCCAGGCCTCGCTGCAGTCGCAGTGCAACACGCTCGGCCTCATGACGACCACCAACGGCGGCTACATCACCGAGTCGACGATGACCGATCCCTCGGCAGCGCTGGCCGAGCAGCTCTGCCTCGCGCGCAGCTATGCCATCGCGCAGGGCGAGGCGCTGATGGCCAAGGTGCCGGGCGCGACCCCGGCGCAGATCACCGACCAGTGCGGCGGCTTCGGATCGCTGCTGAGCGAGCAGGTGGCGGCGATCTCGGTCAAGCCGCGTGACGAGGTGCTCTCGGACGTGAACGGCTTCATCCTCGCCTCGGGGATGCAGCCGGCGCAGCTCGAGAAGACCGCGCAGATCTGCCTCGCCGCCGGGTACAAGAGCGATGACCTCGACGCCGCGCTCGGCTCGGCGCTGCTGCTCGTCGCGCTGGGGCAGGCGCCCTACGCGGAACTCGTGGGGCACCACCTGAGCCAGGGCTTCGGCGCGGCGCAGCGGGCGGATCTCTCGCTTGCCTGGTACGGGCAGGCGCTCGACGCGCTCGAGGCCGGGGCGCAGCCGGTGTTCTCGCCGGGAATGCCCGAGCGCGCGGGGCTGCTGCGCAAGGCGTCGATGCTGCTGGGCGGCGCGGCACCCGCCGCATCGGCCCCGGTGGTCACCCAGGCGGGGGCGCAGATTCCGACCTTCACCCTCAGCAAGTGAGGGGGAGCAGGGCTTTCCACGGCAGGGCCGGGGGTGTTCTTCCGGCCCTCGGCGAAGTTGCCGTAAGGTCGTGCAAACTTTTCGCAGAAAGGTTCAATTTTCCTCTTCACATCCCCCGCGGGCTTCGGTAGAGACCGCTTCACCAAGTCAAGACAGTGCGGTCGTGGCGGAATTGGTAGACGCGCAGCGTTGAGGTCGCTGTGGGGTAACTCCCGTGGAAGTTCGAGTCTTCTCGACCGCACCATTTATCTTCAAAAAGCCCCGTGATTTCACGGGGCTTTTTGATTTTTAGGCCTCGGATTTTCAGGCTTCCCGGGGACCCGGGCTTGCGCGTGGCGCGACCTTTGGGCGCCCCCTGTAGAGCAGGGCGGGACGCCCGTTCAGGACTTCAGCAGCGCCGCGTATTTCGGATCGAAGTTCCGCGCGATGGGCTCGGCGGCGGCGCCCATGGCGACGACCCAGGGGTCGGCATGGCCGACCAGCAGCGGCGCGTTGGCCTCGGCGGCGAGGCGCTCGAGCAGGCTGCGCGGGGCGGTGCCGCAGAGGATGATCGCCTGAGGGGCAAGCACGAGGCCGAGCATCCGCGCCACCCAGCCGAGCCGACCGGCGGCGGTCGCGATCCAGCGGTCGAGATCCGGGCCCCCGGCGGCAAGGACCTTCTCGATCTCGTCGCACATGCGCCCATCGTCGAGCGGCACGCCGAAGCGCTCGCAGAACCCCGCCAGCGCCACCTCGTGTTCGAGAAGCCCGTCGTCCGAGGGGGAGAGGGGGATCATGCCGATCTCGCCCGCGTCGCCGTGGCGCCCGCCGTAGAGCTCGCCCTGCAGGATCAGGCCCGCGCCAAGCCCGTAGCCGAGGTATAGGCAGACCGCGTCGCGCAGGCCGTGGGCGCGGCCGGTCAGCTTCTCGGCGATGGCGGCGGCGGCGGCGTCGTTCTGCAGCGCGACGTCGAGCCCGGTGACCGCGCCGAGATGCGCGGTGAGGTCGACATCGCGCCAATGTGCCATGGTGTAATCGTCGCGGGGGGTGGCACCGCCCGGGCCGAACGGGCCGGGCATGGCAATCCCGAGCCCGACGATGCGCTCGCGCGCGCCGGGGGTGGTCGCTGCCAGCGCCTCGGTGGTCCGCTCGAGCAGGGCCTCGAGCGCGCCGAGGCCCGCGACGGGATCGCGGCTGCTGAGCGGCGCGTCGCAGCGGAGCACCACGGCGCCCTTGAGGTTCATCACCACCGTGCGCGCGACGCTCCGGTCGATCTGCAGGCCGATCGACAGCGCCCCCATCGGCGCGAGGTCATAGGGGGTCGCGGGCTTGCCGCGCCCCTCGGGAACGGGCTGTCCGGGCACCAGCAGCCCGCCCGCCTCCAGCTCCTCGACGATGTTCGACAGGGTCTGCTTGGCGAGTCGCGTCGCGCGCGCCAGCGACGCCCGGCTGAGCGGGCCGTTGACACGGATCGCGTCGATCACCGCCCGGCGGTTGTGCGCCGCGGCGGCGCCGAGGCCCGAGCCAAGCACTGCGCGAATGGGGTTCTGGGTGTCCGTCATAGAAACATATTGACAGCTCGGAGGTGGCTCGACAATCATTTAGTCCACCAACTGGACTAAAAACAAGAACAGGTCCGGAAGGCGAGTGTCCGGTATCCGCAGCCGTGGGTGCCCCAGCAGGAGAGACTGAAATGAACACGACCCTGAAGGCGGCGCTTCTGACCGCCACCGCGCTCACCGGCACCGCCGCGTGGGCCGAGACCGAGCTCAACGCCCTGTTCATGGCCCAGGCGGCCTACAGCGAGGATGACATCCGGGCGATGACCGCCTCCTTCGAGGAGGCCAATCCCGACGTGAAGGTGAACCTCGAATTCGTCCCCTACGAGGGCCTGCACGACAAGACCGTGCTCTCGATGGGCTCGGGCGGCGGCTACGACGTCGTTCTCTTCGACGTGATCTGGCCCGCCGAATACGCGCAGAACGGCGTGCTCGTCGACGTGACCGGCAAGATCACCGACGAGATGAAGTCGGGCATCCTGCCGGGCGCCTGGACCACCGTCGACTACGAGGGCGCCTCCTATGGCATGCCGTGGATTCTCGACACGAAATACCTCTTCTTCAACAAGGAGATGCTGTCCAAGGCGGGCATCGACACGCCGCCCGCGACCTGGGCCGATCTGACCGCGGCGGCGCAGAAGATCAAGGACGCGGGCATCGTCGAGTACCCGATCGCCTGGAGCTGGGCGCAGGCCGAGGCCGCGGTCTGCGACTACACCACGCTGCTCTCTGCCTTCGGCGGCGAATTCATCAAGGACGGCGCGCCGGCCTTCCAGAGCGGCGGCGGTCTCGAGGCGCTGGACTACATGGCGGCGAGCATGGAGGCCGGGCTCACCAACCCCAACTCCAAGGAATTCCTCGAGGAGGACGTGCGCGCGGTGTTCCAGAATGGCGACGCGGCCTTCGCGCTGAACTGGACCTACATGTACAACCTCGCCAACGCCTCGGACGAAAGCTCGGTCAAGGGCAAGGTCGGTGTCGTGGCCGCGCCCGGCGTCGAGGGCGTCTCCGAGCACAGCGCCGTCAACGGCTCGATGGGGCTCGGCATCACCGCGACCTCGCAGCACCCCGACGAGGCCTGGAACTACATCGTCCACATGACCTCGCAGCCGGTGCAGAACGCCTACGCGCGGCTCAGCCTGCCGATCTGGGCGTCGTCCTACACCGACCCCGAGGTCACCGCGGGCCAGGAAGAGCTGATCAAGGCGGCGGGCGAGGGCCTTGCCGTGATGTATCCGCGCCCGATGACCGCGAAGTACCAGGAGATGTCCATGGCGCTGCAGCAGGGCATCCAGGAGGCGCTGCTCGGGATGGCCACGCCGCAGGAGGCGCTGGAAGCCGCGGCCGAGAACAGCGGGCTCTGATCCCCGGGGCGGGGCGCGCCTGCGCCCCGCCACCTTTCGACTGTCCCCAACAACCGCCGGGTCCCGATGTTCACAGACCGCCTCACCTTCCGGGCGTGGCTGCTCATGCTGCCGCTGGTGGCCGTCATGGTCGCCGTCGTCGGCTGGCCGCTGGTCGACACGCTGCGCCTGTCCTTCACCGACGCCCGCCTCGTGGGCACCGGCGGCGAGGGCGTCGGGCTCGAGAATTACGCCAGGATGCTGGGCAGCCGGAACTTCCGCAGCGCGCTCTGGGCGACGCTGACCTTCTCGGTCTGGTCGGTCGGCGCGGAACTGGTGCTGGGGGTGCTGGTCGGCCTGCTGCTGAACCAGCGCTTCTACGGGCGCACGCTGCTGCGCGCGCTGATGATCCTGCCCTGGGCGCTGCCGACGGTGGTGAACGCGACGCTTTGGCGGCTGATCTACAACCCCGAATACGGCGCGCTGAACGCCGCGCTGACGCAGCTCGGCCTGATCGACGCCTACCAGAGCTGGCTCGGCCAGCCCGGCACGGCGATGACCGCGCTGATCGTCGCCGACGTGTGGAAGAACTTCCCGCTGGTGGCGCTGATCTCGCTGGCCGCGCTGCAGGCGGTGCCGCGCGACATCCAGGCGGCGGCGGTGTCGGACGGGGCCAATGCCTGGCGGCGCTTCCGCCACGTGACGCTGCCCTACCTCGTCGGCCCGCTGATGGTGGCACTGGTGCTGCGGACCATCGAGGCCTTCAAGGTCTTCGACCTGATCTGGATCATGACCCGCGGCGGCCCGGCCAATTCCACGCGCTCGCTGTCGCTGCTGGTCTACCAGGAGGCCTTCGCCTTCCAGCGCGCGGGCTCGGGCGCGTCGCTCGCGCTGATCATCACGCTGATCATCACCGTCCTCGCGATCGGCTACCTCGCGCTGATGCGCCGCGCCGCGGGGCAGGGGAGCTGACCATGGACCACCGCTCGCCGCTCTTCACCGTCTTCATCCACGCCGCGGCGCTTCTCGTCGCGCTCGCGGTGCTGGCGCCGCTGGCCTGGCTCTTCGTCATGAGCGTCTCGTCCAACGCGGACCTCTCGGCCAAGCCGCTGCACTGGTGGCCCGAGACTTTCGATCTCTCGCGCTACCGCCAGCTGCTGAGCGTCGAGACCGGCGCGGCCTTCCTCGCCGCGCTGCGCAACAGCATCGTGGTCGCCGGCATGGCGACGCTGGCGGCGCTGAGCGTGGGGGTCCCGGCGGGCTGGATCGCCTCGCGCAAGCCGCAGCTGGGCTGGACGCTCGGCGCGGTCATCGCCACCTACATGCTGCCGCCGGTGGCGCTTTCGGTGCCGCTCTACATGATCCTCGCGCGCTTCGGCCTTCTCAACAACGTCTTCGGCCTCGCGCTGGTCTACCTGAGCATCCTCGCGCCCTTCGTCACCTGGCTGCTGAAGGCGGGCTTCGATCCGATCCCGCGCGACCTCGAGAGCGCGGCGGCGATCGACGGCGCCCGGCTCGACCAGCTCCTGCGCATCGTGATCATGCCGCTCGCCCTGCCGGTCGTCGCGACGGCGCTCATCTTCGCCTTCCTGCTCGCGTGGGACGAGTTCTTCTACGCACTGCTCTTCACGTCCAACCAGGACGCCAAGACGCTCTCGGTCGCCATCGCCGACCTCGCGGGCGGGCGGGTGTCCGACTACGGGCTGATCGCCGCCGCCGGGGTGATTGCCGCCCTGCCTCCCGTGGCCGTCGGCCTTCTCATGCAACGCGCCCTGATCTCGGGGCTGACCAATGGAGGTGTCAAGGGATGACACAGCTCGCAACGCCGCTCGAAAAGCTCCAGCCGCTCTACGACGAGATGGCGCGGCAGATGCACGACAGCCGCGCGTCCATCGCCGGCAACGCCGACCGCGCCGCCGAGATCGCCGCGGCGATCCGGACCGACGGGCAGCTGGTGCTGCTGGGCATGGGCGGCTCGCACGCGGTGGGCCGGATGCTCGAGCCCTGCTACCGCGCGCTCGGCATCGACGCCGTGGCGCTGCCGCTGTCCGAGCAGCTCGACAAGCCGCTGCGCCTGGCCGGCCGCACGGTGATCGTGACCTCGCAATCGGGCGAGAGCGCCGAGGTCCTGCGCTGGTTCCGCGACGGGCTGAACCCGGCGCACACCTTCGGCCTGACCATGGAGCCGGGCTCGTCCCTCGCCGGGCTCGCGCCCTGCCTGATCGGCGCGGGGGGCTCCGAGAAGCCCTTTGCCGCCACCCGCTCGCTCACCGTGACGTTGTCGCTGCACGCCGCCGTGCTGGCCGAGCTCGGCGCCGACCTTGCCGCGGTGCTCGAGGTGATCGACGGCGCCTCGGTCGCGGATGTCTCGGCGGCGATCGAGCATCTCTCCGGAACCCGCTGCCTCGTCACGTCGGGCCGCATGGCGCAGGGGGTGGCCGAGGCCATCGCGCTCGGGCTGACCGAGCTGTCGCGGCTGCCCTGCTTCAGCCTCGAGGGCGGCCAGCTGCGCCATGGCCCGGTGGAGATGCTGGCCGAGGACGTGGGGGTCATCATGTTCCGCGACGCGGATCCCTCGTCGCGCCTTGTCACCAGCCTTGCCGAGTTCGTGCTGACGAGCAGCCCCTCGCCGGTGGTGATCTTCGACGCCTCCGGCCTGCCGCCGGTCGAAGGCGCGCTCACCGTCCCCTGCCAGGCCGCCGCCGGGCTCGCCGGGGCCTTCTCGATGCTGCCCTCGGCGCAGCGCTTCATGGTCGATTTCGCGGCCTCGCGGATGCCCGATGCCGGCACGCCGCTGCGCTGCACGAAGGTGACGAAGGTCGAATGATGTCCCGCCCGCTCGCCACCGTCGGCAACGTCAACGTCGATCTCATCCTCGGGCCGCTCGCGCCCTGGCCGCAACCGGGGACCGAGGTGCTCTGCGCGCAGGATGAAACCCGCGTCGGCGGCGCCGCGGGAAATGCCGCGCTGGCCTGGCAGGCGCTGGGGGTGCCCTTCCAGATCGCCGCGACCACCGGTGACGACCATTACGGCGACTGGCTGCGGGCCGGGTTCGCGGACCTCTCGGCGGGCTGGCCGCGCACCGCGGGGCACACCACGATCTCGGTCGGGGTGACCCATCCTGACGGCGAGCGCACCTTCCTGACCACCGCCGGACACCTTCCCGACTTCTGCTGGGAGGATGTCGAGGCCCAGATCGACTGGCAGGCCCTCGCGGGGGGCTACCTGCTGCTCTGCGGCTGCTTCCTGTCGCCGCGCCTGTCGGCGGCCTACGACCGCCTCTTCGAGCGCGCCGAGGCGCGGGGCATCACGGTGGCGCTGGACACCGGCTGGCCGCTGCAGGGCTGGACCGAGGAGACCCGGGCGCAGACCCTGCGCTGGATCGCACGCTCGGGCGTGGTGCTGCTGAACGAGATCGAGGCGACCAGCGTCACCGGCTGCGCCGAGGTCGGGGCGGCGCTGGCCGAGCTGTCGCGGCGGATGCCCGAGGGCGGCACCGCCGTGATCAAGCGCGGCCCGCTCGGGGCGGTGGCACGCCATGCCGGGCAGGACCACGCCGCCGCCGCGCCGCAGGTCGACGTCATCGACACCATCGGCGCAGGCGACACGTTCAACGCGGCCTTCCTCGCCGCGCTCGCGGAAGGCGTGCGGCTCGGCCCGGCGCTGGCACGGGCCGTGGACTGCGCATCGCGGGCGGTGTCCACCCAGCCGCGACAGTTCACGCCGGAAGGGGTCTTTGCATGAGCACGCTCGAGATCCGCAACATCACCAAGAGCTTCGGCACGGTCCAGACGCTCAAGGGCATCGACCTGACGCTCGAGGAGGGGGAATTCCTCGTGCTGCTCGGCGCCTCGGGCTGCGGCAAGTCCACGCTGCTGAGCATGATCTCGGGGCTTTCCGAGCCGACCTCGGGCGAGGTGGTGCTGAACGGGCGGGCGCTGAACGGCGTGCATCCCAAGGACCGCGACATCGCCATGGTGTTCCAGAGCTACGCGCTTTACCCCAACCTGAGCGTGGCGCGGAACATCGGCTTCGGGCTCGAGATGCGCGGGACGGCAAAGGCCGAACGGGAGGCGGCGGTCGCCGAGGCCGCGCGGATGCTCAAGATCGACCACCTGCTCGAGCGCAAGCCCGGCGACCTCTCGGGCGGGCAGCGCCAGCGGGTCGCCATCGGCCGGGCGCTGGTGCGCAAGCCGCAGCTCTTCCTGTTCGACGAGCCTCTCTCCAACCTCGACGCGAAGCTGCGCATGGAGATGCGCAGCGAGCTGAAGCGCCTGCACCAGATGCTCGGGGTGACGGTGGTCTACGTGACCCACGACCAGATCGAGGCGATGACGCTGGCCACCCGGATCGCGGTGATGCAGGGCGGACGGATCGAGCAGCTGGGCACGCCCGAGGACATCTACAACCGCCCGGCCACCCGTTTCGTCGCCGAGTTCATGGGCGCGCCGCCGATGAATCTGCTCGCCGCCGCGCCGGTCGCGGGCGGGCTGCAGATCGAGGGCACGGGGCAGGTGCTGCCCTGCACCCCCCGCGGCGCCGCGCTGGTCGGCATCCGCCCCGAGGCGCTGAAGCTCGCGCCGATGGACGGCGCGCTGAGCCTTGCCGGCACCGTGGACCTGATCGAGCTGACCGGCCCCGAGAAGATCGTCTCGGTGGCGCTCGGCGGGCGCAGCGTCACGATGACAGTCCCCGCCGAGACGCCGATCGCGCTGGGGCAGGCGGTGACGCTCTACGCAGACATGAGCCGCCTGTCGGTCTTCGATGCGGAAAGCGGGGCGCGGATCGAGCTTCCCGGCCTCGCCGCCGCTATTCGGACAGGTTGAGTTCCTCGTTGATCGCGTCCAGCGTCGCGATGCGCTGGGTGACCGCGTCGGCATTCTGCCCGAGGTAGGAGAGGGCGAGCAGCCGCAGCATCGAGATCATCGTCGCGTGGGTCGGCACGATGCCGTAGCTCGCGGTGTGGCAGGGCAGGACGCAGTCCGAGAACCGCCCGGCTTGGGCCGCGTAGGCGTGATCGGTGATGGTGATGATCCGCATCCGCGTCGTGCGGGCGTGGTTCAGCAGCACCGGCAGCAGGCGGGGGCGGGGCTCGAAGGTCAGCAGGATCAGCGCGTCGCGCGGCCCGGTCATCGACAGTTCCGACGCCCAGTCCTGGCCCGAGCCCTCGATCTGGTGCACCCCGTGCCGCAGCCGCGTGAACATCGTGCGGCCGAGCCGCGCGATGCCGTATTCATCGCCGAACCCGAGGAACCAGACGCGCGGGGCGTTCTTGAGGATGCCCGCGATCTCGGGCAGCAGGTCGGCGCGGATCTCCTCGAAGGTGCGGGTCAGGTTGCGCTGCTCGAGATCGAGGTGCTCGGACAGCGTGCGCCCGAGCGAGCCCGTTTCGGGCATCGCGTCGAATCGCACGAAAGGCTCGCGGCTGTTGCGCTCCTCGCGGGCCTGGATGCGCACCTCCTCGAAGTCGGCATATCCCAAACTGCGGAAAAAACGGGCGGTCGTCGCTTTCGAGACCCCCGCCAGCGCGGCCAGTTCCGTCGCCTTGTGCGTTTCCACAAGTCCTTGATTCTCGATGAGAACGGTTGCGATCTTCTGCTCGCTCGACGTCAGGCGGGAGTATTTCTCCTGGATGCGGAGGATCAGTCTGGACGCCATGCCTAATGCTTTTCCCTTGACGAGTGAAACTCAGGTTTCAAAACAATGAAACACTGAAACGGTAAGGGCAGCAAGATGACTTCCTCCAGGATGATCCGCGAAAGAATATGGACGAGGCTTCATGACGTGGCGAGGCCGGATACCCGCTTTCACATGAACTTCGCCGAGGTCATCCCGGATTTCGAGGGTTCGGACATCGCCACGGACCGCCTCGTCGAGGACCCTGCCTACCAGAACAGCAGCTTTGCCTTCATCACGCCGGACAACTGCCTCGTCGACCTCCGCCGCCGGATGATCGAGGCGGGGAAACCCTTCGTCATGTCGACCTACGGCATCTACCGCGGGTTCCTCTATCTCGATCCCGCGGTCGTGCCCGAGGGGGCGGCGCTCTATGCCGCCTGGCTCGACGGGATGGAGCATTTCGGCACCCCCGTGACGCTCGAGGAGATCTCGAAGCTGGGCCGTTTCGACTACCTCGTGACCGGCGCCTCGGCGGTGTCGATGAACGGCGTGCGCTTCGGCAAGGGACACGGCTTCTTCGACCTCGAGTGGGGCATGTTCACCGACCTCGGCTTCGTCGACGAGACGACGCCGGTGCACGCGGTCGTGCATGACATCCAGCTGATCGAGGAACAGCTCCAGCCCTCCGAGACAGACATCCTCGTGGACAAGATCTTCACCCCCGGCGGCACCCATGTCGTCAAGCGCCGCGCCAAGCGTCCGAGCGGCGTGAAATGGCCCTTGCTGGCCCCCAAGCAGATTGCCGAGACCCCGCCGCTGCAGGAGCTTCGGCGCCTGCAGGGGCTTGCCTGACACCTCCAACAGAAAGGAGTTCTCATTCATGACCGCTTCTCTCAACCGTCGCGCCTTCCTCGGCACCGCCGCCGCGGGGCTCGCGACCGCGACGCTGCCGCGCCGGGCTCTTGCCGCCACCGCTCCGCTGACCATGCAGGCCGCCTGGATCAACGACGCGGAGTTCACCGGCTACTTCCTCGGGCTGGACCAGGGCTATTACGCGGAGGCCGGGCTCGAGCTCGAGTACCTGCCGGGCGGGCCCGACGTGATCCCCGAGAGCACGCTCATCGCCGGCCGCGCCGACCTGGCGCTGACCACGCCCGACACTACCATCAAGGCGATCGTCGAGCAGGGCGCGCCCTTCAGGATCATAGGCGCGCAGTACCAGAAGAACCCGATCGGCATTGTGTCCCTTGCCAAGGCGCCGATCCGCGAGCCCAAGGACCTGATCGGCAAGACGCTGGCGGTGCCGCCGGTCAACGTGATCTCGGTCGAGGCGATGCTGAAGATGAACGGGATCGAGCCCGGCCAGGTCAACATCGTGCCCTACGCCTACGATCCGACCCCGCTGGTCAAGGGCGAGATCGACGCGAGCCTCGATTTCACCACCAACGTTCCGTTCACCATCCAGCAGGCGGGCGAGGAGGCGAGCTCGTTCCTGCTCTACGATTTCGGCTACACGATCTACAACGACACCGTCGTGGTCACCGAGGCCGTGCTGAACGAGAAGCGCGACCTGCTGGTGGCCTGGCTCGCAGCCTCGCGCAAGGCCTGGGCCGAGAACCTGGCCGACCCCACCGTCTGGCCGCCGAAATTCGCGGACAGCCACTTCATGGGCACCGGGCGCTCGATCGAGAACGAGGTCTATTTCAACACCGCCCAGAAGCCGCTGATCGACTGCCCCGAGGGCTGCTTTGCGCTGACCGAGGACGGCATCGAGAAATGCCTCAGCGCGCTCGGCGAAGTTGGGATCGTCGGCAGCGCCGAGATGTTCGACACCTCGCTGCTTGCGGAGATCTGATGACGCGGCCTGACGGGATTTCATTGTCCGGTGTGAGCAAGACCTTCACCGGGCGGGGCAAGGTGGTCGAGGCGCTGCGGGAGGTCTCGCTGGCCTGTCCGCCGGGGTCTTTCACCTCGATCATCGGCCCGTCAGGCTGCGGCAAGTCCACGGTGATGCGCATCGCGCTGGGGCTCGAGAGCGCAGACGCGGGCGAGGTGCGGGTGGCGGGCAGGCCCTCGCTCGAGGCCGCGCGCGACGGGGTCACCGGGGTTGCCTTCCAGGACGCCGCGCTGCTGCCCTGGCGCACGGTGCGGCGCAATGTCGAGGTGCCGCTCGAGGTGCTGGGACGCAGGCCCGGGGCCGAGGCCGCGCAGGTGCAGGCGATGATCGACCTCGTGGGGCTGAAGGGCTACGAGAATTCCCTGCCCGGCGAGCTGTCGGGTGGGATGCGGCAGCGCGTCGCCATCGCGCGGGCGCTGGTCACCCGGCCGCAGGTCCTGTTCATGGACGAGCCCTTCGGCGCGCTCGACCAGATCCTGCGCCGCCAGATGAACGTCGAGCTGCAGCGCATCTGGTCGGAGACCGGCTCGACCGCGCTGCTGGTCACCCACGGCATCGACGAGGCGGTGTTCCTGTCGGACCGGGTGGTCGTGATGCATTCCGGGCCGGGGCGGGTGGTCGACGTTATCGACGTGCCTTTCGAGCGCCCGCGCAAACCGCCGCTCTTTTCCGATCCCGCCTTCCACCGGATCTGCGACCACGTGGCCGAGGTCCTGCATGGCTCCTGAAAGGCTCCGGCACCGCGCGGGGCTGGGCACCGCGCTGATCCTGCTGCTGGCCTGGGAAGTCGTCGGGCAACTCGGTCTGGTGGCGGGCGGCGCATTGCCGCCGCCGAGCGACATCCTCCTGCGGCTCTGGCAGGATCGCGCGGACTATCCCCGCCACATCGGCGCGACGCTCTTCGCCTCGGTCTTGGGCTTCCTGATCGGGAACGCCGTCGCCGTCGCCGGCGGCATGGCCTTTGCCCTCTCGCCGCCGCTGCTGCGGCTCTTCCGCGGCATCAACATCGCCGCCTTCGCGCTGCCGCCGATCGCAATCGCGCCGATCCTTGCGCTGACCCTGTCGGGCATGGCGCCGCGCATCACCCTCGCGGCGCTCGGCGTCTATTTCGTCACCATGACCTCGACGGTGATCGGCCTCTCGCAGGCCGACAGCCGGGCCGAGGACGTGGTGCGCGCCTATGGCGGAAGCCGCTGGACGATCCTGCGGCTGGTCCAGTTCCGCGGCGCGGTGCCGGCGATCCTTGCCGGTCTGCGCGTCGCCGCGCCCAACGCCGTTCTGGGCGCGATCCTGGCCGAGTTCGGCGGTGGCGGGCGCTGGGGGCTCGGCGCCTACCTGCTCGGCTCGCTCGGCCGGGGCGAGCCCGACCGGCTGTGGGGCATCGGCCTTGTCGCGACGCTGATCGCCGGGCTGAGCTATGCCGGCTTCGCGCTGCTGTCGCGCCGCCTGCTCGGCGCGACGCGGGCGGTGACGCTGAACACCGCCGTGCCGACGGGCAGGGCCGAGACGGGGAGCGCCGCGCGCCGCATCGCCATGGCGCTTGCGACGCTGCTCCTGCCCTTCGCGCTCTGGTGGGGACTGATCCGCCTCAGCGGCGCGCCCGCGATGATCGCCAAGACCCCGGGTGACGTACTGGCCTACCTCTTCCAGTCGCCCGGCGCCGCCGCGGCGCAGGCAAAGCTGCTGGTGGCACTGGGGCAGACCCTGCCGATCACCTTCGTCGGCATGGCGGCGGGGCCGGCCTTTGCCTTCCTGCTGGCGATCCTCTCCCGGCTCGTGCCGCGCTTCGTCGAGGGCTTCCTGCCGGTCGCGCTGGTCACCCAGACCATGCCGCTGGTGGCGCTGACGCCGCTGCTGGTGCTGATCCTCGGGCGGGGCACGTCGCTGACGCTCTGGGTGACGATCTCGGTGACCTTCTTCCCGGCCTTCGTGACGCTGGCGCAGGGCATCGCGCTGGTGCCGCGCAGCGCCGAGGAATTGCCGCGGGCCTATGGCGCCAGCCGCTGGACCGAGATGCGCCTCGTGACGATCCCCGCCTCGCTGCCCTATCTCTTCGCCGCGACACGCCTCACGGTGCCGCGCGCGCTGCTGGGGGTGATGATCGCCGAATGGCTGGCGACGGGGCGCGGGCTCGGCAACCTGCTCAACCAGTCGCGCGGCTATCTCGACTACGGCATGATCTGGTCGGTCGCCGCGGTCTCGCTGATCCTGTCGGTGACCTTCTACCAGCTGGTGGTGATCGCCGAGCGCCGCGTGCTCGGACGCCTCGGGATGAGCACGTCCGAATAGCGGTGCCTTTGCCGGAAAGCTGGGTAATTCGATAAACGTGGAAATAGCTGTTGACGCCGCGAGCCAACGGCGCGCAACTATTTCCATGGATATCGAAACAGCGTCCCGACAACTCGATGCGATCGGCAATCCGACCCGGCTGAGCATCTACCGCGCGCTGGTGCGGGCGGGCGATGCCGGCCTGCCGGTTGCCCGCGTGCAGGAGGCGATCGGCCTGCCGGCCTCGACCCTGTCGCACCACCTGAAGAAGCTGCTGGAAGTCGGGTTGATCCGGCAGGAGCGGGAGGGGACCATCCTCAACTGCCATGCCGAGTATCCCGCCATGCGCGCGCTCATCGGCTTCCTGGTCGACGAGTGCTGCGCGGATGACCGCGGCGAGACCGGGGCCGCGGCGGACCGCGCTCGATGACCCGCTCCCGGACCCGCGTGGTGTCCGCCCTCGGCATCGTCCAGATCTTCGCCTGGGGCAGCAGCTATTACCTGATCGCCCCGCTCGCCGCAGCGATCGCGGCCGACACCGGCTGGAGCCAGGCGCTGATCTCGGCCGGGGTTTCGGTCGCGCTGCTGATGTCGGGCCTTGCCGCGCCCATGGTCGGCCGCCGGATCGGGCTCACCGGGGGGCGGGGGACGCTCTGCGTCGGGATGGTGCTGATCGCGGCGGGTCTCGTCCTGCTGAGCCTTTCGCAGGCGCCCTGGGCCTACCTGCTGGCCTGGGGCGTGCTCGGCCTCGGGATGGCGGCGGGGCTCTACGATGCCGCCTTCTCCGTCCTCGGTGCCGCCTTCGGACGCGAGGCGCGCGCGGCGATCACCCAGCTGACGCTCTGGGGCGGCTTCGCGAGCACCGTCTGCTGGCCGCTCTCCGCCTGGCTGGTCGAGGCGATCGGCTGGCGCGAGACCTGCCTCGTCTACGCGGGCCTGCACCTCTTCGGCACGCTGCCGCTCTGCTGGTGGGCCCTGCCACGCAGGCCGGAGGCGACGCGGCAGGAGCCGGGGGCAGGGGGCGCGACCCGCGCCGCCCCGACCCGAGCCGCCGATGTCAGGTTTCTCTGCATCGCGGTGGCGGGGGTCACGCTGACCCTTCTCGCGACGATCTGGTCCGTCCACATGGTCACGCTGCTGGCGGCCGGAGGTTACACCTCCGCTGCCGCGATCGTACTCGGCACCCTGATAGGTCCATCGCAGGTGGGCGCCCGCGTCATCGAGATGATGGGGGGCGGCCGACATCACCCGGTCTGGACCATGCTCGCGGCGACCGCGCTGGTGTTCCTCGGCTTCATCGGCCTGACGCTCGGCCTGCCCGCCGCGGCCGCTCTCGTCGCCTATGGCGCGGGGAACGGGCTCTGGTCCATCGCGCGCGGCGCGCTTCCCCTCGCGCTCTACGGAGCGAGCGCCTATCCGGCGCTCATGGGCCGCCTGGCGCGCCCGATGCTTCTCGCCGGAGCCGCCGCCCCGACGGTGGGCGCGTTTCTCATAGAGACGCTCGGCGCGGGAGCGACGATGACGCTGCTTGCCCTGCTGGCCGCCCTGCCGCTGACGCTGGCCCTCGTTCTCCAGTCCGACCTGACACGCGAGCGCAGCGGTGTCGGGTTCAGGTAGCGGGGGCGGCGGGGAAAGAAGGTGCTGCGGGGATTGGGGCCGGTTCTCCTGGGGAAGGAGGCCCTCGGGGCGGTGTATCCCGACATGGCGGGGCGGCTTGGAAGACGCTGCGCAGCGTCCAGCGGCACGCTCTAAGTGGAGGACGAGGGTTGGAATCGTGGGGAGTGCGGCGCGCAAAGCGGGAATGAACTACAGCTTCCGACCGCGATCAAATCCACAAATGAGGGCGGTCCCGAGAGCTCCAATCTGCGCATCCGTGCCTCACCAGTTCGGGGCACCCCGTCGCTCGGTGCACGTGGCGCGGGTCGGGGAGGAGCAGCCCTCGGAGACCGTCGAAGCTGAAACAGAAGCGCCGGACGGCAGCCGGGCGCATCGAGATCGGCAAGCGGAGTGGCAGCACGACCGATCGCCGGTTCTCGCGCGTAAGCCACAGTTCTTCATCTGAGGAATGGCGGAGACGAAGGGATTCTAACTTCTGTCTCGAAATGCAGAAAATGCCTCAATTATTTGAACATTCTGCCACCATCCGGCTTCATGGATGAACCCGAATGTGTAGCAAAATGTGTAGCAGGTCGGCAAGGCCGCTCCGCCGGGACCAACCAAGAAAAGCAGGTGTCAGGAATGGCAGGACTGATCAAGCGCGGACAGACATGGCATCTGCGCATGCGGGTGCCGAAGCGATACCTCGCGGTCGCGGGGCGCAACGAAATCCACCGCAGTCTGCAGACAGACAGCGAGCGCCGGGCACGCGAGCTTCTGCCTGACATGGAAGCCAAGCTCCTCGCAGAGCTCGAGGCAATGAAGGCCATCAGGGAGCGCCCCGGCGAGGCCGATGCCTATCGAGCGGCGACGAAGATTGCCCAGGCGCGCGGTTTCACCTATCGGCCGCTTTCCGACCTCCTGGAGGCGCCGCTGGACGATATCTTGGAGCGCGTGGAGGTCGTGAAAGCGGATACGTCGCCAGAGACCGTGAGGGCGCTCCTTGGAGGACTGGAAGGCCCAGCTGTGCGTCTCTCTGCGCTCGTCGATGAGGTCGAACGCGTGGCGGCGCATGAGAACCGCTACAAGAGTGAGAACCAGTTGCGGCTGTGGCGCAACCCGCGCAAGCGCGCCGTGGCCAATCTCCAGGCGGCGCTTGGCGGGCGAGATGCGTTGGTCTCGGAAATCGACCATGCCGCGGCGCTCAAGCACAAGGCGTGGTGGCAGAAGAAGATTGCCGCCGAGAACCTTTCCATGGAAAGCGCAAACAAGGACTTCGCCAACATGGCAGGAATGTTAAGGCGCTACTACGAGAGCATTGCGCTACCGGACCCGCCGGAGCCGTATCGCCGGGTAACGCTGAAGGATCGGCATAAGGTAGAAAGCCGAAAGCTCGAAATTCCCGTGGAGTGGATCAAGGAGAAATGGTTCGCCCCGGGCGCTTTTGACGGCACCAACGACCAAGCCAGAGACATCTTGCTCATCTCGATCGAGACCGGTTGCCGACAGTCGGAAATCCACGATCTGCCTCCAGGCGCGTTCATCCTCGACGCTCCGATCCCGTATTTCGAGGTCAAACTTGAGGAGGGCAATATCAAGCGGGAGATCAAGAACACCGCTTCCAAGAGAAAGGTGCCGCTTGTGGGCGTCGCGCTTGCGGCCGCGAAGCGTCATCCTGACGGTTTCCCGCGCTATCGCGGAAAAAGCAGCTACTCTGCTGCGATGAATAAGTTTATGCGCAGCAACGGCCTTTTGCCGTCACCGAACCATACGATCGGTGGCATTCGCCACTCATGGGAAAGCCGCATGAAACGCGCCGGGATCGCTCTGGATGTCCGAGGAGTGATGATGGGCCACAGCGTCAAGGCAATCCTTGAGCGCGCGGTCTATGGTGATGAGATGCCATTACCCGAGAAACTGAAGTTGGCCATGAAGGTCGTCCTCGATGTACCGGACCACCTGAAGTAGATCCCCGGCTACCCGGACGACGCTTGCAGTTCTACTATCCCACAGCACTCGGTGCTCAATCTCTCGAAGGCTGTCTCTGCAGGGGTCACGCCGCCCGGTGAAGGGCGGCGCTGTTGACTATTTCGGCGGCTTCGAGTGTCAGGTCGCGCTCTTCTTCGAGTGTCGCGAGTTCGGCTTTGAAGCGTTTCAAGAGCGGCCGCAACCACACTTCCCCGTTGGTGATCCGCTGCGCGATCTCGAGCCGGGCTCTGACCAACCTGTCGACCTTGGCCTGCAGCTCACCCAGCGGGCTCTTGCAGTCTTGGGCGATTTCAGCTGCCGCTGCCCGTGCGGCGTGTCGTGGCGACATAGCGCTCCATACCCCACCACCGCACATACGCGGCTGGTTTCGGGGGGAGGTGGCTGCTTGCTTACATGTCGCGTCTCCGTTGTGCGGACGCCCGATATATCGAGCGCGGCCAGGTCTGGACATTTGGGATTCGGGAAACACTGCGTTCTCGTACATGTGCGGATGTCCGCCCCGCGCGCGCACTTCGCGCGGGGCTGAGGTTTCACGCATTGGCGTCAGCGGATTCTTGATTCTGCGCCTCAAGCGCGGCCGCCTCTTTCACCTCCGCCTCTTCGATCTTCCAAAGCTCGACCTGTTCCTGAACCTTCTCGACAACGCCTTCCGGTGCCTTGGCATGCTTGAAGATGCGCCGGCGGTTGGTCGCGGTCGCGAAGCAGCCGAGCTCGAAGAAGACCTCTTCGACCTGCTCGGGGGCGCTCTCCTGCAGCCAGTCGAGCCAAGCGTCGAAGGTGTCGGCGATTGCCGCGCGGGCTTCCCGCTGGACTTTGTCGTCCTTGCGGGCCTCCTTGTCGGCGAGACGACCAATCGTGGCCATGGTTTTTTCCATGCGGTCGCGCATGGCCTGCGACATCTCGAACTGGGGCTTGGCGGATTTCCGGGCGGGTTTCTTGGTCAGCGATTTCTTCATGTATTGGTGCTCCGAGATTGGATTTGCGGTGTCACCGGAGCCTCGGGATTTCGCCCGCCGTCTCCGGCTTGGGCAGGAATTGGATATCCAAAAATTTTCGCCGCAGCGGCGGAGCCAAGAAAATGTCGCGCAGGCACCTAGGGTTATGATTTTACGACAAATATTACAAAATCCGCCGTTCTCGAAATCTTTCATATGAAAAATTTCGCCGTTTTCCTTTCCTCATCGCGGCGCCTCGGAGCCTGTATCTGGACCGCGCGAACGACCCTTCTTGCGCGTATCGAGGGCCATGAGCCGCGCGGTGAGGCGACGCCGGATTCCAGCAATCCGCGCGCGCTGCTGCACGGGAAGGGACTGCGCGATCTCGACGATCAGCTCATCAGCTTTCTCGATTTCAGCGATATCTGCATCGACCAGTTTCCGCGCCTTGCGCAGTGCATAGGCCTCGGCACCCGCCCTGATCCGCTTTGCGGCCGCACGGAATGCTTTGCGTGCGGCTACGAACCCGAAGGACGTCTTGCCGCCGGGCGGGATGGAACTCGGATTGTCGCCACGACTGTCGGGATCGATGGGCCGACCGTTCTCGTCGATCTCACCCGCCGAAACGGCGTCGGCATATGCCAGAACGGCCTCTGCGTCTTCCTCTCGCGCGGCCACATCGCGTTCGCGCACCTCGAGGCGCGCGGCCTTCTCGGCGAGGCGCCTTTCCTCACGCGCTCTCCATTCGGCGGGACGCACATGGCGTCGCTTCGCGGGGGGCGTCCGACCGTCGTTCAGCGCGTCGCGGATCGCCTGTTTGCGACGCTCGCCCCGGACCAGACCAATCTCGCTGAACCAATCGCCGACGCTATCCTGCGCTGCCTCGTAGTCCTTGATGAGCGGGTGCACTGATGGCTGAAGCACGGCGCACTGCTTCCCATATTTCTGCACCGTCGCGCGTGGCATGATGACGGCATGGATGTGAAAGGCTTGTTCGTCCAGGTCGGCACGGGCATGGATCACGTCATCACCGAAGTTCTCGCGAAGCCAGGCGACGGCGAGCTCTTCGAACCGCCGCTCCCGCGCCGTACTGAACAGCTCGTCGCTGCTCTGCGTGTGTTCGAACCATTCCTTGTTGGCGGTGAGGATGAGTTCTCGCATCGGGCCATGGCGCGAGGCGCGCCACGGATCGCGCGGCCCCTCGATCCGCCGCTGGCGGATCTCCTTTCTGCGTTTGCGCCGATCGAGGTCGGTGAGCTCGGCGGCGAAACTCTCGAACTTCATCAGCTCGATTTCCGCCAGCGCCTCTTGGGCCCAAGTCTCGCTGCCGATGAGGCGTCGCGGTTTCGGCCGGTCCGGGAGAATGTGCCCGAGATCGCCGCCCTTGCGGTAGCGATGCGCTTCGTAGCCGGCGATGTCGCCCGGCATCATGCCCTCGAACCGCAGAACGACCGGGTGGTTTTTTCTGCCATAGCTGACCTCCAGAGGTTGAGGTCAGAAAATGGGTCGATCTGTTTCTGCGCCGCAGGAATTGGCCAACGCGCGCGCAAGGGACTGTGCAGGACCATTACTCACTAAACAGCCCGCACTTCTGCACCTTCGGTGCCTGCGTTCGGCCTGCCGTTCGCCGGGGGCTCCGCCCCCGGACCCCGGCGGCGCTGACGCGCCGCGCGGGAGGCGCTCCACCCTCCCGCACCCGCCCGGGGCCTTCAGCCGGACCGGAGGGTCATCGTTCCGCACTCCCCCTCCGGCCACCCCCTGCTCGCAGGGGCGTCGTTCGCCACTCCCTCTGCACCCCCTGGCAGCCTTCGGCTCGACGAGGGGGCACGCCATCCCCCTCGACCCCCAGGGCAGGGAACACTCGCCGTCTTTCCCTGCACCCTGTCCGGCGCCTCCGGCGGGTCAGCGCGATTTGCGAGAGGCCCCGCCGATGGGCCTGCCCCCACACCCCCTTTTGACGCATTCGCCGCTCAAGCCTCTGGATACCGCTTGCGCTCTCGACCGCCGACGGTCGGGGCGTGGGAGGAATGTTGGCAGGGTTGTTGTTGCTTGGGGCTGCGCGGTCCGGGTGACGCGCAGCCCCAAGCAACAACACCCTTCATGCGCGAAGGGCTGGGTGTCTCACACAAACCCATCAGGAGACACATCATGTTTCATCCAGCCTCAGCCTTCGAAGGCCTTCCCGTGTGGCAAGCCGAACTGCAGCGCGGCGATATCGTTCTGTTCCGCTTTCCCGCTGCGGAGGGCAGCCAGGCCCCGCTTTCGCCGAAGCGACGCCCTTGCCTCGTTCTCGAGGTGCACGACCGCCTCGGTCGTCGCGCCGCGACCCTCGCCTACGGCACATCGTCCAGCGGCAAAGCGAACAGCGGATACAACGTCGTCGTTTCCGGCCAGAACTCCATGGAGCACGCTGGCCTGAAGCAACCGACCCGTTTCGTTGGCGTTCGCCGGATCACCGTAAGCCTGGACCACAGCGGTTTTGAACTCGCTGACATCACGGCATCCCCGGTCATCGGGCGCCTCGATGACGCGTTGGCCGAACGGATGAATGCCGTGCGCGCTCGCATCCAGGCCGAGGCCGACATCGCGCGCGAGATCCGTCGTGAAAAGCGTGAGGAACAGCGCCGCTGGCAGCAGGAAGGCCGCGGTTTCCTTGGGCGGAACCGCAGCCTCCTTGCGGCCAGCAATGACATGAAAGTGTCTTCCCATGACTGACCTCCTCCCCATCACCTACGACAACATCGACGCACTGGCAGCCTTGGCCTTCGCGAAATCGCGCCTCGTCGCGACCGCGCTCCGCGAAGATGTCCTGCACAATCTCGAGCCCCTCGACCGGCGCGATCCGGAACGGCTTCTTGATCGCATCGCTCGGAGACGCATCTTCGACGAGGAGGCCCTGGCCGAGATCGACGGACTCAGTGACCGCATCGTCGGCCTGATCCAGGCCGGTACGACCGAGGTCGCCCACTACGAGAACGACGAGTGCAATGTCTCCCCTGCGTACTGGACGAGCCAGCGGCGCACCCGCGCCGCTGACGAACTTGGCCGAGCGCTGATGGTCCTCTTCGACCTGCAGGAGACGCTGCTCGCCGTGCATGACCTGATGCACGCTGAACGAGCCATCGTGGCATTGCGCATGGCATCATAAACGAGACACGCGGGCCAGGAACGCCCGCGTCAGGACGCGCCAGAGACTTCTGCTGCTACCCGGCTGGCGCGTCCGCATTTCTGCCTTGGAGCGCTCAGAGCAGCCAGCGCTACCGTTCCTCGCAATGCGAAGAAGACTCTGCTCCACTTCATACTGATAGGCGCGCGCGAAAGAGAGTATCCAAACTTCATAGAGATTCCGCAATGACACCAGACACTATCTAGATCGGAGGAACGTCCCAGAAATCCCTTCGCGAGGAGAAAAGATCCAGTGAGAAGATGTTATGGTGATCGTAGCTCTGCCGCTTTCTAGCCAATGCTTGAGTGGCCCGCTGTCAACGTCCGAGCGAACTGTGGCCACGGCGCCACGGCGTCAGAATCTGATGTTGATCTGTCACCCGCATAGAAATATCAAAGAATGAAACTAAGCTTAGGAAGTGAACGTGGCACGCATCCAGATCGTTGATTTTTCCTGTATATCTCACGCAGATATGGATATAACAGATATAAATGTTATTATAGGGCCGCAAGGATCCGGAAAGAGTGTTACGACAAAGCTATTCAATTTCTTCACAGAAATTCTTTCGGATTTTCAGCGATCGGCAGAAGACGGCTTGACCGTTTCAGATTACAAGAAGCAACTCCACAAAAGATTCGTTATGTGGTTCCCCCCTGCCGCATGGGGGAGTAAGAGATTCAACATTTCGTACACATCTGGAGACTTTTCCATTCGAATTCTGCGCAGGACGATTAAAAAGCAGTTATCGGATGAGGTGAGCATCACCACTTCGAAGTGGTTTGATTCCATATATGACTTTGCTTTGAAATCGCATAGAGAAATCGCGGCTAGCCGAGTGGAGCTTCAAGCATCTGATGAGTACAGCGCCGCCAACGCGCTTGAAATGAGTTGGCAGGTTCGATCGAAAGTGAATGCTAAAATATCTCGCGAAATAAAGGAAGTCTATTATCTACAACAGACTTTTATTCCCGCTGGTCGCGCATTCTTTACGAGCATTGGTCGGCTCGTCGCCGGTATCGAGCATGCGGGATCACTAGACCCCGTCACCCTAAAGTTCGCACGAGTATTTGCGAATTGGCGTGATCGATCCGAATCTCATTTTTTGCATGGATTGGCAGATGAGGCGTTTGCGACTCGACGGAATGAAATGATGATGTCATTGTTCGGTGGGCGCGTTTCAACCAAAAGAGAATCGGAATATATAGAAATGCAAGATGGGCGAAAAGTGCCCTTCTCTTCTTTGTCAAGCGGTCAGCAAGAGTTGATGCCGATATGGTACTTCTTGGAAAATATAATGCTGAACGATGCGCTCGAGAATAGACGCAAGCGCATAGGGGCATCTGCCAAAAACAAACAGCTGATATACATCGAAGAACCTGAGGCGCACCTTTTCCCTAGCGCGCAAAGTGCGCTGATGGATGCGCTAATTGGGACCATTCTGGGAGAGAAGTCGCGCCGGAGCTTAATTCTAACCACGCACAGCCCTTATATCATGACAAAGCTGAATGTTTTTCTAAAGGCAGGTCAGATATCCCGGAGAAAAAAGAAGAACTCCGACCTCAATGATATAATTGGGCGCAGCTGTTGGATTAGACGAGATCAGCTTTCCGCTTGGTGCATTAGGGATGGTGAAGTGGTGTCAATTATAGATGAAGAAGAAGGCCTGATTGACGCCCAGTACCTCGACTCCATATCCGACACGTTATCCGATGAGTTTAATGCTCTCCTGGATTTGGAGGAGACGATATGACGGGGTGCATTAATGTCAGGAAAGATCCGCTTATCCCGGTGGGCGAAAACAAAAGAACTGCGACGATTGAAAATCCGGACAGAGTCGAGCACTCAGTGGGGCAGGTTGATAATTGCCTCGTGAAGGAAGGTGTAAGATGTGATTGCTTTGTCTCGAACGACGAGCATTTCTCGCTTATGGAATTCAAAGGTTCCGATATAGATCACGCATGCGAGCAACTTTTCGCATCAGTGAAACACCCTTCTATCACGCCACATATCGGCCACAGGAAGATGTCATTTTTAATAGTGTGCTCTCGGTTCCCCAGAAATAACACGTCCGTTCAGAGGTTCCAAGCCAAGGCTAGACGTGACCATAAGGCGAAACTTAAGGTGGTCTGTAATAAGGTCAAGCTGCGCCTCGGGGACTTCTGATGGAGCATAAATCCCTGCATCTCTAAGTTTAGTGGAAGTCACTCCAATTCCTTGGTGATGGCGGGAACCTAAGCTTCCGCTCTTTGAATAATTGGATCGTGCCTCAGCGTTAAGTTCCACGCTCAATGAGCGCTTATGGTTACTGGTTTAGTGATCTTGGTCGCAATTGGGAGGGGCAACGCGATCGAAGCGCGCCGTTCAGGCAATTCAACCTAGAATCTGAGTCGGTTTGATGGGAATGCATTAGCCATCAGCGCGACGAACGACGACGTGCCATGGACACAAGCCTGAAGCCTGGTGTCCTGAGTTTCTAGTTCGTGGCGGCAAGGCGCGCCATCGGTTTCCTCGCTACTTCTCGCGCGCGAAATCTAATACAGGGATTTGAAGCCTTCATCCTGCACGGTTCTACGGGACAGCGGCTTTGCGGAATTTTGGGTGGGATGTGTAGCAAAATGTGTAGCAAATTTGACCGCTATCACATTCGCAAAACGCCGTATGACATTGAAATATTTTATATTTTTCACGCGCAAAGCGCGAAAAAATGGCGGAGACGAAGGGATTCGAACCCTCGAGACGGTTTCCCGTCTGCACCCTTAGCAGGGGTGTGCCTTCGACCACTCGGCCACGTCTCCGCCGACCCGTTTAATGAGGAGTCGGGAGGGAAACAAGGCGAAAGTGGAGGTTCCGTGGGGAAAATTCCCGGTGCGGGAATCTTCCGGCTCGGCGCATATTTGGGCGCCTTTCCGGGCGGTTCCGAGAGACTCTTCCGCACCCTCGCGGCCCAGTTCCCGCGCACGTCTTGCCCCGAAGATTCGCGCTCCTTGCGACCGGGCACCGCGGGCGCTCGCGGGTCGCAGGCCCGAGCGGCGTGGAGTCGGAAGGGCGGGACGAAGTCACCTCGACCCGGCAAGGGCTGCCCCGGCATCGCGCCGCGCAGCGCCCGCGTTTTCCCTTCGAAAACAGCTTTGAGGCCGGGCAATCCGGTGCCAGTATCCGGCTCACGCGATTTTTCTACAATCTATTCAATCCAAGGAGTTTGCGATGGGACAATCCCGAAAATACGCGGCCGAGCTCATCGGTACGTTCTGGCTGACCTTCGGCGGCTGCGGCTCGGCCGTGCTCGCGGCGGCCTTCCCCGAGGTCGGCATCGGTCTGCTCGGGGTCTCGCTCGCCTTCGGGCTCACCGTTCTGACCATGGCCTATGCCATCGGCCACGTCTCGGGCTGCCATCTCAACCCGGCGGTCACCGTGGGGCTCGCGGCGGGTGGCCGCTTCCCGGCCTCGGACATCCTGCCCTACATCGTCGCGCAGGTGGTGGGGGCGATCCTCGGCGCGGCGGTGCTCTACGTGATCGCGAGCGGGGTGCCGGAGTTCGACGTGGTCGCCTCGGGCTTCGCCGCCAACGGCTATGCCGAGCACAGCCCGGGCGGTTACTCGCTGGTCTCGGCCTTCGTTGCCGAGGTGGTGCTGACCATGATGTTTCTCTTCATCATCATGGGCACGACCCATGGACAGGCGCCGGTGGGCTTCGCGCCGCTGGCCATCGGCCTTGCGCTGACGCTCATCCACCTGATCGGCATCCCGGTCACCAACACCTCGGTCAACCCGGCGCGCAGCACCGGGCCGGCGCTCTTCGTCGGGGGCTGGGCGCTGGGGCAGCTCTGGCTCTTCTGGCTGGCGCCGCTGCTCGGAGGCGCGCTCGGCGGGCTGCTCTACAGCTGGCTGAGCCCGACTCCTACAGGCATCGTCGAGGGCGGCGTGCCGAGCAGGTAGCCGCAGCAGAAGGGCGCGGCCCCGTCCGGACCGCGCCCCTTTCATCTTTCTTCAAATACTCCCGCCGGAGGCGGCTCAGCGCGTGCCGGCGAAGCGCTGCTGCCAGTCGGCGCGCTCCTCGTCGGTGATCTTGCGGAAGGTCACCTCGGGCACCTCGAAGACATGGCCGGCGGGCAGGGTCGAGAGCGCCGCATCGAGATCGCCCGGCCAGCCGTCGTCCTCGGTCTTCAGCGCGGCCAGCAGCTGCGCCGAGGCGTCGGGGATGAAGGGCGCGGAGATCACCGCGTAGAGCCGGATCATGTTGAGCGCGAGGCGCACCTGCATCGCCGCAGCCTCGGGGTCGGTCTTGAAGGTCGACCAGGGCGCGGCCTCCTGCAGGTATTCGTTGCCGAGCACCCAGGCGGCGCGCAGCGCACCGGCGGCCTTGCGCACCTCGTGCGCCTCCATCTGCGTCTCGTACTCGCGGATCTTCTCCGCGAGGTCGGCGATCAGCCTGGTCTCGAGCGGGCCCATGGCGCCGCCCTCGGGCACCACCTCGCCGAACTTCGAGCGGCAGAACTTGGTGACGCGCGAGGCGAAGTTGCCCAGCACGTCGGCGAGATCCTTGTTCACCGAGGCCTGGAAGTTCTCCCAGGTGAACTCGGAATCCGAGCTTTCCGGCGCGTGGCTCAGCAGCCACCAGCGCCAGTAGTCGGCGGGCAGGATTTCCAGCGCCTGGTCCATGAACACGCCGCGGCCGCGCGAGGTCGAGAACTGGCCACCGTCGTAGTTGAGGTAGTTGAACGACTTGATGTAGTCGACCAGCTTCCACGGCTCGCCCGAGCCGAGGATCGTCGCCGGGAACGACAGGGTGTGGAAGGGCACGTTGTCCTTGCCCATGAACTGGGTGTAGGTCACGTCCGCCGCGCCCTTGTCGGTGCGCCACCAGCGCTCCCAGTTGTCGCCCTTGCCGGCGTCGACCCATTCCTGGCTGCAGGCAATGTACTCGATCGGCGCGTCGAACCAGACGTAGAAGACCTTGCCCTCCATGCCCGTCCACTCTTCCTCGCCCTTCTTCACCGGGATGCCCCAGTCGAGATCGCGGGTGATGCCGCGGTCCTGAAGCCCGTCGCCGTCGTTCAGCCATTTCTTGGCGATCGAGGTGGTCAGCACCGGCCAATCGGTCTTGCTGTCGATCCAGGCCTCGAGCTCGTCCTTCATCGCCGACTGGCGCAGGTAAAGGTGCTTGGTCTCGCGCATCTCGAGGTCGGTCGCGCCCGAGATCACCGAGCGCGGGTTGATCAGGTCCACCGGGTCGAGCTGCTTGGTGCAATTGTCGCACTGGTCGCCGCGGGCATCCTCGAAGCCGCAGTTGGGGCAGGTGCCCTCGATGTAGCGGTCCGGCAGGTAGCGCCCGTCGGTGGGCGAGTACATCTGCGTCTCGGACACCTCGCGGATGAGGCCGCGCTCGGCCAGCACCCCGGCGAAATGCTGGGTCAGCTTGTGGTTCTGCGGGCTCGACGAGCGGCCGAAATGGTCGAAGCTGAGGCGGAAGCCCTCGGCGATCTTCGACTGCACCTCGTGCATCTCGGCGCAATACTCGGCGACCGGCTTGCCGGCCTTGGCGGCGGCGAGCTCGGCCGGCGTGCCGTGCTCGTCGGTGGCGCAGAGGAACAGCACCTCGTTGCCGCGGGCACGCTGGTAGCGGGCATAGAGGTCGGCCGGCAGCTGGCTGCCCACGAGGTTGCCGAGATGCTTGATCCCGTTGATGTAGGGGATCGCCGAGGTGATCAGATGACGTGCCATGTTCGTCCCGCGAATGATAGTGGAGTTGTCGCGCTCTTAGCGGATGTTGCGCGGGCTTGCCAGTGCGGCGGCGAGGGGGCCGTCTGCCCCCTCGCGCTCCCCCGAGGATATTTGAGACATGCGGAAGGAGGGGTCAGTCGCGCTCTTCGCGCTGGCGCGAGAGCAGCCGTCCGATGGTGAAGCTGGTGCGCGGCGCGTAGACGTAGGGCGTGCGCCGCGCCGCCGGGCGGGCGCGCATGCGGACAAGGCCGAAGACCACCAGCACCACGTGCCCCGCGCCGATCAGGGCAAAGAGCGAGGCGGGGCCGAAGGCGGCCATGAGCAGGGCCGCGCCGTAGGGCGCGGCGATCGCCCCCACCGCGTACCAGAACATCAGCGCCGCCGAGAGCTCGATGCGTTCCGAGCTGTCGGCGAAGTCATGGGCATGGGCGGCCGAGACCGAGTAGATCGGGTAGGTGACCACGCCGAAGAGCGCTGCCATGGCCATCACTCCGGCCGGTGACAGGCCGGTCATGGTGGCGGTGGCCACCGAGACGAGGATCGAGCCGATCGAGAGCCAGATCAGCACGGTGCGCCGGTCGAAGCGGTCGGCGAGCCAGCCGACGGGGTATTGCGCCGCCGCGCCGCCGGCGATGTAGGCGGCGAGGAAAAGGCCGATCTGGTCGGGCTGCAGCCCGACGCCGGCGCCGTAGATCGGGCCGACCATGCGGAAGCTCGCGCCCGAGAGCGCCGAGACGATCACCCCGGCCACCGCCAGCGGCGAGCGCGCGCCGGCAAGCCCCGGGCGCAGGCGCGGCGCGGCGGGGGTGGCGGGCTGGGCGCGGCGGGTGAGGGTGATCGGCAGCATGGCGGCGCAGCAGAGCAGCGCGAGGAGGTTGTAGCTGACGTAATGCGCCGGCTCGAGCACGCCGATCAGCATCTGCGCCACCAGCGCCGCGCCCATGTCGGCCATGCGGTAGGCGGCCATGGCGCGGCCGCGGGTCTCGTTGGTCACCTCGGCCTGCAGCCAGGCCTCGATCACCGTGTAGGCCCCGGCCACCGAGAGCCCCGTCGCCATTCGGAAGAGCGCCCAGGCCTCGGGGGTGGTGACCAGCGGGTGGGCGATGAGCCCGATCACCCCGGCCACGGTGAAGGCGGCATAGGCGCGGCTGTGGCCCACCGTTCCCATCAGGCGCGGCGCCCACCAGCAGCCCACGAAGAAGCCGATGAAATGCGCCGAGCCGAGGAAGCCGATCTCGGCGGTGGTGAAGTGGAGCGCGAACCCCGAGAGCGCATCCAGCGGGCCGACGCCGCCGGAGGAAAGCTGCTGCAGGATGACGGAGAGGAAGAGGGCGGCGAAGGAAAGTGGCAGGCGCATGGGACGGTTAGGGACATGTGGCCCGGGCGCTGTCGCGGCGATATGCGACAGCGGCGGGTCGTTTTTGGATCAACTGTGGAATCTGTGATCACATGGCCTGCGCCAGGGTTCGCGCCCGCGGCCCGCGCCGGGACCGCCTGCCGCTTGGGCGTCCGCGGCTGCCGCCGCGGCGCCGGGGTGCTTCGGGTCTTGGCATCCCGGCTGAGACCACTAGTGTCGCGCCGAGCGCTAACAGGAGATTCCCGATGAAGAAAAACCCGCTGGGCCGGACCGGCATGCAGGTCACCGAGCTCTGCCTCGGGACCATGACCTATGGCAACCAGACGCCGCCGGAGGATGCCTTTGCGCAGATCGAGCGCGCGCTCGACGCCGGCATCAACTTCATGGACACCGCCGAGATGTACCCGGTGAACCCGGTCCGCGCCGAGACCGTCGGCCGCACCGAGGAGATCCTCGGCGACTGGTTCGCCAGGACCGGCCGCCGCGGCGAGTGGATCCTCGCCAGCAAGCACACCGGCCCGTCGAAGCTCGTGCGTGACGAGGCGCCGATCAGCTCTGCGACCATTCCCGTCGCCGTCGAATCCTCGCTGAAGCGGCTGAAGACGGACTACATCGACCTCTACCAGTTCCACTGGCCGAACCGCGGCAGCTACGCCTTCCGCCAGAACTGGACCTTCGCGCCCTGGAAGCAGGACCGCGAGGAGACCCGGCAGCACATGGCCGACGCGCTCGGCGCGCTGCAGCGCGAGGTTGACCGCGGCACGATCCGCGCCTTCGGCCTGTCGAACGACAGCGCCTGGGGCACCGCCGAATGGCTGCGCATGGCGGCGGAGGTGGGCGGCCCGCGCGTCGCCTCGGTGCAGAACGAGTACTCGCTGCTCTACCGCATGGCCGACACCGACCTTGGCGAGCTGATGGTCAACGAGGACGTGGGCCTGCTGCCCTATTCGCCGCTCGGGGCGGGGCTGCTGACCGGCAAATACCAGGACGGTGCACTGCCCGAGGGCTCGCGCATGGCGATCAACGGCGATCTCGGCGGGCGCAAGTCCGAGCGGGTCTTCCCGGCGGTCGCGGCCTACCACGCGCTTGCCGCGGAGTTCGGGCTCGACCCGATCCACATGGCGCTGGCCTGGTCGGCGCGGCGGCCCTTCGTCGCCTCGTCGATCTTCGGCGCGACCACGATCGGCCAGCTCGAGCACCTGCTCGGCGCGGCGGAGGTGACGCTTTCGGACGAGCTGCTCGAGCGGATCGACGCCACCCACAAGCAGCACCCGTTCCCGTACTGAGGCACCTGCCTCCGGCTGCCACGCGGCCGGAGCCTTGCAAAAAGGGCGCGGAAGTGATTGCTCCGCGCCCGCTTCGCCGCTAAATCGCGGCGCATGACCAGCTCGAACAAGCATCCCGACGCCCCCTGGCGCAATTTCTACGGCCGCGTGAAGGGCAAGACCCTGCGCCCGAGCCAGGAGACCTACCTCGAAGAGGACCTGGCGAAGCTTTCGCCGGGCGCGGTCGACTGGGAGGTGAACCCCGAGCGCGAGAAGCTCGACATGCAGGCCATGTTCGGCGGCAAGCCGGTCTGGCTGGAGATCGGCTTCGGCGGCGGCGAGCACCTCGTGCACCAGGCGGCGACCCATCCGCACATGGGGATCATCGGCTGCGAGCCCTTCATCAACGGCGTAGCCATGCTGCTGGGCAAGATCCGGCAGGCTGGGGTCGAGAACCTTCGAGTCTACCCCGGCGATGCGCGCAACCTCTTCGACGTGCTGCCGGACGAGAGCCTCGACAAGGCCTTCCTGAACTACCCCGATCCCTGGCCCAAGACGCGCCACCACCGCCGCCGCTTCGTGACGCAGGAGCATCTCGAGCCGCTGGCGCGGGCGTTGAAGCCGGGCGCGGAATTCCGCGTCGCGACCGACATTCCCGACTACGTGCGCCAGACGCTCGAGGAAGTGCCGAAGGCCGGGTTCGAGTGGCTGGCCGAGGGGCCGGGCGACTGGCGCGAGCCCTGGGGCGACTGGATCTCGACCCGCTACGAGCAGAAGGCGCTGCGCGAGGGCCGCACGCCGCACTACCTGACCTTCCGCAAGCTCTGATCCGGCCCGGTGCCGCGGGTCAGTCCGCGGCGCGCGCGGCCTCCAGGTCGCGGAACTGCCGGGTGACCAGCTCCTGTGCCTCGCCGATGTGGTAGCGCAGCGCCGCCTCGGCGGCGTCGGCATCGCCGCGGCGGATGGCGTCGAGGATCGGCTCGTGGGTCTCGGCGATCTTGTGGGCGTCGTCGTAGAGCCGCCCGATCACCATGATGGAAAACTCGGTCTCGGCGGCGATCTGCTCGAAGACATGCAGGAACTTGGGGTTGCCGCTGCCGGCGCAGAGCAGCCGGTGGAACTGCATGTCAGCCTCGACCTGGGTGAGCATGTCGGCGTCCTGATCGGCGACGCGGTGCAGCTCGGCGATCTGCGCGGCGAGCTTCTCCACGGTCTCCGTCAGTCCCAGCCGGATCACCCGGCGCGCCGCGGCCACCTCGATCACCATGCGCAGCTCGTAGAGGTCGTTCAGCGCCTCGGCCGAGGTCTCGCGCACGAAGAAGCCGCGGTTGGCGTGGTAGGTCACCAAACCCGAGTTCTCGAGCAGCCGTGCCGCCTCGCGCACCGGAGCGCGGCTGAGGCCGAGCTCGCGCGCCACCACGGATTCCGAGAGCCGCGCGCCGGGGGCAAGCTGGCCGGTGACGATCGCCTTGGTGAGCAGCACGGCGACGCGCTGCACCAGCCCCTCGCGGTCGAGCGGCTGGAAACCGGGCTTTTGTGGAGATTTCGCCATGCCGTCATGCGCCTGAATTTTCTCCAGGATACGGGTCATTTTGACGATTGTCGACAATTCCCTTGACCGGGGCAGGGGGGCTGCCCTTACCATGGGGCAAGACAATGCACGGTGCTTGCCCCGGCGGCGAGCCAATCCGAGGAGAGCCAAATGCCCGACGGCGCGACCGCTTCCGCAGTCCAGAACCTCCGCCGCGACCTTGCCGCCGCCTACCGGCTGATCGCCCTCGAGGGGATGGATGACGGCATCTACACCCATATCTCGGCGCGCCTGCCCGATGGCCCCGGCGGCGAGAAGCGCTTCCTGTTGAACCCCTTCGGCCTGCGCTTCGACGAAGTGACCGCCGCCAATCTCGTGACGGTGGACGAGACCGGCGCGGTGATCGACGATCCCTACGGCGCCGGGGTCAATGCCGCGGGCTTCACCATCCATTCCGCCGTGCACATGGCGCGGCACGACGCGGCCTGCGTGCTGCACACCCACACCGTCGCGGGCGTTGCCGTCTCGTCGGTGAAGGAGGGGCTGCTCAGCCTCAACCAGTGGTCGGCGCAGTTCCACGGCCGCATCGCCTACCACGCCTACGAGGGCATCGCGCTCGACCTCGCCGAGCGCGAGCGCATCGTCGCCGACCTTGGTGATCGGCAGGTCATGCTGCTGCGCAACCACGGCACGCTGCTGCTCGGCCGCTCGGTGGCCGAGGCGGTGAAGCTGGCGCTGAACCTCGAGCGGTCGTGCAAGGCGCAGGTGGCGGCGCTCGGCATGGGGCTCACCGCCGACGTGCTGCCGGACGATGTCGCAGAGCACACCGCGCGCCAGTACCAGCACGCCTACGATTCCGTCGAGCTTCGCGGCAAGCCCGACCCCGAATGGGCCGCGCAGCTGCGCCGGCTCGAGCTGCATGCCCCGGGCTACCGGGGTTGAGCGCCAGCCCGCCCCGGGCGACTGCCGGGGCCTGACTTTCGAAGAAAAGCAGAAAAGCCAACCGACAGGGACCCCCATGACCAGACTCAGAGCGACCACCTTCCTGATCGCCGCCATGCTCGCCGCGCCGCTCGCCGCGCAGCAGTCCGGCGGCCGCCTCGACATCGTCGTGCAGCCCGAGCCCCCGGGGCTGATGATGGGCCTCGTGCAGAACGGCCCGACCCAGCTCGTGGCGGGCGACATCTACGAGAGCCTGCTGCGCTACAACGCCGATCTCGAGCCGCAGCCGAGCCTCGCGAAAAGCTGGGAGATCTCCGAGGACGGGCTCACCTACACCTTCCACCTGCAGGACGGGGTGAAATGGCACGACGGCGCGCCCTTCAGCGCCGATGACGTGGTCTTTTCCGCCGATGTCTTCCTGCGCGAGACCCACGCCCGCCTGCGCGCCTCGCTGGCCTATGTCGAGAGCATCACCGCGCCCGATCCGCAGACCGTGGTCTTCAAGCTGAAGGAGCCCTTCGGCCCGTTCATCAACGCCTTCGAGGCCGGCACCATGCCGATCGTGCCCAAGCACCTCTACGAAGGCACGGACTACGCCACCAACGAGATGAACGCGACGCCGATCGGCACGGGCCCCTTCAAGTTCGAGAAGTGGGAGAAGGGCAGCTACATCCACCTCGTGAAGAACGAGGACTATTACATCGAGGGCAAGCCCTACCTCGACGAGGTCTTCTACCGGGTGATCCCCGACGCCGCCGCCCGTGCCGTGGCCTTCGAGACCGGCGAGGTCGATGTGCTGCCCGGCGGCTCGGTCGAGAACTGGGACGTGCCGCGCCTGACCGAGATGGACGGCGTCTGTTCGACCGGCAAGGGCTGGGAATTCTTCGCGCCGCTGTCGTGGATGTGGATGAACAACCGGCAGGGTCCGACCGCCGACGTGCGTTTCCGCCAGGCGGTGATGTTCGCCATGGACCGCAACTTCGTGAAGGACGTGGTGTGGAACGGCTTCGGCAAGGTGGCGACCGGGCCGGTATCCTCCTCGACCAACTTCTACAGCGCCGACGTCCCGCAGTATGACTACAACCCCGACAAGGCCAAGGAACTGCTGGCCGAGATGGGCTACGGCGGCGAGACCGTGCGCATCCTGCCGCTGCCCTATGGCGAGACCTGGCAACGCTGGGCCGAGGCGGTGCGCCAGAACCTCTCGGAGGTCGGCATCAACGCCGAGATCGACAGCACCGACGTGGCGGGCTGGAACGAGAAGACCTCGCAGTGGGACTATGACCTCGCCTTCACCTACCTCTACCAGTACGGCGACCCGGCGCTCGGCGTGTCGCGCAATTACGTGGCGAGCCAGATCAGCAAGGGCAGCCCCTGGAACAACGTCGAGGGCTACGAGAACCCCGAGCTCGACGCCAAGTGGACCGCTGCCGCGGGCATGGTGACCCCCGAGGAGCGCGCCGCCGCCTATGCCGAGATCCAGAAGGAGATCGTCGGCGACGTGCCCGTTGCATGGCTGCAGGAGCTCGAGTTCCCGACCATCTACCGCTGCGGCGTGCAGGATCTGGTGACCACGGCCATCGGCATCAACGACGGCCTGCGCGACGCCTGGGTCGAGGAGTAAGCCGAAGCCACGGGGCGGGCCGGTCATGGCCCGCCCCTCAGCCGTCCTCCGGCGGAGGGCAGGAACCAACCGGACGACCGGGGGCCAATGACCATACTCACCGCTATCCTGTCTCGGGCGTTCAAGGCGTTCCTGACACTCCTGGCCATCGCGGTCCTCAACTTCTGCCTGCTGCACGCGGCGCCGGGTGACCCGGCGGTGGTGCTGGCGGGCGAGGCGGGGGCCGCCGACGCGCAGATGATCGAGCAGTTGCGCGAACGCTTCGGCCTCGACCAGCCCTTCCACGTGCAGCTTGGCAAATACGTCGGCAGCGTGCTGACGCTGGACCTCGGCTATTCCTTCCGGCAGGGCGCGCCCGTGGCGCAGCTGATCGCCGAGCGCTTGCCCGCGACGCTGCTGCTGACGCTGACCGCCTTCGTCATCTCGCTGGTGCTGGGCATCGCCTTCGGCGTCGCCGCCTCGGCGCGGGTGGGCAAGCCATCGGACAGCTTGCTGACCACGCTGGCGCTGCTCTTCTACGCGACGCCCCTCTACTGGGCGGCGCTGATGGCGGTGCTGGTCTTCTCGGTCTGGCTCGGCTGGCTGCCCGGCTTCGGCTACGAGACGGTGGGCGCGGGCTACACCGGGCTGGCGCGCGTCCTCGACATCGCCAAGCACCTCGTGCTGCCGGCGCTGACGCTCGGGCTCTTCTTCATGGCGGTCTACATGCGGATGACCCGCGCTTCCATGCTTGAGGTCAGCCAGCTCGATTTCGTCAAGACCGCCAAGGCCAAGGGCCTCTCGGGTCCGGCCATCCGCCGCCGCCACATCCTGCGCAACGCGATCCTGCCGGTGGTGACGCTGGCGGGCCTGCAGGCGGGGCAGCTGGTCGGCGGCGCGGTGCTGACCGAGACCGTCTTCGCCTGGCCCGGCATCGGGCGGCTGATGTTCGAGAGCCTTGCCGCGCGCGACTACAACACCATCCTCGGCGTGTTCCTCGTCTCGGCGGCGATGGTGATCCTCTTCAACATCGTGACCGACATCGTCTACCGGCTGGTCGATCCGCGCATCGGGGCGAGGGCGTAACGCATGTGGAAACGCTTCTCTTCCAACATCGGGGCGATGATCGGCGTGGCGCTGCTGCTGGCGGTGATCCTCATTGCCCTCTTCGCGCCTATGCTCTTCGCGCACAGCCCGTGGCAGATGGTGCAGCGGCCGTTCCTCGCGCCCTTCACTATGGACGGGCTGCCGCTCGGCACCGACACGCTGGGCCGTGACGTCGCCTCGCAGCTGGCCTACGGCGCGCGGGTGTCGCTGCTGGTCGGCCTCGTCTCGACGCTGGTCGCGCTGCTGATCGGCGTGCCGCTCGGCGCGCTCGCGGGCTTCTACGGCAACTGGGTGGACGAAGGTGCCATGCGCTTCACCGAGTTCTTCCAGACCATCCCCAACTTCGCGCTCGCCATCGTGCTCGTTGCGATCTTCGAGCCCACTTTGGTCTCGATCACCATCGCCATCGCCATCGTCTCCTGGCCACCGGTGGCGCGGCTGGTACGGGCCGAGGTCATGTCGGTGCGCAAGCGCGAGTTCGTCGACGCCGCGCGCCTCGCGGGCCTGTCGCGCCCGCGCATCCTGCTGACGCAGGTGCTGCCCAACACCGTCTCGCCGATCATCGTCATGGCCTCGCTGATGGTGGCCACCGCGATCCTTTTGGAAAGCTCGCTGTCCTTCCTCGGGCTCGGCGATCCCAACGCGATGAGCTGGGGCTACATGATCGGGGCTGCGCGCACGGTGATCCGCAGCGCCTGGTGGCTCAGCTTCTTCCCGGGCATCGCCATCGTGATCACGGTGCTGGCGCTGAACCTCATCGGCGAGGGGCTGAACGACGCCCTCAACCCGCATCTCAGCCGGAGGGGCAAGGCATGAGCGCGCTGACGATCGACCACCTCAGCATTGCCCTGCCGAAGGGGGCCGACCGGGACTTCGCCGTCGAGGACATCTCCTTCGCCATCGAGAAGGGCGAGATCCTCTGCGTCGTGGGAGAGAGCGGCTCGGGCAAGTCGATGACCGCCAACGCACTGATGGGGCTGCTGCCGCCCGGCGTGACGGTGCAGTCCGGCCGCGCCATGTTCGAGGCGCGCGACATCCTGCGCCTGCCCGAGCCCGAGAAGCAGGCGCTGCGCGGCGCGCGCATCGCGATGATCTTCCAGGAGCCGATGACCGCGCTCAACCCGCTGATGCGCATCGGCGAGCAGATCGCCGAGGTCTTCGCCGCGCATGACCGGTTCAGCCAGCAGGAGCGGCGCGACAAGGCGCTGACCCTCGTGCGCGAGGTCGGCCTGCCGGACCCCGAGAAGATCATCCGCGCCTATCCGTTCCAGCTTTCGGGCGGGCAGCGGCAACGTGCGATGATCGCCATGGCGCTGGCGCTCGAGCCGAAGCTGCTGATCGCCGACGAGCCCACCACGGCGCTCGACGTGACGACGCAGGCGCAGATCCTCAAGCTGATCCTCGATCTGCGCGACAAGCGCGGCATGGCGGTGATGTTCATCACTCACGATTTCGGCGTGGTGGCCGAGATCGCCGACCAGGTGATCGTCATGCGCGAGGGCAGGGTGGTCGAGCGTGGCAGCGCCGCGTCGGTCCTGACCGACCCGCAGCACGACTACACCCGCCGCCTGCTGGATGCGATCCCCACCGGCAAGCTGCCGCCCGCCCGCGCCCCGCGCGAGGTGCCGGCGCTCGAGATCAAGGGGCTGCGCAAGGTCTACCGCACCGGCGGCGGCTTCTTCCGCCCGGTGCGCGAGGTGCGCGCGGTGGACGACGTCTCGCTCAGTGTCGGGCGCGGCGAGGTGCTGGGGCTGGTTGGCGAAAGCGGCTCGGGCAAGTCGACGCTCGGTCGCACCGCCGTGCGGCTGGTCACCCCGGACGGCGGGCAGGTGCTGGTCGGCGGAACCGATCTGGCGGCGCTATCCGAGGAGGAACTGAGAAAGCAGCGCCACAAGGTGCAGATGATCTTCCAGGACCCCTATGCCTCGCTCAACCCGCGCCAGCGGATCATCGGCGCGCTCACCGACGGGCCGATCACCAAGGGCGTGCCGAAGGCCGAGGCGCAGGCCCGCGCGAAGGAGCTGCTGGAGATCGTCGGCCTTGGCGCCGATGCCGCGAGCCGTTTCCCGCATGAATTCTCGGGCGGCCAGCGCCAGCGCATCGGAATCGCCCGGGCGCTCGCCATGGACCCAGAGCTGATCATCGCCGACGAGGCGGTCTCGGCGCTCGACGTGTCGATCCAGGCGCAGGTGCTGGACCTTCTGCGCGATCTGCGCGAGCGTTTCGAGCTGTCGATCCTCTTCATCACCCATGACCTGCGGGTGGCGGCGCAGCTCTGCGACAGGATCGCCGTGATGCAGAAGGGCAGGCTGGTGGAGATCGGAACCGTGCACGACATTTTCCTCAGGCCGCGCGAGGAGTACACGCGCCAGCTCTTGGCCGCCGTGCCGGGCGCCGACTGGGCGAAGGCGGGCGCCGCGTGAAGGGGGTCATCTCGACGACCGGCAGCATCGACCTCTGGTCGCTCTATCGCGATGTCTTTGCCGCGCATGCGCCGGGACTGACCGTGCTGCGGCGCGAGGACGTGGGCGACAGGGCCGAGGTGGACTTCGTCTTCACCTTCATCCCGCCGCCTGACCTCTTCGAGGGGATGACGGGCCTCAAGGCGATCTTCTCGGCGGGCGCCGGGACCGATGCGATCATGGCCTGCCCGTCGCTCCCCGCGCATGTGCCGGTCTTCCGGGTCGAGGATGCGGACCAGGCGCTGCAGATGGCGGGCTTCGCCGCCTTCCACGTGCACTGGCACCACCGCGACATGGGCCGCTACATCGCCCAGCAGGGCCGGGGCGAATGGGCGCGCACGGTGACCGGGCTCTCGCCGCTCTACCGCCGTGTCGGCGTGCTCGGCTTCGGCCACATGGGGCGGGCGATCGCCCGAGGGCTCATGGGGCTCGGCTACCCGGTTGCGGGCTATTCGCGTCGCGCGCCCGAGCCGCCCGAGCCCGGCGTGCGGCATTTCCACGGCGACGGGCTCGGGGCCTTCCTCGCCGAGACCGACATCCTGATAAACGTGCTGCCGCTGACCGAGGCCACGCGCGGGCTGATCGACGCCGCCTTCCTCGCCAAGCTGCCGCAGGGCGCGGCGCTGGTGCAGATGGGGCGCGGCGGGCAGGTGGTCGAGGACGATCTTGTCGCGATGCTGGACAGCGGGCATCTTTCAGGTGCCTCGATGGACGTCTTCGAGACCGAGCCGCTGCCCGCCGCCCACCCGCTCTGGTCGCATCCCCGCGTGCTCGTCACCCCGCACATCGCCTCGATCCCCGAGCCGCGCTTCGTCGTCGAGGCGATCCGCGACCGGCTGTCCTCTCTCTGATCCCGGACCCCGCATCATGACTGATCCCAACGATCTTTCCGCCCGCGAGCTTGCCGCCCGCGTCCGCAGCGGCGCGCTGAAGGCGGCCGGGGTGACGCGCGCGACGCTCGACCGCGTGGCGCGGCTGAACCCGGCGATCAATGCCATCGTGCAGGACACCGGCGAGGAGGCGATGCGCGACGCCGAGGCGCTCGATGCCCGCATCGCGGCGGGCGGGGACGGCGGCGCGATGGCGGGCGTGCCGGTGACGGTCAAGGTGATCGCCGATCAGAAGGGCTATGCCACCACCAACGGCACCACGCTGGCCAAGGACCTCATCGCCTCCGAGGACAGCCCCTTCCTGCGCAACATGCGCGCGCAGGGGGCCATCGTCGTCGGGAGGACCAACTGCCCCGCCTTCTCCTACCGCTGGTTCAGCTCCAACAAGCTGCACGGCACGACAAGCAACCCGCACAACCCCGCGCTGACCCCCGGCGGTTCCTCGGGCGGGGCAGGGGCGGCGACGGCGGCGGGACTTGGGCACATCGCCCATGGCACCGACATCGCCGGTTCGATCCGTTACCCGGCCTATGCCTGCGGCGTGCAGGGCCTGCGCCCGACGCCGGGCCGGGTGCCGGCCTTCAACCACTCCGGCCCCGACCGCGCGATCGGGCCGCAGCTGATGGCCGTGGCCGGGCCGCTGGCGCGACGGGTCGACGACCTGCGGCTGGGGCTCGAGGGCATGGCGGGCTATGCCCATGACGATCCCTGGAGCGCCCCGGTGCCGCTGACCGGCCCTGCCGTCCCGCGCCGCGTCGCGCTGGTGCGGCGCCCCGGTGGTATCGATACCAACCCGCGCATCCTCGCCGATCTCGACTGCGCCGCCGCGATCCTGCGCAAGGCCGGCTGGGAGGTCGAGGAGCCCGAGCAGGTGCCCGACCTCCGCGAGCCGGTGGAGCTGCAGATCGACCTCTGGCTCTCGGACGGGCACGCGGCCAAGATGGCCACGGCGCAGCTCGAGGGCGATCCCGGCGCGCTGGCGCTGCTCTCCTTCTACGAGGAGCGGGCCAAGGGCATCGACCTTGCGAGATTCAGCGACCTCTTCGTCCGCCGCGCGCGGCTGATCCGGGCATGGCGGGCTTTCCTCGTCGACTACCCGCTGGTGCTGATGCCGGTCTCGGCCGAGCTGCCCTTCGCGCAGGACGACGACCTGAACGGCCCCGAGGCGCTGGCCCGCATCTGGGAGGCGCAGGTGCCGCAGATCGGCATCCCGCTGCTGGGGCTTCCGGCGCTCTCGGTCTGTTCGGGGGTCGAGGCGGGCGTGCCCTGCGGCGTGCAACTGGTCGCGCCACCGTGGCGCGAGGACCTCTGCCTCGCGGCGGGCGAGGTGCTGGAACAGGGCTTCGGCCTGCATCCGCCGTACTGACAGGCGGGGCCACGCAGATCGTGAAGGGCGCGCCCGCCGATTTGCCGGCGCGTGAGGCTCAGGCGTCGGGCGCCTCCTTGCGGAATGCCGAAAGGCGCTGGCGAAGGCGCTGGCGAAGGAACCCGTAGGAGCCCGGCCGCAGCGGGTGCACCAACTGCCCGACGAGCCCCGGCTCCATGCGGTCCGACACGCCGAGCGGGATGTCGCAGCGGCCGGGAACCCGGAACGTGCCGAAGACCCCGTCGAAGAGCGAGAACACCGTCGCGTAATTGGTGTTGTAGGCCGCCGGATCGTTGGCGTGGTGCCAGCGGTGCATGGCGGGCGAGACGACCACCCTGCCGAGCGGACCATAGGTCCAGGGCAGGTCGGCATGGATGAACGCGCCGTAGAAGTGACGCACGAAGGAGTTCACCAGCAGCGCGTAGGGCGGCAGCCCGAAAAACAGCAGGAAGGTGAAATCGACCAGCGTCGTCGAGAGCCGGTTGATCGGGTGGAACCTGAAGATCGCGAGCCAGGTCATCTCGGTGTCGCTGTGGTGAACCGCGTGCGACGGCCAGAACAGCGGCAGGTGCTCGAGGCGGTGGCGCCAGTAGCCGATGAAATCCCCGAGGAAGACCGCGACGAACCCGACGAGCACCGGCGGCAGGCCGTCCCAGGCTCCGGGCGGAACGAGCGTCAGGTCGTACTCCCTGAAGAGGGCGCCGACGCTCAGCGCCATGGCGGTCAGGATCGGCGCGACCAGAATCGCGTCGACGACATGGATCAGCAGGTTCGTGCGGGTTTCGGGCAGCGCCCTGCGGAGGTCGGTGAAGAGCGTCCGGCGTTTCACCGCGACGCCCAGCAGGGCGAAGAACGGCAACGGCAGGAGAATGGCCCGGGCCGCGCTCTGAAGCGACGGCAGGACGTTTTCAATCAGGAACGAAATCACACCATACCTCCGCAACCGGCCACGCAGACCCCTGACATTTCAGGATGATACCGCTGCACGGGTCCGGGGCCCAAGAAAATATTCGGCTGTCCCTTCGCGTGGGTGTCATTTGCGGATGGGTGAGATGGAAGGCGCACAGGTGCCGCCGTGCCTGCGGGACGATTTCGCGCAGCGCGCTCGGGCGTCAAGGGCAAGGCTCGGAGCCGTACCTGCGCTGGCGGCAGGTTCGCAAGGCCACCGGCTGGACGGGTATCGCGTTCGTTCCGATGTGGGGGGACTTCTGGTAGCGGAGGAGGGACTTGAACCCCCGACACGCGGATTATGATTCCGCTGCTCTAACCAACTGAGCTACTCCGCCAAGAAGTGAGCGCTGAATATGGTTATGGGCGGGGAGGGTCAAGCGGAAAAATCACCTGCCGTGGCGGAAATTTCGCACCCCCTCCCGCGGCCTCATTTGACGATGGTCTCGTCACGCACGAAGAGGTTCGCCCAGGCCCGGTCGACCAGTTCGGGGGTCATCTTGTGCGGCCAGCCCTCGAAGTCGCAGATCGCCTTCATCTGGTCGATCAGGAACACCGGCTGGTAGTTCGCGTAGACGTTGCCGACGGTCGGGTACTTGCTCTTCAGCAGGTGCACGAGCGAGGCCTCGTCGAGCACCATCTGCTTCTTGCGCGCGACCATGGCGAAGATCTTCAGGAAGTCCTGCTGGTTCGGCCCGTCGATCTTGATCTTGAAGAAGATCCGGCGCAGCGCCGCCTTGTCGAAGATCTCGTTGGGGTGGAAGTTGGTCGAGAAGATCACCAGCGTGTCGAAGGGCACCTCGAACTTCTCGCCCGACTGCAGGGCGAGGATGTCCTTGTTCTCCTCGAGCGGCACGATCCAGCGGTTGACCAGCTTCTGCGGCGGCTCGGCCTGGCGGCCGAGGTCGTCGACGATGAAGAGCCCGCCGGTGGATTTCAGCTGCAGCGGCGCCTGGTAGGTGCGCGCGGTGGGGTTGTAGACCAGATCGAGCATGTCGAGCGACAGCTCGCCCCCGGTGATCACTGTGGGCCGGTCGCAGAGCACGTAGCGCGAGTCGAAGCGGGTGGTGCGGCGCAGGCGGGTGGGATCCTCGACCTCGGCCTCGGCGGCGCTGTGCACGATCGGGTCGTAGACGGTGATCACCTGCCCGGAATACTCGATGGCGCGGGGCACGTAGATCTTGTCGCCCAGGGCCTCGCGGATGCCGTTGGAGATCGACGACTTGCCGTTGCCGGGCGGTCCGTACATCAGGATCGAGCGCCCGGCGCTGACCGCAGGTCCGAGGTGCGAGAGCAGCTCGTTCGGCAGCACGAGATGGCCCATGGCCCCGGTCAGCGCCTCGCGGGTGACCTGGATGTTGCGGATCGACTGGCGCTTCACCTGCTCGCGGTAGATCGGCAGCGGCACCGGCATGGGGCCGAAATACTCGGACTGCGACAGCGCATCCAGCGCGCGCGCCTTGCCGCTGTCGGTCAGCTGGTAGCGCATCTCGCTGTTGAGCTCGTCGCTGCGCGTGCCCATGGCCTCGATCAGCCCCTGCGAGCGGGTGTAGTCGACGATCTCCTGCGTGATGCCGATCGGCAGGCAGATGGCCTGGGCAAGCTGGGTGACGCGGTTGGTGTTCTTGCGGAACAGCGTCTTGAGCACGATGTCGCGCATCATGGTGCGCGGCAGCGCCATGTCTTCCAGCCGCTTCGGGGCAGGGGGGGCGATCACCCCGGTGCTCTGCATGTTCATCAATGCTCTGCCTTTTCTCTGGCGCATCCCGGCTGCGGGCCGGGGCGCGCGGGTGGCGCCAGTCCTGCCGTCCGGGCCGGGTTGTTGCCGTGCAGGAAACTCCAGCATTGTGGCAAGAGCTTGTCTCGGCGCGGGAATTGCCATGGCGGGTTGCGCGAAAGCCGCGGGTGTCGGAGGCTGCCGGGAAAGAACGGGGAGACGCGCATGTCGACGGGGATGACGGTGGGGGTGATCGGCGGCACCGGGATGTTGGGCCGGAGCCTGGTGGCGGCGCTGCTCGACAGCGGTGTGGTGCGGCCGGAGCACCTCTGGGTCGCCAACCGCTCGGGCGCGCGCGGCGATCTGCCCGAGGCGGTGCGGGTGACGGCGCGGGCGCAGGAGCTGGCCGATGCCTGCGACGCGGTGATCCTGTCGGTGCCGCCCGCGCTCTTTGCCGCGCTCGAGCTGCGGGCGCCGGACGCGCTGGTGATCTCGGTCATGGCCGGGGTGAGCCGGGCGCGGATCGCTGGGCAGACCGGGGCGCGGCGCATCGCCCGCGCGATGTCGAGCCCGGCGGCGTCGCGGCGTCGAGCCTTCTCGCCCTGGTGCGGCGATCTGCCTGCCGAGGACCGCGCGCTGGTCGAGACCCTGCTCGGCGCCTGCGGAAGCACCGCCGAGGTCGCCGACGAGGCGCAGATCGAGGTCTTCACCGCGATGACCGGGCCGGTGCCGGGGTTCGTGGCGCAGTTTGCCGCCTGCATGGCGGATTACGCGGCACGGCGCGGCGTGGCGCCGGAGGTCGCCGAGGCGGCGGTCCGGCAGCTTTTCCTCGCGGCGGGGGAGATGCTGGCCTGGGACGGGCCCGCGCCGTGCGAGCACGTGCGCGAGATGGTCGACTATGCCGGGACCACGGCGGCGGGGCTGCTGGCCCTGCAGGAGGCGGGCTTGCAGCGGGTGATCGACGACGGGCTCGACGCGGCGGTCGCCCGCACCCGCGCGATCGGGACCTAGGGCGACAGCGGCGCGCCGTAGAGCGCGCCGAGCAGCAGGTAGAGCCCCAGCGTGCCGGCGAGCGCGAGCCCCATGGGGAAGCGGCTGCCGCTTTCCCAGCTCTTCCAGTCCGGCGCCAGCCTGCGCAGCGGAGAGGCGCGCACCAGCCGGTGCGTGACGAAGGCCGCGAGCAGCGTCGCGGCAAAGAGCGCCATGACGAAACGCAGGTCGCCAAGGTGGATGAATGGCGCGGCGGCGGCGGCGAATTTCGCGTCCCCCGCGCCGACCGCGCCGCCGGCGTTGAGCGCGATGCCCGCGACCAGCACGGCAAGCATCTGCACGTAGCGCCAGGCGTAGTCGCCGAGCGGCAGGACGAACGGGCCGAGGATCACGAAGATCGCGAAGAGGGTGACCACCGCCTTGTTCAGGATCCGCATGTACTTCATGTCGGTGAAGCAGACCCAGAAGCAGACCAGCAGGGTCGGCGGGAGGAACCAGAGCGCGGCGGATGCGGGGATCACCAGCATGGCCTCCGCCTCAATTCGTTACCGTGCCTTCCAGCGCGTCGAGGGCGCGGGCGGCGGCTTCGAAATGCTGCGGGTGCGTCTCCAGCGCGTCGCGCAGCAGCCCCTTGCCGATCTCCACGTCGCCGCGCTTGACCGCGGCCAGCCCCAGCGTCTGCAGGAGCTCGGCGCGCTCGATCTGGGTCATCTGCATGACCGGCAGCGTGTAGTTCCCCTGCGCGCCGCGGGCGAGCACGAGGTTGTTCTTGGCGGTGAAGAGCTTCGGGTCCTGCCGGATGGCGTCGGCGAAGAGCTTCTCGGCCTCGGCGTAGTCGCCGCGCGAGAGCTTCGAGTAGCCCCAGTTGTTCAGCACCGAGGCGGGCTTGCTGGTGAGCCCCGTGGCGACCTCGTAGAAGCTGTCGGCCTTCTGCCATTCCTGGTGGCTGTCGGCGATCATCGCCTCGAGCCGGTAGCGCTGGAAGGTCTCGTGGGTGGGCGGGATGCCGTCCAGCACCTGCTCGGCCCGTTCCCAGTTGTTGTTGCGGATCAGCGCGTCGGCGAGCGAGACCCGGTCCTCGTTGGTCGAGCCCTCGTGGGCGATGACCTGGGTCCAGGCGGCGGTGGCCTCGGGGTAGCGCTTGGCGCGCACGAGCGACTTGGCAAGGCCGCGCTGGAAGTCGATGCGGGCGGGGTCCTGCTCGGCGCTGCGGGTGAAATAGGCCACGGCCTCGTCGGGATCGCCGGCGCTGAGCATCACCTCGGTCAGGCCCGCCCCGTCGATCGCGTTCACGTTGGAAAACTCGCGATCCACCGCGTCCTTGTCGATGTCCTTGCCGCAGGCGGACAGGGCGAGAAGGCCCGCCGCGAAGGCGATCAAAACATTCGGGTGGCGCATTTCCTGCGTCCTTTTGCTGCTCTTGCCTCTTGCGCTGGCCCCTGCGGCACCCCTCTGCGGAGGCAATCTCAGGACGCGCGCCGGATCAGGAAACTGCCGCTGCCCCGGCGAACCAGCCTATAGTCTTGATTTTGCGCCGGATCATACCCGGTGTCGTCGAGTTTTGCGAGCGCCAAGCGCAGATTGTCGCGAATTGCGTCACTTTCGCCATTGTCGAGCCCGTAGGCCCTGCGGAAGATCTCGGCGGCTTCGCCGGTCTGGCCGCTCTCGATCAACACCACGCCGAGATTGTTCCACGCCTCGGGCCAGGTCGGTTCGACTTCGACGGCGCGGCGCAGCAGCGTCTCGGCCTGGCCCAGCCGCCCCAGCGCGAGGTTGGCCGAGCCGAGCGAGCTCAGCACCTCCGCGGTGAGCCCGTCGCGGCCGGCGGCGCGGGTGTAGGCCTCGAGCGCCAGCTCCGCCTCGCCCGCCTGCATCAGCCGGTGGCCGACGAGCAACTGGTCGACATCCTCGCCGCGCGGATCGAGCGCCGGGGCATAGGGCGTGCCGCTTTCCTGCCGCAGCGTGTCGGGGGCGCCGAAACCACCAAGGCCGCCCGAGGAACAGGCGGCCAGGCAGAGCAGTGCGGCGATGGCCCGGACCGGGCGTGAGGACATTCGGTCATTTCCCCATGGTTGCAAGCTTTCCGAGGCCGACGAGCGACGGACCGACCAGGATGATCATCAGCGGCGGCACGGTCAGCATCATAGTGGTGAGCGTCATCTTTGTCGGCAGCTTGTTCGCCTTTTCCTCGGCGCGCATGACTCTTTTGTCACGCATCTCGCCGGCGTAGACGCGCAGCGCGTCGGCGATCGAGGTGCCGAAGCTGGCCGCCTGGTTCAGCACGACGACGAAGGACGAGACGTCGTGCACACCGCAGCGCTCGCCCATGTCGAGCAGCACGGCCGATTTCTCCTTGCCCGCCTTCAGTTCGTTGCAGACGATCTCGAACTCGTCGGCCAGCGCGGCATAGGAGGCGCGCAGCTCGCGCGCGACGCGGTTGATCGACTGGTCGAGCGACTGGCCGGCTTCGACGCAGACGAGCATCATGTCGAGCGCGTCGGGGAAGCCTTCCTCGATCTGCTGGTGACGCTCGGCGATGCGGCGGGTGATCCAGTATTTCGGCGCCATGTAGCCCGCGGCGCCGGGGCCGAGGATCCACATAAGCTTCTGGTGCAGCGGCGTGTCGGGCGTGTCGAGCACCGTCAGGTAGTAGACGGTCCCGATCGCCAGCAGGCCGAGCCCCAGCACCATCTGCGCGAGGTAGTAGATCCGCACCGCATCGCGCGAGCGGTAGCCGGCCTGCAGCAGCTTCTTGCGGGCCGCGCCGAGTTCCTCCTCGGTGCTGGGCTCGAGGTACTGGGCGTACTTGTTCAGCTTCTCGTTGCGCCGGGTGTCGCGCAGCACGGCGCGCGTGTCCTTCTCCATCTTCTGGCGCGCGGTCTCGCGCAGCTTGTCCATGGGATCGGCGCGCGAGCCCAGCATCAGCGGAATGCTGGCGAGGATCATCACGAAGGCAAGTCCGGCGATCACCATCAGCGGGCCGGCCGGGCCGAGCTTCGCGATGATCAGGCTGTTGAGCGTGTCGAGCATGGCGGCGTCCTCAGACCTTGATGTTCACCAGGATGCGCATGACGATCAGGTTCAGGACCAGGAAGATCGCCACCGCGAAACAGGCGGGGATGAAGAAGGGGTGGTCGATGACCTCGTCGTAGTAGTTCGGGTCGAGCACCTGGATCGCGAGCAGCACGAAGACCGGGAACCCCGACAGGAACTTGCCGGACCATTGCGCCTCGGCGGTGATCGCCTTGACCCGCCGGAACAGGCGGAAGCGCGCGCGGATCACCTTGGCGAGGCCCTCGAGGATCTCGGCGAGGTTGCCGCCCGACTGCTGCTGGATGCTGACCGCGACGGCGAGGAAGCGCAGGTCCTGCATGTCGAGCCGCTCGGCCATCTGCTTGAGCGCCTCGCCGATGTCGCGGCCATAGGTGGCCTCGTCGGAGATCACCCCGAACTCGGTGGCGAGCGGGTCCTTGATCTCCTTCGAGACGATGCTGATCGCCGAGCTGAACGGGTAGCCCACGCGCAGGCTGCGCACCATCAGCTCGACGGCGTCCGGCAGCTGCTCCTCGATCAGGCCGAGGCGCTTCTTGGCCTTGCCGTTGACCCACATGTAGACGCCGCCGACGCCGATCCCGATCCCCATCACGATGCGCACCGGCAGCGAGGCCTGCGTGCCGAGCGACAGCGCGAAGAAGGCGAAGACGCTGACGCCGCCCATGATCATGATCAGCTGCCGGGGGGTGAAGGCGAGCGCCGCCTTCTGCGCCCGGTCGGCGAGCAGCGAGTAGAGCGGGATCCCCCGGTTGTTGCGGTGCTGGTCCATCTCCTTGCGCAGCGTCGCGAGGACGTCCTCGCGCGAGGCATTCTTGTTCAGCATCTCCAGCCGGCGGTTCACCTTGCTGTTGAGGCTGATCGACTTGCCGAAGGCCACGAGGTAGATGCCCTCGACCAGGACCAGGACCCCGATGAAGATCAGGCCGTAGATGATCGGTTCTGCGCTGAGCATGGCTTACTCCGGGCGGAAGGGTTCGTAGATCGAGGGCGGGATGTCGTAGCCCCACATGCGGAAGCGCTCCGAGAAGTGGCTGCGCACGCCGGTGGCGGTGAAATGCCCGAGGATCTTGTTGTCCGGGGTCAGGCCGACGCGCTGGTAGCGGAAGATCTCCTGCATCGAGATCACGTCGCCCTCCATGCCGGTGATCTCGGTGATCGAGGTCATCCGGCGCGAGCCGTCCTGCAGGCGGCTGGCCTGCACGAGGATGTTCACCGCCGAGGAGATCTGGCTGCGCATCGCCTTCAGCGGCATCTCGACCCCGGCCATGGCGATCATGTTCTCGAGGCGCGAGATGGCGTCGCGCGGGTTGTTGGCGTGGATCGTGGTCATCGAGCCGTCGTGGCCGGTGTTCATCGCCTGCAGCATGTCGATCACCTCCTCGCCGCGCGTCTCGCCGACGATGATGCGGTCGGGGCGCATCCGCAGCGCGTTCTTGAGGCAGTCGCGCGGGGTGACCGCGCCCTTGCCCTCGACGTTCGGCGGGCGGCTTTCCATGCGACCCACATGGGTCTGCTGGAGCTGGAGTTCGGCGGTGTCCTCGATGGTCAGGATGCGTTCGCTGTCGTCGATGAAGGACGAGAGCGCGTTGAGCGTGGTGGTCTTGCCCGAGCCGGTCCCGCCCGAGACGATGACGTTGAGGCGCGTCGCGACGGCGGCCTGAAGGTAGACGGCCATCTCCTCGGTGAAGGCGCCGAACTGCACGAGGTCGTCGATGCCGAGCTTGTCCTTCTTGAACTTCCGGATCGACACCAGCGAGCCGTCGACCGCGATCGGCGGCACCATGGCGTTGAAGCGCGAGCCGTCGGCGAGGCGGGCGTCGACATAGGGGTTGGATTCATCGACCCGGCGGCCCACGGCCGACACGATCTTGTCGATGATCCGCATCAGGTGGCGCTCGTCCTTGAAGGTCACGTCCGAGAGCTGCAGCTTGCCGCTGCGTTCGACGAAGATCTGGTGCGGCCCGTTGACGAGGATGTCCGAGACCGTTTCGTCCTTGAGCAGGGTCTCGAGCGGACCGAGGCCCTTGACCTCGTCATAGAGCTCCTGGTTGAGCGTGCCGCGTTCCTCGCGGTTGAGCACGATGCCCTTTTCCTGCAGCGATTCCGAGGCGATGGCGGCGATCTCCTCGCGCAGCTCGCTTTCGCTCGCCTGGTCGATGGCAGCCAGGTTCAGGTTGTCGAGCAGGGCGCGGTGCAGCTCGAGCTTGATCTCGCCCATGCGCTCCTTGCGCTTCTTCTCGCGGTCCTGCGGCGTCACCTCGGCGGCCCGTTTCGGGGCGGGCTTGCGCATCGACTGCGCCCGCGCGGCGGTGTCGACCGGAACCATCTGCGGCTTCGGCGCCTCGGCCGGCGCGGCGGCGGCGGTCGGGGCGGGCTGGGACGTGGGTTTCTTGTAACGCGAGAACATTGCGGGCTCCTATCACGCGGCTTCCGCAGCCGACTGGCCGATGGCGTAGAGCTCGGCGGCCAGCTTGGCGATTTCCTTGCGCAGCGGGTTCTTGCCCGCCTGCCTGGCCAGCGGCAGACCATGGTCGCCGGCCATCTGGACCTGCTTGCCGCCGTCGGGCAGGTACAGGCCGATCTCGATGCCGAGCCCCTCGGCCATGCGCTTGGCGCGGGCCTTGCCCTGGAGGTCGGTGAACTTCGGCGCGCGGTTCAGCGCGAAGCGCAGCTTGTCGAAGGGCAGGTCCTCGGATTGCAGCGCGCGCTTCAGGCGGATGGCGTTCTGCGCCGAGCGCATGTCGAGCTCGACCAGCGCGAAGTAGACCTGGGACTCGGTGAGGACCGTGTCGGTCCAGTGGGTGATCGCCTTTGGCAGGTCGACCACGACGAAATCGTAGTGCTCGCGCGCGGTGTCGAGCAGGCGCTTCACGTCCTCGGGCGAGAGCATGTCGAGCGGCAGCATGTCGGGCGGCGCGGTCAGCACGTGCAGACGGTCCTCGTAGGGGGTCAGCGCCTGGCCGAAGCTGTCGCCGTCCATCGAGGGGATGTCGCTCAGCAGCTCGAACACGGCGTCGCGGCGGGGCAGGTCGAGGTAGGTGGCGATCGCGCCGAACTGCAGGCTGAGGTCGATCAGGCACACGCGGGGGCCGCCCTGCTTGAGCACCGTGGCCAGCTCCCAGGCGAGGTTCACCGCAAAGGTCGTGGTGCCGCAGCCGCCGCAGAGGCCCTGCGCGGCGATCAGCACGCCGTCGCCGCCGCCCTTGAGCTTGACGCGCGCCTCGGCGGCGGGAACGGGGTCGAGCGCGCGGGCCGCGGCCTCGGCGCGGGCACGGAAGCGCGCGACCGCGGCGGCCAGCTCGCCCTCGGGCAGCGGGTAGGGGGCGAACTCGTCCGCGCCGCCGCGCAGCAGCTTGTGCAGCGCCGCCGGGGTCACGTCCTCGGCGATCAGCACCACCTTGATGCCACGCTCGGTGGCGCGGGCGATGATCTGGCCGAGCAGGGGAAGCGTGTCCTCGTCCTCGCTGTCGATGGCGAGGGCGATGAATTCCAGAGAGGCGGCGTCGGGCTGCCCGAGGAAGGTCAGCGCGTCGTCGAAGCCAAGGTCACCCCAGGCCTCGCCCATCAGCGCTTCCATGTCCTCGATGAGCAGGTCGAAGTTCTGCACGTCCCGGCTCACGGTGCAGGCCAGGATCGGCGCTGGGGCGGACTGCCGCTCGGGAGTTGTGGTCATTGTTCTTGTCCTTTGCCTCTCGCGGAAGGCTCAGGCCAAGGGCATGTCTCACGCGTTGCCGCCCCCTTGCCGCCCTTCGTTCACCCGACTCGGAAACCGCGCCGGGAACGATCCGCTGAAGGAGAAGGTGTCGGTCAAGTGGGGCAACATTTTGTCCGAAAAATCGTAATTGTACGGAATTGTCGGACGATCGGGGGTCGGTCTCAGCCGCCGCTACCGGCCTCGGTGATCGAACCTCCGGTCAGCACAGTCTCGGGTTGAGCGCTGCGGACGTATTCGCGGTAGATCACCTGCGCGTATTTGCCGTCGAGCAGCGCCGGGTGGCCGGCGACGAATCCCGAAACCTCGGTGATGGTCCGCCGGTTGCGCCGCTCGCGGCCCTCGGTGACGATGAGCGGCTGTGTTTCCCCGTAGGAAACGACGGCCTCGAGCCGCGAGGTGCTGATCCCGAGCGTCGAGAGGTAGCGCACCACGGCCTGCGCGCGGCGCAGGCCGAGCGACTGGTTGTAGCTGGCGCTGCCCACGAGGTCGGTGTGGCCGTAGACGCGGAAGCGGATCTCGGGGAACTGGCGGATCCAGTCGGCCTGTCGGCGCAGCACGGACTGCGCCTCGGCGTCGAGCACGCTGCTGTTGAAGGCGAAGGTGACCATGCTCGGCACCTCGGCGGCGAAGCGGGTCGAGAGGTCATGCACGTAGCCCTCCTGACCGGTCATCACCAGCGTGTTGGTCATCGTGGCATTGCCGAAGCTGCCGTCGTCGACGCCCGAGCCGCTCTCGTGGGTCGAGCAGGCTGCAAGCAGCGCGAGGCCGAGGGCCGCGGTTGCGGTGCGGACGGTCGCGGGGCCGGTCAGTCGCTGTCGTGCCTGCATCGGATCAATCCATCACATAGCCGTAGGAGCCGCTGAAGTCCTGCTTGGCGACCTCGCCCGCCGCGCCCTTGACCGGGCGGCTGCCCTCGGCGGCGGTGCGGCCGTAGAGGAAGAGGTCGCGTTCCGAGGGCGGCTTCACCCGGTCGGTGGGCAGCGCAAGCGCCTGTCCGCGGGTCGGGGTCACGAGATGCGGCGTCACGATGATCACCAGCTCGGACTGCTTGCGGCTGTACTCGGCGCTGCGGAAGAGCGCGCCCAGCACCGGCACGTCGCCGAGCCACGGCACTTGGCCGTTCACGTCGGTGAAGTCGTCCTGCAGCAGGCCGGCGATGGCAAAGCTCTCGCCGTCGCGCATCTCGACCGTGGTCGAGGTCTCGCGGCGGCGGAAGGCGTCGATGCGGATCTCGTCCTGCTGGAAGCCGTTGGTGGTGTCGATCGACGATACCGCCGCCTTCAGCTCGAGGTTGATGAGGTCGCCGTCGACGACGCGGGGGATGAAGTTGAGCTCGACGCCGAAGGGCTTGAACTCGACCGAGATCGTGCCCTCCTGCTGCGCCACGGGCACCGGGTATTCGCCGCCCGCGAGGAATTTCGCCTCCTGCCCCGACAGGGCGGTGAGGTTCGGCTCGGCCAGCGTGCGGACAACGCCCTTGGATTCCAGCGCCTCGAGCAGGATGCCCACCTCGAGCCCGCCGGCGTTGAAGCCGAAGACCGCGGCGCCCTCGGTGTCGGTGGCCACGGTCACCGGCGAGCCGAGGGTGTTCTCGCCGTCGAGCCAGCTGCCGGTCTCGGACGAAAGCCCGAGGTCGCCGCCGAGCAGGTCGCCGCCCAGCGACAGCGAGCTGCGCAGGGTCTTGGCGACCGAGCGCTGCATCTCGGCGAAGCGCACCTTCAGCATGACCTGCTGCACGCCGGCCACCGAGAGCAGGTTCGAGACCCGCTCGGGCGCGTAGCGCTCCGCGAGATCGAGCGCGCGGTCGAGCTTCTGGCTGCTCGACACGGTGCCCGAGAGCACGATGCCGTCGTTGGCGGTGCGCACCTCGATGTTCTCGCCCGGCAGGATCTGCTTCAGGCGCTCCTTGAACTCGGTGACGTCGGCGGCGACGCGCACGTCGACGTTGGTGATCAGGTGGCCCGACTCGTTGAGGATGGTCAGCGTGGTGGTGCCCGGCGTCTTGCCCAGCACGTAGATCGTCCGGTCCGACAGCGACGAGATGTCGGCGATCGCGGGGTTGGCGATGGAAAGCTCGGCAAAGGGCGTGTCGCTCTCGACCACGACGGCGCGGTTCATCGGCACGTTGAGCGTGCTCTCGGTGCCGGTGCGCACGACGCGCAGGCTCTCCGCCCGCAGCGGGGCGGGCAGGGCGGTCACGCTCAGCGCCAGCCCCAGCAGGGCCACCTTGAGGAAGCTGTCAGGTGTCATGTGACCTGCCTTTCGATCACGCCTCGGGAGCGGGTCGTGGCGCCCGCCTTTCGGGTACTCTGCGCGCAATCCCGTTTCCATGCAAGAATCAATGGGTTCGCAGCCGAGCCTGCTGTGGATCCGGGGCAACAACGGCGCCCGGACCCTAAAAAGGCAAAGGGGCGCCGTGCTGGCGCCCCTGGGTCAAGCCGTTGATTCCGGTTCAGTTCGTGCAGGGGATCGGGATCTCGGCGACTTCGCCGCCGCGGCGCACGCGGGTCTTGCAGGTCTCGGCGATCGCCTCCTTTTTCCGCTCCTCGGGCAGTTCGAGCCCGAGCATGACGCGCTGGTCGACCTCGATCACCTCGGCCACGGTGGTGTCGTTGGCGTTCATCAGCGACAGCGACAGCCGCCCGGTGCTCTGCGCCTGCGCAAGGCCGGCGATCTGCTGCGGGGTCGCCGCCACGGTCACCGAGCGGGCGATGTTCACGTCGGCATCCTCCATGTCGGCGGTCTGGTCGATGGCGATGAGCCGCACCCCGGCCTGGATCAGCTTGGTGAACTCGCCGCGGGAGCGGTCGGCGTCCTCGGTCGGCATGCGGCCGGTCCAGTAGACGTCGACCCGGTCGCCGGGGCGCAGGAAGCCCGACACGCCGGTGTGCACGTCGACCTTGATGGCAAAGGCGCGCTGGCCGGGCTGCAGTCGCGAGGTGAGGCCGGCATCGCCGCCGGGCTCGCTCACCTTGGAGGGCACCACCGCCTCGAACTTCTCGAGCGGGCGCATGGCGACGCGCGGCGCGTCCCCCTCGGCAAAGAGCGGCATGCTCTCGTCGAAGGCGTTCTCGGGGAGGATCTCGACGGGCCAGGGGGCAAGCCGGACATCCTCGGCGGTGACCATCTCGCCATGCGCGATGGCGCGGGTGGTCACGTAGATCTGCTTGGTCGGCACCGCCTTGACGGCCTTGGCGCGCTCCTGATCCAGCGCCGTCTGGTAGGCGCCGATGTAATTCTTGGCCAGGTGAACGGCGAAGCCGGCAAGGCCGAGCCCCGCGATCAGAACCAGTCCGAATACCAGTCGCATGTCTGTCCCTCTCGATAGGAGGCCGGCCCGGCCCCGCTCGCTGTTGCACGGGTTTCCCGCGCGCGTCCAATGGTCTTGTTACGCGCCGATTGTGGTGAAAGAAGGCCGGTTCTGGGCCTTCACGGCGGCGCATTCCCGGGTTTCCCGCGGATCGCGCGGTGCCGGGAAAGGGCTCCGCGGCTCCGTCTCAACCAATGAAGAAGACCGCCGCCGGGCTGCAGCCTGGCGGCGGTCCAATGTCACGTGGTGATGTCCCTGCCGTGCCGGCAGAGGCCGATCACTCGCCGGCGACTGCGGTGCCGAGGTTGGTGCCGACGGTGCCGAGCGCCGAGGTCAGGTTCTCGTCGATCAGCGAGTAGGCGCCAGCGGCCATGGCCACCACGGCGGCGGTCAGCACAACCCAGTCAACGGTGACTGCGCCGTCGTCGTTCTTGCGGAAGGTTTTGATGAATTTCAGCATTGTCTCTCTCCGTTAATCCAATTTTGCCCATTCTCAACCGCTTCGGGACTGTGTGGTGGGCCTCTCTCATTGCCCTGTCCCTTGCGGCCTGACACCAATAAAGCCCCCCGAATGAGGCGGGACTTTGGCGCAATCGGATTGTTTTTGCAGTACGGAAAGAATTTTGCAGTCCATGGGTAACATGTTGACAACAAACAGATTTGATGGGGGATTTCCCGGCATTCTGGCAAAACCGCGCCACGCTGTGGGGTTCGGGACGCATATTTCTGCGCGTATCGCGGACAATCTTGGTTGACAGCACAATCTGTGCGAGACTCGGCTTCACGTCGTCGACAAGGGCCGCAGGCGATCGGCCCTTCGGACACAACGAGTCGGCGGGCAGCGATCCGGCGAAGACCGGATGGATGAAGGCCGGCCATGAGAAGACCGGCCATGAGAAGACCGGCGACTAGAAGACCGGGCAGATGAGGCGAGCAGTGACCGCAGGCGCGATCCGACCCACCATGCTACGCGCCTCCGTCGCGGCGGCGGTGCTGGTGCTCGGCCTGCTCGCGGCGCCCGCCCCGGCCGAGACGCCCGCGCCCTTCCCGGATTTCTCGGCAAAGCGGGTGACCCCGCCGAAGCCCGGCACGAAGAAGCGCATCACCGTGCAGATCGTCGCGCCGCCGCCGAAACCCGTGCCGATCGCGCCCGCGCCCGCCCCGGACACTCCGGCACCCGGATCCGGGCCGGGCCGGGCCGAGGGCACGGGCAGCTACGACTGGTTCTGGCAGGCGGTCTCGCCGGCGCTCTCGGCCTCGGGCCCGGGCCGGCTCGAGCCGGCGCTGCTCAAGCTCGGCAATCCACCGCAGGGCGGGGGGGTGCGCACGCCGCGGCTGCAGCAGCTGCAGGACATCGCCGCGCGCCACGGCATCGAGCTGCTCAAGGCCACGGTCGGCACCCGCGTCTCGCCCGCGCTCGCGCTCGCGGTGATGGCGGTGGAATCGGGCGGGCGCAGCGATGCGGTCAGCCGGGCCGGGGCGCAGGGGCTGATGCAGCTCATGCCCGCCACCGCCGCGCGCTTCGGCGTCGCCAACGCGCTCGACCCGGTGCAGAACATCCGCGGCGGCGTCGCCTTCCTCGATTTTCTCATGGAGCGCTTCGACGGCGATCCGATCCTCGTGCTGGCGGGCTACAACGCCGGCGAGAACTCGATCCCCCAGTACCAGGGCGTGCCTCCCTATGCCGAGACCCGCGACTACGTGCCCAAGGTGCTCGCCGCCTTCACCGTCGCCAAGGGGCTCTGCCTGACCCCGCCGCAACTGATCTCCGACGGCTGCGTCTTCCGCGTCGCCGCCCGCTGAGCCCTTCTTCTTTTCGAAAATACGCCGGGGGAGGCGCGCGCAGCGCGGCGGGGGCGGAGCCCCCTTGCGGCTCATACCCCACGGCTCGCCTGACCACTCGACCTGCGCGCCGCGATCCCGCATAACCGCGCGCATGGATCACCTGCCCATCGACGCCGCCCTTCCCGAGCTTCTCTCCGCCCTGCGCGCGCGCGGCCGCGCCGTGCTGCAGGCCCCGCCCGGCGCCGGCAAGACCACCCGCGTGCCGCTGGCCATGCTCGAGGCCGGGCTGACCCCGGGACGCATCGTCATGCTCGAGCCGCGCCGGCTGGCCGCCCGCGCCGCCGCCACGCGCATGGCCGAGACACTGGGCGAGGCACCGGGCGAGACCGTGGGCTACCGCATCCGGGGCGAGAGCAAGACCTCGAAGGCGACCCGCATCGAGGTGGTGACCGAGGGCATCCTCACCCGCATGATCCAGTCCGACCCCGAGCTCGCGGGCGTCGGCGCGGTGATCTTCGACGAATTCCACGAACGCTCGCTCAACGCCGATCTCGGCCTCGCGCTCTGCCTCGAGATCGCCGGGGCGCTGCGCGACGACCTGATCCTGCTCGCCATGTCCGCGACGCTCGACGCGGGGCCGGTGGGCGAGCTGATGCAGGCCCCGGTGGTGACCTCCGAGGGCCGCAGCTTCCCGGTCGAGCCGCGCTGGCTCGAGCGCTCCGTGCCGAAGACCCAGCGCTTCGAGCAGGCGATGGCCGATCTCATCGCGCAGGCGGCGGCCGAGACCGAGGGGGGAATCCTCGCCTTCCTGCCGGGCGAGGGCGAGATTCGCTGCGCCGAGTCGCTGCTGAAGACCCGCCTGCCGAAGGACGTCACCATTCGGCCGCTCTTCGGCGCCATGGATTTCGCCGCGCAGCGCGCCGCGATCCGGCCCGAGGGGCAGGGGCGCAAGCTGGTGCTCGCCACCTCGATCGCCGAGACCTCGCTCACCATCGAGGACATCCGCGTGGTGGTCGACGGCGGCCGCGCCCGGCGCGCGCGCTTCGATCCCGGCTCGGGCATGTCGCGGCTGGTGACCGAGAAGGTCACCCGCGCCGAGGCCACCCAGCGGGCCGGCCGCGGCGGGCGCGTCGCCCCGGGAATCGCCTACAAGCTCTGGACAAGGGGCGAGGAGGGCGCGCTGCAGGCCTTCCCCCCCGCCGAGATCGAGACCGCCGACCTTGCCGGGCTGGCGCTGGAGCTGGCGCTCTGGGGCGCGACGCCCGAGGACCTGCCCTTCCTCACCCCGCCGCATCCCGGCGCCTTCGCCGAGGCACAGGCGTTGCTCGCGATGCTCGGCGCGCTGGGTGGGGACGGGCGCATCACCGCCCACGGCCGCAGGCTTGCCCGCCTGCCGCTGCACCCTCGGCTCGCGCACATGCTGAGCCTCGCCGGCCCCGAGGCCGCGCCGCTCGCCGCGCTTTTGGCCGAGCGCGATCCGCTGCGCGGCGCGCCCTCCGACCTCGGCTTCCGGCTCGAGGCGATCCGCGACCTGCGCCGCTTCACCGAGACCCGCCCCTACGAGGTCACCCGCGCCGCGCTGGAGCGCATCAAGCTCGAGGCGAAGCGCCTCGCCCGCGCCGCCGGGGAGGGGCAGGGCGAGCGGCTCTCGCCCGCCGCGCAGGCGGCGCTCGCCTATCCCGACCGCATCGGGCTGCGCCGCAAGGGCGATGCGCCGCGCTACCAGCTCTCGGGCGGCAAGGGCGCGGTGATGGACGAGGGCGATCCGTTGGCGCAGACCCGGCTCATCGTCGTCACCGACACCGACGGCAACCCGCGCGAGGCGCGCATCCGCCAGGCCATCCCCATCGCCGAATCGGAGCTGCGCGCGCTCTTCGCCGAGCAGATCGGCTGGCACGAGCTCTGCGAATGGTCGAAGCGCGACCGCCGGGTCATCGCCCGGCAGCAGGAGCGGTTCGGCGTGCTCGCCCTCGATGACCGGCAGTGGAAGGACGCGCCCGCCGAGGCGATCTCGCGCGCCATGCTGGATGGCGTGCGCGAGCTCGGCATTTCGCTCTCGGACGCCGCCCGCCGCTTCTGCGCGCGGGTCGAGATCGGCCGCGCCGCCGGGCTCGACCTGCCGGACATGGGGCCGGAGGCGCTGATGGCCGGGATCGACGACTGGCTGCTGCCCTTCCTCGGCGGGGTGAAGAGCGCCGAGGACTGGAAACGCTTCGACCTGCTGCCCGCCCTGCGCGCAAGGCTCGACTGGGGCCAGGCGCAGGCGCTCGACGCCTCGGTGCCGGGCCGGTTCACCACGCCGCTCGGGCGCGAGATCCCGATCGACTATTCCGGCCAGCACCCCGAGATCACCCTGCGCATCCAGGAGATGTTCGGCCAGCGCACCCATCCCATGGTCGGCAGGGTGCCGCTGCGGGTCACGCTGCTCTCGCCGGCGCAGCGGCCGGTGCAGACCACCATGGACCTGCCGGGCTTCTGGGCCGGCTCCTACGCCGACGTGCGCAAGGACATGAAGGCGCAGTACCCGCGCCACCCCTGGCCCGAGGACCCGCGCGAGGCCGACCCCACGCTGCGCGCCAAGCCGCGCGGCACCTGAGCCGCCGCCGCTTCTTCTCTTTCCAAATACGCCGGGGGTGAATTGGCCGAAGGCCAAGAGGGGGCAGCGCCCCTTCCTGCAATCCGCGAGACGGCCGATGACTCGAAGAGGGGGCTCCGCCTCCGCCGCGCTGCGCGCGTCTCCCCCGGGATATTTCTGACATATGGAAGACCCTCCGGGTGGACATTGCGCGCGCGGGCGGCGCAAATCGGGGCAAACATTGCGAGGTGGCATGGATATCGAGGATCTGGCGGCGCGCATCGAGGAGGGCGAGCGGCGGGCGCTGGCGCGGGCGATCACCCTCGTCGAGAGCGCGCGGGCCGATCACCGGGCGCAGGCGACGGCGCTGCTCGAGCGGTTGCGGGCCAAGGGGCGCGAGGGGCTGAGGATCGGGCTTTCGGGCACGCCCGGGGTCGGCAAGTCGACCTTTATCGAGGCCTTCGGCATGATGCTGACCGCGCAGGGGCTGAAGGTGGCGGTGCTGGCGGTGGACCCGTCCTCGGCGCGCTCGGGCGGATCGATTCTCGGCGACAAGACCCGCATGGAGCGGCTCTCGCGCGATCCCTCGGCCTTCATCCGCCCCTCGCCGTCGCAGACGCAGCTCGGCGGCGTCGCGCGGCGCACGCGCGAGGCGATCGGGCTCTGCGAGGCGGCGGGATTCGACGTGATCCTGATCGAGACCGTGGGGGTGGGCCAGTCCGAGACCATGGTGGCCGAGATGTCCGACCTCTTCCTGCTGCTGCTCGCCCCGGCCGGCGGCGACGAGCTGCAGGGGGTCAAGCGCGGCATCATGGAGAGCGCCGACATCATCCTCGTCAACAAGGCCGATGGCGAGCTGAAGTCCGCCGCGACCCGCACCTGCGCCGATTACGCCGGGGCGCTGCGGCTCCTGCGCAAGCGGCCGCAGGATCCCGAGGGCTTTCCCAAGGCGCTGACCGTCTCGGCGCTCGAGGAGGCGGGGCTTTCGAAAGCCTGGGAGGAGATGCAGGCGCTGGTCTTCTGGCGGCGCGAGAGCGGGCAGTTCGAGGCCCGCCGGGCCGAGCAGGCGCGGCACTGGTTCGAGGCGGAGGTGCGCGAGGGGCTGCTCTCGCGGCTGCGCCAGGAACCGGTCCGGGGGGCCATGGCGGCGCTGGCGATCCGGGTCGAGGAAGGCTCGCTCAGCCCCGCCCGCGCGGCGGAGGAAATCCTTCAGACCTATCTGCGCGGCTTTGCCGGGAAGGGCCCTTGACGCCGGTGGGGCTTGGGTCTAGAGAAGCCCGACCAGATTCCGGGCGCTGTGCAAGCGGCGCCCTTTGATATTGGCGGAAGGCCCGCTTTCGCCCCGAGACATGAAGGAATGGACCCAATGTCGCGCGTATGCGAACTGACCGGCAAAGGCCCGATGACGGGCCACAACGTGAGCCACGCTAACAACAAGACCAAGCGTCGCTTTCTGCCGAACCTGAATGATGTGACCCTGCAGTCCGAGACCCTCGGCCGCGGCGTCAAACTGCGCATCTCGGCTTCGGCCCTGCGTTCGGTCGACCACCGTGGTGGCCTCGACAAGTTCCTCGCCAAGGCGAAGGATGTCGAACTCAGCGCCAATGCCCTGAAAGTGAAGAAAGAAATCGCGAAGGCACAGGCCGCTCAGGCCTGATCCTGCCCACAGAGATTTCCACAGCCCCGGAGCAGCCCGCTCCGGGGCTGTTTTCTTTTGTTTTCATGACTTTACTCTTCCCAGCCCGTGCTGCGGCGCGGCAATCCCTCGGATGTTATCCCCACGGCATGCCCTTGCGGGAGGCTTGTGGATGGTCCACGAATTTCATGGCAACACCATGACTTGGGGAGGATTTCTGAGAATGAGCCTGAAGACTGTCGCGGCGCTGGCGCTGATGCTGTCCACAGCGGGATTTGCCCGCGCGGACATCCTTGTCGAGGATGCCTACGCCTGGCTCGCCATTCCCAACGCGCAAAGCGGCGCGGTCTACATGGTGCTGCGGAACGACGGGCCGGAGGAGGACCGGCTGGTCTCGGCCAGCTCCGAGGCCGCCGCGAAGACCATGCTGCACGGCAGTGCCGAGGGCGCGGGCGGGGTCATGACGATGCACGACCACGCGCAGGGGGTGGTGATTCCCGCCGGCGGCAGCCACGCCTTCGCGCGTGGCGGCGACCATGTCATGCTGATGGGGCTCTCGCGGCCGCTCGAGCAGGGTGCGACCCTCGGCCTCACCCTGACCTTCGAACATGCCGGGGAGATTCGCCTCGAGGTACCGGTCGAACTCGGGCGCTGAGCCTAGCGCGCCAGCAGCTCGTCGACCCAGAGCGGCACGATCCGGCTCGCCGGGCCGACCCGGTGCTCGGCGAAGCTGCGCGAGGTGTCGCTGTCGCTGAGGTTGAGCTCGACCGTGTGCGCGCCGGCATAGGCCGCCTCCTGCACGAATCCCGCCGCCGGGTAGACCTGTCCCGAGGTGCCGATGGCGGCGAAGAGGTCGCAGGTCTCGAGGTGCTCGGCGATCTCGTCCATGAAATAGGGCATCTCGCCGAACCAGACGATGTCTGGGCGGGTGGCGGCGCGGGCGCAATGGGGGCAGGGGTCCGCGGGCGCCATGACCAGCGGCGCCTGCCAGCGCGTGCCGCAGGCGGCGCAGAGCGCGCCTTCGAGCGCGCCGTGCATGTGGATCGCCTCGGCGCCGGCCTTCTCGTGCAGCCCGTCGACGTTCTGCGTGACGAGGATCACCTCGCCGGGATGCTCCTTCTGCAACCGGGCCAGCGCGGCATGGGCGGCGTTGGGCACGGCCTCGGCGGCCTGCGCCCGGCGCGCGTTGTAGAAATCATGCACGAGGCGCGGGTTGCGGGCGAATCCCTCGGGCGTGGCGACGTCCTCGATCCGGTGCTGCGCCCAGAGCCCGCCCTCGTCGCGGAAAGTGCCGAGCCCGCTTTCGGCGGAGATGCCCGCGCCGGTGAGAATGACGATCTTGTCCCGAGCTGCCATGCGGCCCCCTTCCTGTGCCGCGGCCTTTGTGCCCGCGGCGGCTTCGCGTTAGAACGGGCCCCGAAGGAGACCCGCATGACCTACCGTATCCTCTTCGTCTGTCTGGGCAATATCTGCCGCTCGCCCTCCGCCGAGGGGGTGCTGCGCGCGATGGCCGCGGCGCGCGGCCTGCCGCTCGAGATCGACAGCGCCGGCACCGGCGACTGGCACGTCGGCAAGCCGCCCTACGGGCCGATGCAGCAAGCTGCGCGGGCGCGGGGCTACGACCTCTCGGCCTTGCGGGCGCGGCAGGTGGCGCCGGAGGATTTCCATCACTTCGATTTGATCCTCGCCATGGACGGCGAGAACATGGCCAACCTCGAGGCGATCCGGCCCGTAGGCGGCAGGGCCGAGCTGGCGCTCTTCACCGACTATGCGCCCCGCAGCGGCGCGACCGAGGTCCCCGACCCCTATTTCACCCGCGATTTCGACGGGGCGCTCGACCTCATCGAGGCCGCGGCGGAGGGTCTGCTCGAGCGGCTTGCCCGCTGAGCGCTGTTGCGCGAGGGTGGCGCCAGCCGCGCCGGCCCGCGCTGCGGGTGGACAGGACGTCATTCCTGCGCCATGCAAGCGCCATGAAGAAGACGGCGCGGCAAGCGCCGGGGAAGACAGGAGAGCAGAATGGCCAACGGAACCTTTGCGGTGCTCATGCTGATCGGTGGTCTCACCGACATGGGCATGAACCACTGCGGCACGGCAGGCGGCTGCCTTGGTCCGACCGAGACGCCCTCGCGGGTTGCCTTTTCCATGGGGCAATGGGTCGAGCGCGACGCCGAGACCAAGGGCGAGGCCTATCTTCGCTATGACTTCGGCCGCAAGTACGGCCCCTTCGGCACGGCGATGGGCGTGTCGGTGAGCGAGGATGGCGAGGGCTGGATCGGCTACGGCGCGACCTATGCGACCAACATCGGCCAGAGCCCCTTCTACGCCGAGCTGCACGCGATGCCGGGTCTCTACTTCGACAACGGCGGCTTCGACCTCGGCGGGCCGATCGAGTTCCGCTCGGGGATCGAGCTCGGCTACGAGACCAGGATGGGCTGGCGCGTCGGCCTCAGCTTCGACCACCGCTCGAACGCCAATATCTACGGCGAGAACCCCGGCGTCGAAACGGTGCAGCTGCGCGTCAGCATCCCGACGCGCTGAGCCGCGCCGCGCTGGCTTGAAGGGGCGCCCCGGCCGGGCGCCCTTTTGCCTGTCCGGCCCGCGCGGTCAGGCGGCGGGGGCGGAGTCCCGCACCAGCAGCGCGACCAGCGTGCCGCCGCGCTCCAGCCGGTCCACCTCGCGATAGCCGAGCCGCTCCGCGAGGCGTTGCGAGGCGTCGTTGCCCTCGGCGATCAGGCAGGCGCTGCGACCGCCCACTGTCCGGTCGAAATGCCCCAGCGCCAGCGCCGCCGCCTCGCGCGCGTAGCCGCGGCCGTGGAAGGCCGCCTGCAGCGTCCAGGTGATCTCGACCGCGGTCGCCGCCTTGGGCCCCAGATCCCGCTCGAACTTCGCGAGGCCGGTCTTGCCGACATAGGCGCCGCTCGCCCGCTCGAGGATGGTGAACTGCCCGAAGCCCTCCAGCGCCCAATGGCCGCAGTCGCGCAGGAAGCGCGCCCAGGCGTCGCTGCGGGCCTGGACGCCGCCGATGTGGCGGGTGACCCCGGCATCGGCGAACATGGCCGCGAAAGCCTCGAAATCCCCGGCCAGGGGCGGCCTCAGGATCAGGCGCTCACTCTCGATCATCCATGCTCCTCCCGGCGCCCGCCGCGCCCCGTGGAAAGGGCCGGGGCGTTTCCCACCCCGGCCCTTTCATCTTTCTTCAAATACTCACTGCCGCGCCGGGGACACCGCCGCGACGCCGGGCAGGGGCGCTTACCCCAGCGCCTCGTCGCAGCGCGCGCAGGTGCCGGCGTGGGCGTGGGTGCCGACGTCGGGCAGGATCTTCCAGCAGCGCTGGCACTTCTCGCCCTCGGCCTTCTCGAAGACCACGCCCACGCCCGGCACGTCGGCCATGCGGAAGGCCTCGGCCGGGGCCGGGTCGGCGGTCAGCGACACTTCCGAGGTGATGCAGATGTCCTCGAAGGCCACCGACTTCAGCGCCGCGAGCATGTCCGCGTCCTCGACATGCACCACCGGCGAGGCCTCGAGCGAGGCGCCGATGACCTTGTCGGTGCGCTGGATTTCCAGCGCCGCGGTGACCGCGCGACGGGCGAGGCGCACCTTGCCCCATTTCTCGGCCAGCGCGGCGTCGCGCCACTCGGCCGGGGTCTCGGGGAAGTCCATCAGGTGCACCGAGCTGTCGTCGCCCGGGAAGCGGTCCAGCCAGACGTCTTCCATGGTGAAGGGCAGCACCGGGGCGAGCCAGGTGGTCAGCCGGTGGAAGAGCAGGTCCATGACCGTGCGCGCGGCCTTGCGGCGGGCGGTGTCGCCGTCGCAGTAGAGCGCGTCCTTGCGGATGTCGAAGTAGAAGGCCGACAGGTCCACGGTGCAGAAGGTGAAGACCTGCTGGAACACGTGCTGGAAGTCGAAGCTGCGGTAGCCCTCGCGCACCACTTCATCCAGCTCGGACAGGCGGTGCAGCACCCAGCGCTCGAGCTCGGGCATGTCGGCGGCCGCGACGCGGTCGCTCTCCTCGAAGTGGCCGAGCGCGCCGAGCAGGAAGCGCATGGTGTTGCGCAGGCGGCGGTAGCTGTCGGCCACGCCCTTGAGGATCTCCGGCCCGATCCGCTGGTCGGCGGTGTAATCGGTCTGGGCCACCCAGAGGCGGAGGATGTCGGCGCCGTACTGCTTGATCACCTCGTCCGGCACGATGGTGTTGCCGAGCGACTTGGACATCTTGTTGCCCTTCTCGTCCAGCGTGAAGCCATGGGTGACCACGTTGCGGTAGGGCGCGTGGCCGGTGGTGCCGACCGATTGCAGCAGCGAGCTGTGGAACCAGCCGCGGTGCTGGTCGGTGCCTTCCATGTAGACGTCGGCGATTCCGTCCCTGGTGCCGTCGGCGCGGTCGCGCAGCACGAAGGCATGGGTCGAGCCGGAATCGAACCACACGTCGAGCACGTCGTAGACCTGCTCCCATTCGTCGGCGTTGTAGCCCGCGCCGAGGAAGCGCTCCTTGGCGCCCTCGGCGTACCAGCAATCGGCGCCCTCGGCCTCGAAGGCCTCGCCGATGCGGGCGTTGACCTCCGCGTCGCGCAGCAGGAAGTCCGCGTCGGTGGGCAGGGCGCCCTTCTTGGTGAAGCAGGTCAGCGGCACGCCCCAGGCGCGCTGGCGCGACAGCACCCAGTCGGGACGCGCTTCCATCATCGAGTAGAGACGGTTGCGGCCCGACTGCGGCGTCCATTCCACCTGGTCGATGCAGGTGAGGGCGCGCTGGCGGATGGTCTTGCCGTTCTCGTCCTGCCCGTCGTTCACGTCGCGGTCGATCGAGGCGAACCACTGCGGCGTGTTGCGGAAGATCACCGGCGCCTTGGAGCGCCAGCTGTGCGGGTAGGAGTGGGTGACGCGGCCGCGGGCGATGATGCCGCGGGCCTCGACGAGCTTGTCGATGACGGCGGCGTTGGCCTTGCCTTCCTTGCCCTTGTGGTCGAACACGGTCAGCCCGGCGAAGAACGGCACATGCGGCAGGAACTCGGAGTCCTCGCCGACGTTGTGGGTCATCCGGTCGATCCAGTTGCGCTTGACGAAGCACTCGTAGTCGTCGGCACCGTGCGAGGGCGCGGTGTGCACGAAGCCCGTGCCCGCGTCATCGGTCACGTGCTCGCCGTCGATCATCGGCACCTCGTAGTCCCAGAAGCCCTCGGCGCCGTCCAGGCCGGCGAAGGGGTGGGCGAGGGTGAGGCTCGACAGTTCCTCCGCCGAAACGCCGCGCTTGCGGGTGAACATCTCGGGCGCGAGGCGGGCGGCCTTGAACACGTCGCCGGCCAGCTTGTCGGCCACGACGTAGAGATCGCCCTTCGAGACCCAGGATTCCTCGGGCGTGTCGGTGACCTCGTAGAGCCCGTAGGCGATGCCCGGGTTGAAGGCGACGGCCTTGTTCGAGGGGATGGTCCAGGGGGTGGTGGTCCAGATCACCACGCGCGCCTCGTGCAGCGCCTCGGCCAGCAGCTCGGTGTCGGCGCCGGCGTAGTCGTCATCCTCGCCCTGCGGCAGCGCGATGTGCCCGCCCGAGACGATGCGGAACGGCACCCAGATCGTGTGCGACTTGTGGTCGTGGTATTCGATCTCGGCTTCGGCCAGAGCGGTCTTCTCGACCGGCGACCACATGACCGGCTTCGAGCCCTGGTAGAGCGTGCCGGTCATCAGGAACTTCATGAATTCCTCGGCGATCACGCGCTCGGCGTGGAAGGCCATGGTGAGGTAGGGATCGTCCCAGTTGCCGGTGATGCCGAGGCGCTTGAATTCCTCGCGCTGGATGTCGACCCAGCCCTCGGCGAACTTGCGGCACTCCTGCCGGAAGTCGATGACCGGCACCTCGTCCTTGTTCTTGCCCTTGGCGCGGTACTGCTCCTCGATCTTCCACTCGATCGGCAGGCCGTGGCAGTCCCAGCCCGGCACGTAGCGCGCGTCATGGCCCATCATCTGGTGCGAGCGGACGATCATGTCCTTGATCGTCTTGTTCAGCGCGTGGCCGATGTGCAGGTGACCGTTGGCGTAGGGCGGGCCGTCGTGCAGCGTGAAGGGCGTGCGCGAGCCGTCCCTTGCCTTGTCGCGGAGGCGGTCGTAGACGCCGATCTTCGCCCAACGCTCGAGCCACTGGGGCTCGCGCTGGGGCAGGCCCGCGCGCATCGGGAAATCGGTTTGCGGAAGGTTCAGCGTGTCCTTGTAGTCAGGCGTCTGGCTGGTGGTGTCGGCGCACATGTTCTGCGGTCCCGGAATATATGTCGGATGTCTGAGAAAGGTCGGCGCGGCGGTCCATACGCCTTGTCCCGGCGGCTCTATTGATCAGAGCGCCGGGCATGTAATTCGAATGATGATCGCATGGCGTGGCATCATGCGCGCCTTATAGGCATCCGACTCGCGATGGTCCAGTGGTTGCGGCAGGCTGCCTGCCGTCCGGGCAATGGGCGGAAATCCACCTCACGCGGGCGTGAAAAGCGGCGCGCCGCCGCCTGTCGTCTCCGGCTGCGGCGGGGGTCGGCCAATGTGGCGGGACCGGCTGGCGGCGGCGCGCCGGAAAACCCGCGCCGAGCCATTTGCCCGCGACCTTTCCCGCCGGATCGGGTTGGATGCTTGAAACCTCGCGCCACTCCCGACCTTCCCGCCCGGATCCCAGCCGATCCCCGGCGCGAGCACATCGAACCCATGGAGGCTTCATGGCCTATCGTGACAGCGGGCTGCCGCAGCGCGGCCCATATGGCTCGACCCTGCGGTCCGAGCCGCCAATGTACCTGCCGGAGTCGCCCCAGGCAGCAACCGCCGGAGCGTTCACCGGCGGGCTGCTGGTGGCCGTCCTGCTGGTCCTCGGCCTTCTGGTCGGGGTTGGAACCCTGAGCGTCGGCAGGGTGGGTGAGACCCCTGCCGCGACTGGGAGCGGGGCCGTCGGCTCCGCGATCGGGAGGAGCGGTGGGACCATACCCGCTTCGCCCTCGGTGGCGCCGGGCAATTAAGCCCGGCGTTCTGTGCCCCTCGCCCAGAAAGCCGGACCTGCTACCACTCACGGATGGTCCGGGCGAGGGTTTCCTCCCCTAGAAGGCCCAGTGTTTCAGGGCAAGTCCCGGGTCAGCGCCGTGCGAAAGCGCCTTGCGCGGCGCTGGCCCCCCCTTCCGGTCCGGCGGCTTCCGCCGCTCCATAAGGGCCGCGGCGCGCGTCAGAGCGTGAACATCCGCCCCACCACGAAGGCAAGGCCGGCGGCGATGCCGCCGATGGCCATCGTCTCGAGCCCCGAGCGCCACCACGGCGTCAGCGACCAGCGGCTCTTGTAGGCGCCGATCGCGAAGAAGCTCGCCAGGGTGAGCGCCGTGGCGACCTCAAGCGCCTTCTCCAGCGACAGCACGAAGGGCAGCAGCGGCACCAGCCCCGCCGCGAGGAAGGCCGCGAATGTGGCGAGCGCCGCGCGCAGGGGCTGCGGGTCGACGTCCGACAGCCCATGCTTCCCGGCAAGCAGCTGGCGGCTCCAGTGGGCGGGATCGGCGGCGATCTGGGCCGCCGCCGCCTCGAGCACCTCGCCCGACAGACCCTGCCGCGCCAGCTGCGCGCGGAGATCTCGCCGGGCGGCCTCGGGGTCGGTCGACAGCCGCCCGCGCTCGAGCCGCTGCAGGCGGCGCAGGTCGTCGAGCTCGGCCTTGGTCCCCGCGTAGTTGCCCGCCGCCATGGAGAACCCGTCGGCAAGGACGTTGGCGAAGCCGAGCGCGAGGATGATGAAGGGCGAGAGCTCGGCCCCGGCGACCCCCGCGACGATGGCGAAGGTCGTCACCGATCCGTCGAGCGCGCCGTAGATGATGTCGCGCAGGCGACCGTGGCCGCCCGGCGCGGGAAGATCTCTGGCGCTGTCGGTCGGGCGGGTCATCGCGCGGGCTCCTGCTGGGGCCCCGAGCCTCGCGCGTTCCGGTCCCCGGCGCCTTGTCCCGGATCAAGTCGCCCCGGGGCTCAGCCCTTGCCGCTGTCCTTTATCACGAAGCCCGCGAGCGCGGTGCGGACGATGTCGCGGACCGAGGGGCGCTTGCGGCGGATGAAGGGCAGCGGGCGGCAGACCTCGATCGCCGCGACGCCGACCCGTGCGGTCAGCGCGCCGTTCACCAACCCCTCGCCGAAGCGCCTCGACAGCTTGCCGAGCAGCCCGCCGCCGAGCACCGGCTCGAGCATGTCCTCGCCCACCGCCACGGCGCCGGTGGCGACGAGGTGGGACATCACCGCCCGCGTCAGCCGCCAGCTGCCGAGCGTGCCCGAGCGCCCGCCGTAGATCTCGGCGATGCGGCGGATCATGCGGATGTTGGACGAGAGCGCCGCGATCACGTCGGCCAGCGCCAGCGGCACCAGCGCGGTGACCGTCGCCACCTGCCGCGCCGAGGCCTCGACCTCGCGCCGCGCGGCGGCGTCGAGCGGGGTCAGCAGTTCGGTCTCGGCAAGGCCGATGAGCCCGGAGGCGTCGAAGACCTCGGCGCTGCGCTCCTTCAGCCGCTGGCGGCCCCAGCGCGTGTCCTCGCGCCCGGCGTAGAGCGCCGCAAGCTCGTCGACCAGCTTGCGCGCGGCCTTCAGATCCTCGGTCGCCAGCGCCGCGTCGGCGGCGCGGTGCAGCGCGTCGACCTTGGCCAGCCGCGACATGGCGGCAAGCTCCTTGACCACGATGGCAAGGCCGACAAGCACCAGGAGCCCGATCAGCACGGTGATCGCGAGGCCGAGCAGCGGCACCGAGGCGATGAGGTCGGTGACGAAGCGCCAGGCGGCGATCGAGATCAGCGCCGACAGCAGCGTGCCCGCCAGCGCCCAGAACCAGCGCGCCAGCTTCGAGGGGCGGCGCGCGGCCAGCGCCGCGGCGGTGGTCATCGCCTGCCCCTGCGGGCCCGGAAGGTCGGGCTCGGGCACCGGTGGGGCATCCGAGGGCGTCAGGCTGGGCTGGTCCCCGTCGAGGTCGATGAGGATCGGGCCCTTGCGCGGGCCATCGTTGCGGGGCGCATCGCTCATGGGCGGGCCTCCCTGTTGCGGAAGGCGGGGGCCTCCCAGACATAGAAGAGATCGGGCAGGCCCTCGGCATTGGCCGAGCCGTCGCCGCGGCGGGAGATGGCGAAGCCCGCCCGCTCGTAGAAACGCTGCGCGCGGGCATTGGCGAGGAAGGTCCAGAGCTCCAGCCGGCGCGCGGCGCGCTTGGCATCCTCGAGCAGCGCGTGGCCGATGCCGCGGCCCTGCACCGCCTGCGCGACGAAGAGCGCGTGCACGTAGCTGCCCTCGCGCGCGAGGAAGCCGAGCAGCGTGCCGGCGCGATCCTCGGCCACCGTGACCCAGCCGCGCTCGATCATCGTGCCGGCATGGGCGATGTCCTCGGCGCCGCTGTGCAGCAGCGGCTTCCAGTCATGCGCCTCGACGGCGGCAGTGATCATCGCGCCGAGGCTGCCGGCGTCGGTGGGGCGGGCGGGGCGCAGGTGCGGGCTCACAGCCGGTCTCCGACAAGGAACTGCGCGGCGCGGTCGAGGCGGATGTGCGGCGGGCCCTCGCCGGGCTTCAGCGTCAGCGGCGCGGGGGCGAAGCGCATGATCTCGTAATCGGCGCCAAGCCAGCCGGTCGCGCCCTCGCGCGCCGGGGTCAGCAGGTGCGCCGGATCCTCGGGCAGGGCGCCGGGATAGAAGGCCGCCTGCCGCCCGCGCGTGCCGTCGGGGTTCAAGAGCGTGCCGCGCACGCAGTCGAGCTCGGTGCCCTCGTGCGGCAGCGTCTGCTCGACCGTGGCGCGCAGCGCGGCGATCGACATGGCCGCGGTCTCGGCCCCGGCAAAGCGCGCCCGGTCGCGCGCCTCGCGGGTCAGCGCCTCCATGATCGCGGTCAGGGCGTGGTGCTGCGTGTGGTGCAGGTGGTCGGCCTTGGTCGCGGCAAAGAGGATCTTCTCGACCCGCCGCCCGCGCAGCATCTGCGTCAGCCAGGCGTTGGAGCCGGGGCGGAAGGCCTTGAGGATCGCCGACATGGTGCGCCGCAGGTCGTCGAGCGCCGGCGGGCCGGCATGGATCGCGCCGAGCGCGTCGACCAGCACGATCTGCCGGTCGATGCGCGAGAAGTGGTCGCGGAAGAAGGGCTTCACGATCTGCGACTTGTAGGCCTCGAAGCGCCGCTCCATCTCGCGCCAGAGCCCGCGGCGGGAGGGGATCGCGGGTTTCGGCATCGGCGCGAAGGTCAGCGCGGGGCTGCCTGCCTTCTCGCCCGGCAGCAGGAAGCGCCCGGGGGTGCAGTCCGAGAACCCCGCCTCGCGCGCCTCGTGCAGCGCGGCGGTGAAGACCTCGGCGAGGGCCTTGGCCCGGGGCTCGCTGAAGGCTTCGTCGGGATCGGTCTCGGCGAGCAGCGCAAGGAAGGCTTCGGAGCCGGGCCGCTGCGGCAGGCGCCGGAGCGTCTCGTCCGTCCAGTCCTCGAAGCTCTGATCGAGCAGCCCGAGATCGAGCAGCCATTCGCCCGGGTAGTCGACGATGTCGAGATGCACCGTCCGCGGCCCCTGCAGCCCGGCGAGCAGCCCTGTCGGCCGCACCTTGAGCGAGAGCCGCAACTGCGAGACGGCCCGCGTGCTCTCGGGCCAGCGCGGCTCGCGCGCGGTGAGCGCGGCAAGATGCGTCTCGTAGTCGAACCGCGCCACGGTGTCGTCGGGCTGCGGCTGGAGATAGGCGGTGAGAATGCGCGATTCCGCCTCGGCGGCCAGCTGCGGCATGCGCCCGCGGTCGAGCAGGTTGGCGACCAGCGAGGTGATGAAGACGGTCTTGCCCGCGCGCGAGAGCCCGGTCACGCCAAGGCGCACGACCGGCTCGAAGAAGGTTTCCGACAGCGTGTCGGTGACGTTTCCGACCCCGCGGCTGAGCGTGTCGGCGATGGTTCCGATGACCAAGGCGGCGTCCCTCGTTCTGCGTTTCCCTAGAGATAGACGCGCCGGGCGCGGGTTGCCAGTGCCGGGGAGGGGCGGCGTGGCGTTCTCTGCGGGCCGCTGCTGCGCCGCGTGGCAGGTGGGGCAAGGGGGCGCTGCCCCCTCGGCGCTGCGCGCCTCACCCCCGGGATATTTTCACCATGTGGAAGACGGGGGCGGCGCGCGCGGGCGGCGCCGGGAGGCGTGCCGGGGGGATTGATGGGGACGCGGCGGCGCGCTAAGGGGCGGTCATGCCCAGATATGCGCTCTTGGTGGAATATGACGGCGGGCCCTTCGCGGGCTGGCAGCGTCAGGCGGATCAGCCCTCGGTGCAGGGCGCGATCGAGGCTGCGCTGGCGAAACTCGAGAAGCGCGAGCACACCATCGCCGCCGCCGGGCGCACCGATGCGGGCGTGCATGCGCGCGGGCAGGTCGCCCATTGCGACATGGAGAAGGACTGGGACCCGTTCCGCCTCGGCGAGGCGCTGAACTTCCACCTCAAGCCCGAGCCCGTGGCGATCCGCGCCTGCGCCGCCGTCGCGGATGACTGGCACGCGCGCTTCTCGGCTCTGGAGCGGCGCTATCTCTTCCGGGTGCTGGTGCGCCGCGCACCGTCGACGCTGGAAAAGGGGCAGGTCTGGCGGGTGCTGCACCCGCTCTCGCTCGCCGCGATGCGCGAGGGGGCGGCGCATCTCGTCGGGCTGCACGACTTCACCACCTTCCGATCGACCATGTGCCAGTCGGCCTCGCCGGTGAAGACGCTGGACGAGTGCCGGATCGAGGAGGTCGAGACCGGGGCGGGGACGGAATACCACTTCCACCTGCGCGCGCGCAGCTTCCTGCACAACCAGGTGCGCTCGATCGTCGGCACGCTCGAGCGGGTCGGCGCGGGCAGCTGGGCACCCTCGGAGGTGAAGGCCGCGCTCGAGGCCGCCGACCGCGCCGCCTGCGGGCCGGTGTGCCCGCCGGACGGGCTGTACCTGATGGGCGTCGGCTACCCCGAGGACCCCTTCGCGGCGTGATCCGCGCAAGGTGCTTGATTTACGCCGGGAAACCCGGCAATAGCCTGCGCATGACGCAAGCGATCCGAATCCGACGAGCCTGAGCTCTTCCTTCCGTGCCCCTTTCGGGCGCGTCCGATCGTTTGTGCGTCGCACATCCCCTTTGAAAACTTGACTTGGCCCCGGGCCCTTGGCACCAATCGGGCCTCATTGCAGAGGAAGACCCCATGATCCCCTCCGTCCTGCCGACCTATTCGCGCGCGCCGCTTCACTTCGTGAAGGGCGAAGGCTGCTGGCTGATCGAGGAGGACGGACGACGCTTTCTCGACCTCGGCAGCGGCATCGCGGTGAACGCGCTCGGCCATGCGCACCCGGCGCTGGTGGCGGCGCTGACCGAGCAGGCGCAGAACCTCTGGCACGTGTCGAACCTCTACGAGATCCCGCAGCAGCAGGCGCTCGCCGACAAGCTGGTCGGGGCCACCTTCGCCGACACGGTGTTCTTCACCAACTCCGGCACCGAGGCCTGCGAGCTCGCGGTGAAGATGGCGCGCAAGTACTGGTACGAGAAGGGCCAGCCCGAGAAGACCGACATCCTCGCCTTCACCGGCTCGTTCCACGGCCGTTCGTCGGCGGGCATCGCCGCGGCGGGTTCGGAGAAGATGGTCAAGGGCTTCAGGCCGATCCTGCCGGGCTTCAAGCACCTGCCCTTCGGCGACATGGCGGCGATCGAGGCGGCCATCGACGCGCACACCGGCGCCATCCTGATCGAGCCGATCCAGGGCGAGGGCGGCATCCGCCCGCTGCCCGACGACCAGCTGAAGGCGCTGCGCAAGCTCTGCGACGACAAGGGCATCCTGCTGATCCTCGACGAGGTGCAGTGCGGCATGGGCCGGACCGGGCGGCTGTTTGCGCATGAATACGCCGGGATCACCCCGGACATCATGATGGTCGCCAAGGGCATCGGCGGCGGCTTCCCGCTCGGCGCGGTGCTGGCGACCGAAGAGGCCGCCTCGGGCATGACCGTCGGCACCCACGGCTCGACCTACGGCGGCAACCCGCTCGGCTGCGCCGTCGGCGGCGCGGTGATGGACGTGCTGACCGGCGAGGGCTTCCTCGAGGAGGTCGGCCGCAAGGCGGGGCTGCTGCGCCAGAAGCTCGAGGGGCTGATCGCCGCGCATCCGGAGATCTTCGAGGAGGTCCGCGGCACCGGGCTGATGATCGGCCTCAAGACCAAGGTTGCCCCGGCCGATTTCGTCAAGGCCGGCTATGACAACCTGGTGATCACCGTGCCCGCGGCGGACAACGTCGTGCGCCTTCTTCCCCCGCTCACCATCACCGAGGAGGAGATCGCCGAGGCGGTCGCCCGTCTCGACGCCACCGCCACCGCGCTGGAGGTCGCAGCCCAGCTGACCGCCTGAGCCACGTCTAGGCCACTATGTCCCGGGGGAGTCCGCGCGCCGCGCGGGCGGGGGCGGCGCCCCCACCCCCCGGCCCAACAAGAAGACCCGACAGATGAACCATTTTCTCGACATTCACAAAACCGACCCGGCAGAGCTGCGGGGGATCATCGACAGCGCCAAGGCGATCAAGGAGCGCCGAAACGGCCGCCCCAAGGCCATGGCGGACGACGAGACCCCGCTCGACGGGCGCATGGTGGCGCTGATCTTCGAGAAGCCCTCGACCCGGACCCGCGTCTCCTTCGATGTCGGCGTGCGGCAGATGGGCGGGCAGACCATGGTCCTGTCGGGCAACGACATGCAGCTCGGCCACGGCGAGACCATCGCCGACACCGCCCGGGTGCTGTCGCGCTTCGTCGACATGATCATGATCCGCACCTTCGACGAGGCGGTGCTGACCGAGATGGCCGAGTTCGCGACGGTGCCGGTGATCAACGGGCTCACCGACCGCACGCACCCTTGCCAGATCATGGCGGATATCCTGACTTTTGAAGAGCATAGAGGCCCGATCAAGGGCAAGAAGGTGGTCTGGTGCGGCGACGGCAACAACGTCTGCGCCTCGTTTCTGCATGCCGCCGGGCGGTTCGGCTTCGACTTCACCTTCACCGGGCCGGTGCAGCTCGACCCCGAGATGGAATTCGTCGGGCTGGCGCGCAACGAGGGGGCGAGCATCACCATCGAGCGTGACCCCTACAAGGCCGTCGAGGGCGCCGATCTCATCGTTGCCGACACCTGGGTGTCGATGCATGACGCGCAATCCGCCAAGGAGCGTCGCCACAACATGCTGCGTCCCTACCAGGTGAACGAGCAACTGATGGAGGCCGCCGGCAAGGACGCGCTCTTCATGCACTGCCTGCCTGCGCACCGCGGCGAGGAGGTGACCTCGGAGGTCATGGACGGGCCGCAGTCGGTGATCTGGGACGAGGCCGAGAACCGCCTGCACGCGCAGAAGGCGATCATGCGCTGGTGTCTCGGCGCCTGACCCGCGTGGAGGGGGCGCTGCCCCCGCCCGCCTCGCGGCGGGCCCCCCGGAGTATTTCGGGAAAGATGAAAGGCCGGGCGGCAGCGCCCGGCCTTCGTCGTTTTCGGGGATGCACAGGGGATGCACATCCGATGCACGGCGCCTGTGCATCCGCTGCGGCGGGCGGCGGCTTGCCTTGGGGGCTGTTATCGCTACCTTCGGCGGCAGGACGCACAGGAGGCTGCCATGGCGGAACCGCGGATCGGGATTTACGGACTGGGCACGATGGGCGCGGCGCTGGCGCTCAACATGGCCGAGAGCGGCATCGACATCGCCGTGTCGAACCGCAGCGAGGGGGCCATCGCCGAGTTCATGGCGCGGGCCGAGCCCTTTGCCGATCGCGTCACCGCGCAGGCCACGCTCGAGGCGCTGATCGCGGCGCTGCCGACACCGCGCCTCTTGCTGGCGATGATCCCCTCGACCGCGCCGATGGATGGCTTCCTCGAGCAGGTGATCCCGCTGCTGGCGCCGGGCGACACGGTGATCGACGCGGGCAATGCGGATTTCCATGCCACCCGCGCCCGCAGCACGCGGCTCGCGGAGCACGGGCTGCATTTCGTCGGGCTCGGTGTCTCGGGCGGCGAGGAGGGGGCGCGGCACGGCCCGTCGATGATGTTCGGCGGCTCGGAGGAGAGCTGGGCCGGGCTGAAGCCGATCCTGTCGCGGATCGCCGCGCAGTTCGACGGCGCGCCCTGCGCCGACCGCATGGGGCCCGACGGGGCCGGGCATTTCGTCAAGACCGTGCACAACGGCATCGAATATGCCGACATGCAGATGATCGCCGAGATCTACGACCTCTTGCGCCATGGCGCTGGGCTGGCGCCCGCCGCCATCGGGCAGCAGTTCGCGCGCTGGAACGACGGCCCGCTCGAGAGCTACCTCTTCGAGATCACCGGCAAGGTGCTCTCCTACGACGACCCGCTCGGCGGCGGGCCGATGGTCGATGCCATCCTCGACCGCGCCGGGCAGAAGGGCACCGGCCGCTGGACCGCGATCGAGGCGGTGACGCTCGGCCAGTCGGCGACGATGATCGAGGGCGCGGTGGCGGCGCGGGCCTGGTCGGCGGAGAAGGCGCTGCGCGAGGTGGCGGGCGGCGCGCTGGGCTCGGAGCGGGCGGGCTTTGCGCCGGACATGGAAGAGCTGGAGGCGGCGCTGCTGGCGGCGCGCATCCTCGAATATGCGCAGGGCTTCCGCATCCTTGCCGCCGCGTCCGAGGAATACGGCTGGCAGCTCGACTTCGCCCGCATCGCCGAGATCTGGCGCGCCGGCTGCATCATCCGGGCGCGGCTGCTCGACGACATCTCCGGCGCCTTCCGCGAGAGCCCGCCCGAGGGGCAGCTCTTCCTTGCGCCGCGCTTCGCGCCGGTGCTGGCGCGCGGCATCCCGGCGCTGCGGCGGCTGGTCTCGGAGGCGATCGCGGCGGGCTACCCGCTGCCGGTGCTGGGTGCGGCGCTCGGCTTCTGGGACACGCTGCGCCAGCCGCGCGGCACGGCGGCGCTGATCCAGGCGCAGCGCGACTTCTTCGGGCGGCACGGGTTCGACCGGGTCGACGGCAGGGACGCGCATCACGGGCCCTGGTGGGACTGAAGGCGGGACTGAGGGCGGGACTGAGGGCGCCCCCGCCTGGGGGGCTTGCCTTGATCGCGGAACCCGCGCAGCATTCGCGGTGTTGGAAAGCCTGAGACAGGTGGGGCATGCCGCGATGCGGTCGATGAAATACGAGCTCCTCGGGGGACTTGGCATGCTGGGCGCGCTGGCCGTGCTGCTGGCCATGCCCGGGGGCGCGGAGGATCGCGAGATCCTCCAGTCGACCGTCGAGACCGCGCGTGAGCGTGTCTCCGCCGATTTCTTCGGGCCGCAGTGAGCGGCGAGGGGCCGGCGCTGGCGGCGGGGCCCTTCCGAAGGTGAGTGATGACGACGAAGCGAGACAGAGGCGATGATGAGTGACCCCCTTCCGATCCGCGCGGCGGCCCGCCGTGCCGGTGCCGCCCTTCTCCTGCCGCTGCTGCTGGGCGCCTGCGCCGCCGAGGTCGCGCCGGTGACCGCCGTGACCCCCGAGAGCTTTCCCGAGTCGACCGAGCTTGCGATCGCCTGCCGGCACGACGAGGCGCTGGCGGCGCTCGACCGCACCGAGGCGGCGCGCGGCGGCGCGACCAGCGCCTCGGAGCTGCACCGGGTGGTGCTGCTGCGCGATGCCGGGCGGGCGCTCGATGCCGAGCGGGTGCTGCGCGAGCGCAACTCCCGGCCCGATGTCAGCGCCGATGACGCGGTCTATTCCGGCAATGCGGTGGTCGAAGGGCTCGACAGCCTGCGGGCCGCGCGCACGGCGCGCACGGGCCGTCCCCACTGCGGCTGACGCGCGGATCCGGGCTCCGGGCAGCGCGGTTTCGCGCCGGGGCGCGGACTGTGGTATCATTGCGGCAGGGAGGATGCGGGCCGGACCGGCCTGCGTGGTGCAGAGGACGTCCCGAGGGTCCTTCCCCGGAGGATTCGATATGCCGACTTTCATCGTGACAGGGTGCTACACGGCGGCGGCCTTGAAGGGCATGATCGCCAATCCCAGCGACCGCGCCGAGGGCGCGCGCTCGGTCGTCGAGTCGGGGGGCGGCAAGATGCTGGCCTATTACGCCACGACCGGCGCGACCGACTGGATGGTCATCGCCGACGTGTCCGACGTGCATGACCTCTTGGCCAGCATGATGGCCGTCGGGGCCTCGGGCATGGTGAGCAATGTCCAGACCGTGCGGGCCTTCACCGCCGAGGAGCTTCTGGAGATGCAGAAGCGGGCCGGAAAGGCGGCGCAGGCCTACAAGGCGCCCGCCTGAGGCGGGAGGGGGGCGGCGCGCTGCCGCCCCGACACGTTTGGCGGCGGGGGCTCAGGCCCGGATCACCGCGCCGGGGTTCATGATGCCGACCGGGTCGAGCGCGGCCTTGATCGCGCGCATCGCCGCCAGCTTGGCGGGGTCGGAGTAGCGCTCGAGATCGTCCACCTTCAGCCGGCCGATGCCGTGCTCGGCGCTGACCGAGCCGCCCATCTCGTGCACGAGGTCATGCACGCAGCGCTGCACCTCGGCGCGGATCTCGACGTAGTCCTGCTTGCGGCGGCCCTTCGGCGGGAAGACATTGTAATGCAGGTTGCCGTCGCCGAGATGGCCAAAGCAGTTGACGCGGAACTCGCCGAGCCGCGCCAGCCGGTCGATCCCGGTGTCGATGAACTCGGGCAGGGCGCTCAGCGGCAGCGAGACGTCGTGGCTGGCGATCGCGCCGATGTGGCGGTTGGCCTCGGGGATCTGCTCGCGCAGCTCCCAGAACTGGTGCGCCTGCGCCTCGGACTGGGCGAGCAGCCCGTCGCTGACCAGCCCGGCCTCCATGCCGGCGGTGAAGAGCGTCTCGAGCGCCGCCTCGGGGTCCATGCCCTGCGCGAGGCCGAGCTCGACCAGCACGCACCATTCGGGCGGCTCGGCGAAGGGCTGGCGGATCACCGGCAGCGCCTCGGCGAGGAACTCGAACCCGGTGCGGCCGATCAGCTCGAAGGCGCTGACCATCTCGCCGAGCTGCTCGCGGGCGATCGCCAGCAGGCTGAGCGCGGCGGCGGGACTTTCGACGGCCAGCAGCGCGGTGGCGGTGGCGGCGGGGACGGGCGAGAGCTTCAGCGCGGCGGCGGTGATCACCCCGAGCGTGCCCTCGGCCCCCAGCAGGAGCCCGCGCAGGTCGTAGCCGGTGTTGTCCTTGCGCAGCCGTTTCAGCCCGTGCCAGACCGTGCCGTCGGGTAGCACCGCCTCGAGGCCGAGCACCTGCTCGCGGGCGTTGCCGTAGCGCAGCACGTTGACGCCGCCGGCGTTGGTCGAGAGCAGCCCGCCGATCCGCGCGGTGCCCTCGGAGGCCAGCGAGAGCGGGAAGAGCCGGCCCGCATCCCTGGCCGCCGCCTGCACGTCGGCGAGGATGGCGCCGGCCTCGGCGACCAGCACGTTCTCCTCGGGATAGACGGCGCGGATGCGCGACATGCGCTCGAGCGAGAGGATCAGCGGCGCGGGGCCCTCGGGGGCGATCTGCCCGCCGACAAGCCCGGTGCCGCCGCCGTAGGGCAGGAGGCCGACGCGCGCCGCGCTGCAGGCGCGGACGATGGCGGCGACCTCTTCCACGTCGCGCGGCAGCGCCACCCAGCCCGAGATGCCCTGCCAGCGACCGCGCGGCTCTTCGAGGTAGCGCGGCTCGGCGCGGCGCAGCGTGCCCTCGGGCAGCGCGCGGCTCAGGGTTTCGGCAAAGGCGTCATCGGCGGGATTGAGGGGCATTGCAGTCTCCGTTGTCTTTGCCCGTGATAGCGCTCCGGCCGGCGATGCCAAGTCCCGCGGCACGGGCGTGGCAGCGGCGGTAGAGCGGCGTCATCACGAGGGGGGTGAGGAACATCGGAACCTGGTAGCAGCCGATGAAGAGCAGCAGCGGGTCGGTGACCCCGGCCGGCAGCGCCACGAGGAAGAGCCCGATGTTGCGGTTTCCGGCGATCATCGCCAGCGCCTCCAGCGCCTCGGGGCGTCCGCCGCGCGACCGCAGCCAGAGCGTCAGCACCTGCGGGCCGAGGTTGGCGGCGAAGGCCAGCGCCATCCAGCCGAGCAGCTCGCCGGGGCGCTCGATCAGCGCGGGGCGGATCTCGGAGGTGAGGGCGAGCACGATCACCGTCATCAGCAGCGCCGAGGCGCCGTCGAGCTGGGCAAAGGCGGCGGGTCCGGGGCGCGGCAGGAGCAGCGGGCGCAGCGCGAAGGCAAGCCCGGTGGCGGCGAGGATCACCAGCAGCAGCTTCGCCGCGGCATCGAGGATCCCCGCCGCGCCGCCGAGCGCGGGCAGCAGCGCAAAGACCGGCAGCGTGGTCGCGGGCAGGATCACCATGCCGAGGATCAGCATGCGCAGCGCCGGGGCGGGATCGCCGCCGACCATCAGCGTCAGGTTCGGGCTGCTGGCAAGCGGCGCGGCGGCCATCAGCAGGATCAGTGCCAGCGCCGGCGGGCTGTCGAGCAGGCCGAAGGGGGCGGCGAGGGCGATCAGCGCCAGCGGGCAGATGAGCTGGAAGACCAGCAGCGCGCCGAGCGTGCCCCTCAGGTGCCCCATGGCGCCGAGCGCGGCGCGCGGGCCGATGCGCAGCGCCGCGGTGAAGAGCATCGCCGCCACCAGCTCCGACAGCCACGGCCGCACGAATTGCGTCACCTGCGGCACGGCGATGCCGAAGGCGAGGCCGATCAGCATCAGCCAGCGGGCGTGGCGGGCCAGGAAGGGCAGGAGCGTCATCGCCGCCGTCCGGTCAGGCGAAGCGGCGCGGCGAGAAGGGGGTGACGTCGATGTTCGGGCTCTGGTCCGAGATCATCTGCGCCAGCAGTCGCCCGGTCCTCGGCCCGGCGGTGAGGCCGATGTGGTCATGGCCGAAGCCGACGTAGGCACCCTTCAGCGCCGGGGCCGCGCCGATCACCGGCAGCGAGTCAGCGATCGAGGGGCGGTGGCCCATCCATTCGACCTCGCGTTCCCAGGTGAGCTCCGGCATGGCGGCGCGGATGGCGCGGCGCAAGAGCTCGAAGGGCGCGGCCGAGGGCGGCGCGTCGAGCCCGCCGAACTCGACGATCCCGGCAAGCCGCAGGCGGCCCTCCATCGGGGTGGCGACGAATTTCTGCGCGGCGAACATCACCGGCGACCGCGGCATGACCGAGGGCTCCCAGAGCTCGAGGTGATAGCCGCGCTCGCTTTCCAGCGGGATGTCGAGGCCGAGCCGCTTCGCCAGCGGGCCGGACCAGACGCCGGTGGTCAGCACGGCGGCGTCGCAGGGCAGGGTCTCGCCGCCGATCCTGAGGCCGGTCAGCCTGCCGTTCTCCTGCGCGATGTCCTGCACCTCGCCGATCACCAGCCGGGCGCCGAGGCTCTGGGCGTGGGTCGCGAGATCCTTCACGTACTGGCCCGGGTCGGTGATCCGGCCATGGTCCGGCTGGCGCACGCCGAGGCCGAAGGCCGGGCTCATCGCCGGGTCATAGGCCTGGAAGGCGCCGTGCTCGAGCAGCTCGTGGGTGAAGCCGAGGCTGCTGCGGGTCTGCCAGCCGAAAGCGTCGGCCTCGAAGGCGGCGCGGTGCGGATAGGCGAAGACATAGTCCGAGGGCACGATCCACTTCTCGGCCGGGGTGCCGCCGGCGAGCGCGAGGTGATCGGCGAGGCTGTCGCCGATCAGCGGCGCGATGGCGCGGGCGCGGGTCAGGGCAGCCTCGGCATTGGCGTGGGACATGTAGCGCATCAGCCAGGGGAGCAGCTTCGGCAGGTAGGGCCAGCGCAGGAACAGCGGCTGGTCGGGGTCGAGCAGCATCTTCGGGGCCTTCGCCCAGAGCCCCGGGCCGGTCACCGGCAGCACCGCCGCCGCGGCCAGAACGCCGCCGTTGCCATGGCTGGTGCCCGAGGCCGGGCCCCCGCGGTCGACCAGCACCACCTCGTGTCCCGCGCGGAGAAGCTCGAGCGCCGTGCTCACCCCCACGATGCCCGCACCGATCACCGCCACCGTCTTCGTCATCTGCCGTTCCCCGTCCGAATGTCGGCGCCATAAGGCGACGTCGGGGCAGCATGTGCAAGGGGGCGCGGGCGGATCAGTGCGGGAACCACGCCCGGGCGGAAGGGACGCGGCCGTATTCGAGGTAGAAGTCGTCGAGCTGCGGCGGGGCGTAACCGGCCTCCTGCAGCTGCACATGCGCCTGCCCGCGGTGGTGGACCTGGTGCTGGAAGAGGTGCAGCAGCAGCGGCTCGACCTTCTCGTGCACCGGGCCGGAGGTGCGCTGGGTGAGCCGTTCCTCGTGCATCATGGCGGGGGTGAGCGACTCGCAGAAGGCCAGCAGGCGCAGGTCGCTCTCGGCCTGCAGTTTCGCCAGCGCGGCCGGGTCGTCGATCTGCGCGCGATTGCGCAGCGACAGGCCCAGCCCGCCGCGCACCAGCGCGTCGATGTAGTAGAGATCGACCAGCAGGATGTGGTTCATCGTCAGGCTGAGCGAGGGGAAGAAGCCGGGGCGCGGGTCGGTGAACTCTTCCTCGGTGAGCGCGGCGAGCACGGTGTAGAGCGTCTCGTTCGCCCAGGCATTGTTGCGGGCCATGAGGGTGTAGGGCGTGGGCGCGTGCATGGGGGTCCTCCCGGTGGGTTGCGGGAGTGTAGCCCAAGCGGCGGGAGCGGCGAAGGGGGGCTGGGGGCGGCTTCTCCTTTGTCATGCAAACAAAAAGGGCCGGGGCTTTCGCCCCGGCCCTCTGTGCTCGATCGGAACGACTCACATCGCGGCGCGGAACAGCGCCTCGAGGTTCTCCTCGGTCAGTTCGACCGGGTTGCCGCCGCAGGACGGGTCCTTGATCGCGCCGCGGACCAGTTCGGGGATCGACTCCTCGGTGACGCCGAGCGCACGCAGCCCCTTGGGCACGCCGAGGCTGTCGTTGAACTCGTCCACGAAGGCGCAGAAGCCGTCGAAGCCGCCCTCGATGCCGAGATAGCCCGCCGCCTTGTCGAAGCGGTCGCGGATCGCGTCCGCGTTGAACTTCAGCACGGCGGGCATGCAGACGGCGTTGGTGGTGCCGTGGTGCGTGCCGAAGACCGCGCCGATGGGATGGCTCATCGAATGGATTGCGCCGAGACCCTTCTGGAAGGCGGTGGCGCCCATGGCGGCGGCGCTCATCATCTGCGCGCGCGCCTCGAGGTCGGTGCCGTCGGCATAGGCGCGGGGCAGGTACTCGATCACCAGCCGCATGCCCTCGAGGGCGATGCCCTGCGACATCGGGTGGTAGAAGGGCGAGGAGAAGGCCTCGACACAATGGGCAAAGGCGTCGAGCCCGGTGCCGGCGGTGATCGCCTTGGGCATGCCGACGGTCAGCTCGGGATCGCAGATCACCACGGCGGGAAGCATCTTGGGGTGGAAGATGATCTTCTTCTCGTGGGTCTCGGAATTGGTCAGCACGCCGGCGCGGCCGACTTCCGAGCCGGTGCCCGCGGTGGTCGGCACGGCGACGACCGGGGCGATGGCCGAGGCGTCGGCGCGGGTCCACCAGTCGCCGATGTCCTCGAAGTCCCAGATGGGCCGCGTCTGCCCGGCCATGAAGGCCACGCATTTGCCGAGGTCGAGCCCCGAGCCGCCGCCGAAGGCGATCACGCCGTCATAGCCACCCGCCTTGTAGGCTGCGACGCCCGCCGCGAGGTTGCGCTCGTTGGGGTTGGGGTCGACGTCGGCGAAGAGGCCGCATTCGAGCCCGGCCTTCTCGAGGATGGCGATGGTGCTCTCGGTGATCGGCAGGGTGGCAAGGCCGCGGTCGGTGACCAGCAGCGGCTTGCTGATGCCGGCCTGCGCGCAGGCGGCGGGAAGTTCCGCGATGCGGCCCGCGCCGAACTTGATGGCGGTGGGGTAGGACCAGTTGGCGGTGAGGCTCATTTCGTCACCTTCTTGAGATGGTAGGACTTGGGACGGGTAAGGTTGTGATAGCCGATGACCGACAGGCCGCCGCCGCGCCCGGTCTGCTTGCAGCCGGTCCAGCAGAGCCCCGGATCGAGGTAGTCGGCGCGGTTGAGGAACACGGTGCCGGTCTCGATCTGGTCGCCGACCTCCTGCGCGCGCGCGACGTCCTGCGTCCAGAGCGAGGCGGTGAGGCCGAAGGGGCTGTCGTTCATCAGCGCGATGGCCTCGGCGTCGTCCTTCACCTTCATGATGCCGACGACCGGGCCGAAGCTCTCGTCGCGCATGACGCGCATCTCGTGGGTCACGCCGGTGAGGATCTGCGGGGTCAGGTAGGCCGCGCCGTCATCCTCGGGGAATGTGTCGATGTGGGCGGTGGCGCCCATCTCCAGCGCCTCGGCGATCTGCGCGCGCACCTCGTCGGCGAAGCGGACGTTGGCCATCGGGCCGAGCGTGGTCGCCGCGTCGAGCGGGTTGCCGAGCTTGTAGGTCTTGACCAGCGCCACGGCCTTCTCGACGAAGGCGTCGTAGAGGCTTTCGTGCACGTAGATGCGCTCGATCCCGCAGCAGCACTGGCCGGAATTGAACATCGCGCCGTCGATCAGCGTGTCGACCGCGGCGTCGAGGTCGGCGTCCTCCATCACGTAGCCCGGGTCCTTGCCGCCGAGCTCGAGCCCGAGCCCGGTGAAGGTGCCCGCCGCGGCGCGCTCGATGGCCTTGCCGCCGCCGACCGAGCCGGTGAAGTTGACGAAGTTGAAGGCGCCCTCGGCGATCAGGGCCGAGGTGGTGTCATGGTCGAGGTAGAGGTTCTGGAACACCGCCTCGGGCACGCCGGCCTTGTGGAAGGCATCGGCAAGCCGCTCGCCGACGAGCAGGGTCTGGGTCGCGCCCTTCAGTACCACGGTGTTGCCCGCGATGAGCGCGGGGGCCACGGTGTTGATCGCGGTCATGTAGGGGTAGTTCCACGGCGAGACCACGAAGACCACGCCATGCGGCACGCGCCTGATGTAGCGCTTGAAGGTGGCGTCCTCGCCGACCTCGATGTCGGCGAGCGCGCCCGCGGCGATCTCGGACATGTAGGAGGCGCGCTCGTTGAAGCCGCGGAACTCGCCGCCGTAGCGCACCGGGCGGCCCATCATCTGCGCCAGCTCGGGGACGATCTGGTCATTCTGCGCGCCGATCTCGGCGACGCCCTTCATGACGAGCTCGATGCGCTCGGCCAGCGGGCGGGCGGCCCATGCGGCCTGCGCGGCGCGGGCGGAGGCGACCGCCTCGCGCGCGAGGTCGAGCGGCAGGGTCTCGCGCGAGGCGAAGGCCGAGCCGTCGATGGGGGTAATGCAGGTGAGGGTGGTCATCAGTGTCTCCTCAGGCGCGCTCGAAGCCGCGCGCCAGCTCGTAGTCGGTGACGGTGCGGTCGAAGTCGGCCTGCTCGACCCGCGCGGCATGGGTGTAATGCTCCATCACCGCGTCGCCAAGCGCCGCGCGCAGCATCTTCGACCCGGCAAAGGCCTCGATCGAGGCGCGCAGGGTGCTCGGCACGTCCGGCACGTGGTCCATGCCGTAGATGTCGCCCTTCACCGGGTCGGAAAGCTCGAGCTTCTCCTCGATCCCGGCGAGGCCCGCGGCGAGCTGCGCGGCGCAGGCGAGGTAGGGGTTCATGTCCGAACCGGGGATGCGGCACTCGATGCGCACGCCCTTGGTGTGCTCGCCGACGAGGCGGAAGCCGGCGGTGCGGTTGTCGACCGACCAGGCGGTCTTGGTCGGGGCGAAGGTGCCCGGCACGAAGCGCTTGTAGCTGTTGACGTAGGGCGCCAGCAGCAGCGTGACGTCGGGGGCGTATTTCAGCAGGCCCGCCACGTAGTGCCGCATGGTCTGCGACATGCAATGCGCGCCGTCCTTGTCGTAGAAGGCGTTCTCGGTGCCGCGGAACAGCGACTGGTGGATATGCGCGGCGCTGCCCACCTTGTCGGCCTGCCACTTGGCCATGAAGGTCGCGCCGTGGCCCTGCTGGTGGGCGATCTCCTTGATCGCGTGCTTGGAGATGACGTGGTGGTCGGCGCAGGTCAGCGCGTCGGCGTAGCGGATGTTCAGCTCTTCCTGGCCGGTCTCGGCCTCGCCCTTGGTGCATTCCACCGGCACGCCCATGGCGTAGAGGTGGTTGCGGATCGGCCGCATCACGTATTCCTCGCGGCTGGTCATCTGGATCGAGTAATCCTGATTGTAGGGCGAGAGGGTTTCGAGGTCGCGCCAGCCGCTGTGGCGGATCTCGTCGTAAGAGCGGGCGTAGAGGAAGAATTCGAGCTCGGTCGCCATCATCGGAGAGAGGCCCATGGCCTCGGCGCGGGCGATCTGCTTCTGCAGGATCTGGCGCGGCGATTCCGACACCGGGTGGCCGTGGTGGTCGAGCACGTCGCAGAGGATCATCGCGGTGCCCTCGAGCCAGGGCACGCGGCGCAGCGTCGCGAGGTCGGGCTTCATCACGTAATCGCCGTAGCCCGAGGCCCAGCTCGTCGAGGCGAAGCCCTCGGGGGTGCTCATGATGACGTCGGTGGCCAGCAGGTAGTTGCAGCAATGGGTCTCGACGACCGCATGCTCGAGGAAGTTGGAGACGTGGAAACGTTTGCCCTGCAGACGGCCCTGCATGTCCACGATGCACACGAGGACGGTGTCGATCTCGCCGGTTGCGGCGGCGGCTGTCAGGTCGTCTAGGGTCAGGGGGGCGGTCATTCCGCGTGCTCCTTGCTGGGCTTGTCCGTGTCGCCGCGCGGGGAGGCGCGGAGATTTGATCAAATTATTCTACAGGCTCGGCCCCCGCAATAGCTCTGCGGGGGCCAAATGTCGCTGCGGTGGCACGGCTCAGAAGTTGTAGGGCGGGCCGGCCTGGTTGATGACGCCGTTGTACTCCTCGAAGATCGAGACGACCTTGGCGTGGATCTCGCTTTCCTGGGCGATCTCCTTCCAGAAGGCCTTGGCGGCGTTTTCCACCTCGGCCCACTCTTCCGGCGGCACCGAGCGCAGCTGCAGCTTGTCGCCGGTGGCGCGCAGCTTGGCCTCGCCGCCCCAGTACCACTGGTTGCGGTAGGTGTCGGCGGCCTTGATCCCGGCCATCACCAGCGTCTTGAGATGCTCGGGCAGGTCGGCCCAACGCTGCTGGTTGACGAAGATCGAGCCGATCCAGGCGCCCGAGATGTTGTTGGTCAGGAAGTAGTCGGTGACGTTCGCCCAGCCCACCGTGTAGTCCTCGGTGATGCCCGACCAGGACATGCCGTCAAGCTCGCCGGTCTGAACGGCGACTTCCGCATCCTCGTAGGGGATGTTCACCGGCACCACGCCGAACTGCGCGAGGAAGCGCCCGGCGGTGGGGAAGGTGTAGAGCTTCAGCCCGTCGAGGTCGGCGAGGCTGGTGATCTCTTTCTTGGTGTTGAAGTTGCACGGGTCCTGACCGGCGGCGGAGAGCCAGGTCACGCCCACCTTCTCGTATTCCGAGCGCCAGATGTCGGCGAGCCCGTATTGCTGGAAGAGCACCGGCACGTCGAGGATGTGCTTGGTGGCAAAGGGGAAGTAGCCGCCGAAGACCCGCATCGGGGTGGGCGAGGCCATCGAGTCGTCGTCCGAGTGCACGGCGTCGATGGTGCCGCGCTGCAGCGCCTGGAAAAGCTCGCCGGTGGGGACGATCTGGTCGGCGTAGTAGAGCTCGATCTCCAGCTCGCCCTGCGCGGCGTTGTTGATGTAGTCGACGAGCGGCTTGGTCACCTGCTCGCCGAGGGCGGCACCCGCGTAGGTCTGGAAGCGCCACTTGATCGGCTCCTGCGCGCGGCCGATGGACGGCGCCGCGAGCGCAGCCGGAGCGGCCAGTGCGGCACCGCTCAGGATCTTGCGTCGTGTCAGGGTCATCTTGTCTCTCCTGTTGCGTGGTTGGGGGGTAGCGCCCCTCTTTGCGGGGGTCTCGTTGTTAGTTGTCGTAGACGAGGTTCGGCAGCCACAGGGCCAGATCGGGGAAGATCATGATGATCGCGAGCACCAGGACCATCACCGCCACGAAGGGCACGATCGAGGTGTAGATGTCGCGCAGGCCGATCTCGGGCGGGGCCATGGCGCGCATCAGGAACAGGTTGTAGCCGAAGGGCGGCGTCATGTAGGCGATCTGGCAGGTGATGGTGTAGAGCACGCCGTACCAGACGAGGTCGAAGCCGAGATGCCCGACCAGCGGCACGTAGAGCGGCGCCACGATCACCAGCATCGCCGTGTCGTCGAGGAAGGTGCCCATGACGATGAAGCTCAGCTGCATCAGCACGAGGATCATCCAGGGGCTGAGGCCCAGCTTCTCGGTGAACAGCTCCTCGATGGCGCTGACCGCGCCGAGCCCGTCGAAGACCGCGCCGAAGGCGAGGGCGGCGAGGATGATCCACATGAACATGCACGACACGCCGAGCGTCTGGCGCACCGAGGTCTCGAACACCTCGCGGGTCATCCGGCCCTTGATCACCGCGGCAAGGAAGGCGGCGACGGCGCCGATGGCCGAGCTTTCCACCAGCGAGGTCCAGCCGCGCACGAAGGGCACCATCATGACGAAGAAGATGACAAGCGGCAGCAGCCCCGCGCGCAGCAGGCGCAGCTTCTCGGACAGCGGAATGTCGCGGTCGGCCTTGGGCAGGATCGGCCCCAGCTCGGGGTTCAGCTTGCAGCGGATGATGATGTAGATGATGAAGGCCGCCGCCATGACGAGGCCCGGGATCACCCCGGCGAGCCAGAGCTGCCCGACCGGCTGGCGGGCGATCATCGCGTAGAGCACCAGCACCACCGAGGGCGGCACGAGGATGCCAAGGCTCGATCCCGCCTGGATCACCCCTGTCACCATGCGCTTGTCATAGCCGCGCTTCAGCAGCTCGGGCAGGGCGATGGTGGCACCGATGGCCATGCCGGCCACGGACAGCCCGTTCATCGCCGAGATCAGCACCATGAGCCCGATCGTGCCCACGGCGAGCCCGCCGGAAAGCCCGCCCATCCAGACGTGGAACATCTTGTAGAGATCGTCGGCGATCTTCGATTCCGACAGCACGTAGCCCATGAAGATGAACATCGGCAGCGTCAGCAGCGGGTACCACTTCATCAGCTTGATCGAGGCGGCGAAGCCCAGATCGAACCCACCCCGGTCTCCCCAGAGGCAGAGCGCGGCCACGACGGCGACGAATCCGATGGCGCCGAAGACGCGCTGCCCGGTCAGCAGAAGGCCGAGCATGCCCGAGAACATGACGATTGCGATCAGGTCCTGGGACATCAGATTTCCTCTCCGCGGATGCGGGCGATGTCGCGGAAGAACTCGGCGACGCATTGCAGGATCATCAGCGTGACGCCGAAGCACAGGATGACCTTCACCGGCCAGACATAGGGGCGCCAGGCGCTGGGGCTGCGCTCGAGATGGCCCATGTGCTCGGCCGCGGCGCCGGGTCCGCCGGTGACGAAGGCCCAGAAGAGCTCGCCGAAGAACTTGAAGGGCTCGGTGCCGAAATAGCCGAAGCTGTAGGCGGTCGAGCTGATCGCCCCCCAGAGCAGCACGCCGAGGTAGAACATAAGGAACCAGATGGTGATGACATCGACGATGGCGCGGCGGCGCGGCGACCAGTCGCCGTAGAAGAAGTCCATCCGCACGTTCGAGCCCATCTGGATCGAGTAGGGCCCGCCAAGGACGTAATAGGCGACCATGATGAACTGCGCGGTTTCCAGCGTCCACAGCGTCGGCGTGAAGAAGGTCTTCGACACCGAGGACCAGACCAGCACGCCGATCAGCGCAAAGAGCAGGTACATGGCGAAACGCCCGATGGCGCGGTTCATCCGGTCGATGATCCGCACGTAACAGATCATGGCCTCAGGCATTGTCCGTCTCCGTCAGTCCAAGGCCTGCCAGCGCCGGGCGCAGCAGGGTCAAGAGTTCGCCGGCGATCGTCTCGATCCCGGTCTCGTCGGCGAGCAGGTCGTTGCGCACCTCGATCATCACGTTGGGCAGCTCGTTCCCGATGCCGTGCAGCTTCAGCGAATGGGTCACGCCGTCCTCGGGCCCGTAGGGGTCGTTGCGGGCGATGCGGCGGCCGGGCAGGCGGGACGCCTCCTCGAGCATGTAGTCGGCAAGCCGGCTGTCAGCGTCGTGCAGGATGCCGATCTCGACCGCGCGCGGCTTGCCGAACCACGTCGGGGTGAAGCTGTGCACGGTGACGAGGGCAAAGGGCGTGCCGAGCGTCTTGCGGGTCACCACGGTGCCGGTGACCGCGGCGCAGAAGGGATCGTAGATGTCGCGGGTGCGCTGGGCGCGCGCCTCGGGCGAGAGGCCGGCGTTGCCGGGGATGGCGACGGTCTCGGTCTGCACGGGCATGGCCGAGGCGGCCTCGGGCGGGCGGTTGAGGTCGTAGACGAGGCGCGACACGGTCCCGGCCACCAGCGGCGCGTCGAGCGCCTCGGCGAGCCGCTTCGCCAGCGCCAGCGCGCCCGGGTCCCAGGCGGCGTGGCTTGCCCGGTCCTCGTCCCGCAGTCCGAGCCCGGCGTAGCGCGCGGGGATGGCGTTCGAGGCATGTTCGCAGAGGAAGAGCGCCGGGCCGCGGCCCATGGCTCTGCTCACTTCGAATGCGCTGGCGTCGTCCTGCGGCACGTCGGTCCCCCTGACTTTGGAAAAAGCTTTCCACGAGGCTTCCGATGCGTCAATATTTTTCCAGAGCGATTTCGGGCAGATGCGGGTCACCGCCAAGTGCGCCCCGAAATTGCCCATTTTTTGCACCCGTCACGAAAGGCAGCCCGTGGAGACCAGCCCGTCCGGCACCGTGCGCCAGCTCATCCGCGAGCATTACGCGCAGCTCACCAATTCCGAGCGCAAGTTCGCGCAGGCCCTGCTCGACGATTACCCCGGCGCGGGAATCGCCTCGATCACCGCGGCCGCCTCCAATGCCGGGGTCTCGACGCCGACGGTGGCGCGGATGGTGCAGAAGCTGGGGTTCAAGGGCTACCCGGCCTTCCACGCGGCGCTCTTATCGGAGCTGCAGGCCAAGGTCTCGGGCCCCGAGGCGCGGCGGGCGGTCTGGGCCTCGGAGGCGCCGGAATCGCACCTGCTGAACCGCTTCGCCGAGGCGGTGACGCAGAACCTGCGGCAGACATTCACCAACATCGACGCGGCCCAGTTCGACGCGGCGGCCAAGCGGCTCGCCTCGACCGACGGGCGGCTCTACGTGGTCGGCGGGCGGATCACCCGCTCGCTGGCGGAATATGCCTTCACCCATTTCCAGGCGATCCGGGCGCGGGTCACCTACCTGACCTCCTCCTCGGCGACCTGGCCGCATTACGTGCTGGACATGGAGGAGGGCGACACGCTGCTGATCTTCGACATCCGCCGCTACGAGGACAACCTGCAGCGGCTGGCCGAGATCGCGGCGGGGCGGGGGATGCACGTGATCCTGATCACCGACCAGTGGTCGAGCCCGATCGCCAGCCTTGCCGAGCACGCGTTCAACTGCTGGGTCGAGATCCCCTCGGCCTGGGATTCCAACATCTCGACCCTGTCGCTGGTCGAGGCGCTGATCGCCGCGGCGCAGGAGGAGCGCTGGCCCGACGCCCGCGAGCGCTTCGAGCGGCTGGACGCGCTCTTCGAGCTGACGCGGCTGTTCAGGAAGCCGTGAGGCGCAAGGGGTGCAACGGGAGCCGGGCGCGCGCCGGCCCGTGGGGTGGCGCTGCAACGATTGTGGTCAGCACTTTATGCCCGCCAAGTTCGCGTGATACTCGAACGTCGTGCGTCGTGACCAAAGCGCCAGCCCGCCGGGACGGGCCGGCGCCCGCCCGGCGGCTTCGCCTTGATTCCGGGCGGTTGAGCTCCCCAACCCAGCCAAAAAGAAGCCCCCGGCGCCATGAGGGGGCGACGGGGGCCAGTCTGGGAGCATTCTCTCCCGAGGGGATTTCGTGCGGGGCGGGGCCTAGAAGCCGACCGCGTCCGCGCCCTTGGTGTCGAGGATCTCGCGCGCCTCGTCGGGCGTGGCGAGCTCCAGCCCCAGCCCCTCGATGATCTGCCGCGCCTTGCCGACCTGCTCGGCATTGCTGCGCGCCAGCTGGCCGGGCCCGGCCCAGAGCGAGTCTTCAAGCCCGACGCGCACGTGCCCGCCCATCGCGGCGGCCATGGCGGCGATCGGCAGCTGGTTCCTGCCCGCGCCGAGCACCGACCAGCGGTACTGGTCGCCGAAGAGCCGGTCGGCGGTGCGCTTCATGTGCATGACGTCGTCGGGATGCGCGCCGATCCCGCCCATCAGGCCGAACACGGTCTGGATGAACAGCGGGCCCTTCACGAGGCCCTGATCGAGGAAATACTTGAGGTTGTAGAGATGCGCCGTGTCGTAGCACTCGAACTCGAAGCGCGTGCCGAGCGCGCCGAGCGTGGTGACGATGTGCTCGATCTGGCCGAAGCTGTTGTTGAAGATGATGTTCTTGTTGCCGACGTAGTCCCGCTCCCACTGGTGCGCGAGGTTCGGGAAGCGCTGCAGCATCGGGAAGAGGCCGAAGTTCATCGAGCCCATGTTGAGCGAGGCGATCTCGGGCCGGTGCGTCTGCGCCGGGCGGATGCGCTCCTCGATGGTCATGGTCGGCGCGCCGCCGGTGGTGATGTTGACCACCACGTTCGAGGCCTGCTTGATCACGCCGAGGAAGGGGGCGAAGGCCTCGGGCGTCTGGTCCGGCCGACCGTCCTCGGGGTTGCGGGCATGCAGGTGCACGACGGCGGCCCCGGCCTCGGCGGCACCGATCGCGGCCTCGGCGATCTCGGAGGCGCTGACCGGCAGGTACTGCGACATCGAGGGAGTGTGGATCGCGCCGGTCACGGCGCAGGTGATGATCACCTTGCGGGTCTTGGCCATGGATGCCGGGCCTCAGGTCTGCCCGGCGCGGCGCGCCGGACGGCAAGTCTTGGTGGTTTTCGGCTGCATCGCGGTCCTCCCCGGGGCTGGTGCCAGAGATCACACCAGATTCTGGTGACCCGTGTTCCCGTGGCAGCGTTTCCTCCCTTGCCGCGGGATCAGCAGTTGCGGTCTTGTCCGTTCTGGTGTGATCTGAGATCACAGTTGCAGAAGGACTCGGAAAGAGTCAACGGGGAGAAACGGGGATATGAGCGGAAATGACGAGGCGTCACGGGACGCGCGGCCGCGCACGCTGTCGGAACAGGTGCATGAAACTTTGTGCGAGATGCTGCTCTCGGGTCAACTGAAGCCGCGGGACCGCATCTCGCTGCGCGACCTCGCCGAACGGCTGGGCGTGTCGATGATGCCGGTGCGCGAGGCGGTGAGCCGGCTGGCCGCGGGCGGGGCGCTGCTGGTCGAGCCCAAGCGCGCGGTGCAGGTGCCGCTGATGAGCGCCGAGGAATTCGCCGACCTGACCGAGATGCGCGTGCTGACCGAGGCGCAGGCCGCCCGGCTGGCCGCCGAGCGGGCGACGCCCGGGGAGATCGACGAGATCCTGAAGCTGGCCGAGCGGTTCGAGACCATCCTCGATTCGGCCTATGGCAGCCCCGAGGCGGTGGCGGCCAACAAGGACCTGCATTTCGCGCTCTACCGCGCGGCGGGCTCGCGGGTGCTGATGGACGTGATCACCATGCTCTGGCTGAAGGCCGGGCCGATCATCAACTACGACATCGGGGTGAAGGCGGCCCTGCCTCTGGAGGAGGAGATCGGCCGCTCGCGCACGCACCATTCGCGTGCCCACCACCGCCAGCTCTGCGATGCCCTGCGCGCCCGCGACGGCGCGGCGGCGGCGCAGGCGGTGACCGAGGACATCCGCGTCGCCTCGGAACTGATCCGGGCCTATGGCGCGGAGGAGATGGAAGACAGCAGGAGGAGGATTCTGCCGTGAACTTGGAACTGGAAGGCGCGCGGGTGATCGTCACCGCGGGCGCGCAGGGCATCGGGCGGGCCATCGTCGAGGGTTTCCTCGCCGAGGGCGCGCGCGTCGCGACCTGCGACATCGACGAGGCGGCGCTGGCGAGCCTGCCGGCAGAGGTCTGGCGGCAGCGCTGCGACGTCGCCGACGCGGCGCAGATCGGGGCCTTCATGCAGGGGGCGATTGCCGAACTGGGCGGGCTCGACGTGCTGGTCAACAACGCCGGGATCGCCGGGCCGACCGGGCCGGTCGAGGAGATCGACCCGGCGGAGTGGGAGCGGTGCCTCGCGGTCTGCCTCAGCTCGCAGTTCCACTGCGTGCGCCACGCCGTGCCGGCGCTGCGGGACAGCAGCAATGCCTCGATCCTCAACCTCTCGTCGATGGCCGGGCGGGTGGGCTTTGCCCTGCGCACGCCCTATGCCGCGGCGAAATGGGGGGTGATCGGCTTCACCAAGTCGCTGTCGATCGAGCTTGGCCGCGACGGCATCCGCGCCAACGCGATCCTGCCGGGCATCGTCGCCGGCGACCGCCAGCGCCGGGTGCTCGAGGCCAAGGCGCAGCGGCTCGGCAAGAGCTTCGACGAGGTCGAGGCGGCGGCCTTCTCCTACACCTCGATCAAGGACTACGTGACGCCGCAGCAGATCGCCGACCAGATCCTCTTCCTTGCCAGCCCGCGCGGGCGGACGGTTTCGGGGCAGGCGGTGTCGGTCTGCGGCGACTGCCAGATGCTCGCCTGAGCGGGCCGGTCCGGCTCAGCCTTTCGGCTGGGCCGGGTCGTTGGCAGGGAAGGGCGCGGTGGCCTCGTCGGTGCGCTCGAGCACCAGCAGGGTCATCATCCCCACGGGCGGAAGGGCGCGGCGCTCGACCAGCTTCAGCCCGGGCGTGTCCAGCACCACCGAGATGTCGAAATCCGCGTGCCAGCCGATCCGGTCGGCGAAGCGGGCGGTGCGGCGCGAGATATGCGCGAGCGGCCCCTGCTTCCGGGCGAAGTGGTTCGACATGATGAGCTGACCGCCCGGTTTCAGCACCCGCACCATCTCGCGCATCACGCGCTCGGGCTCGGGCACCACCGAGATCATGTGCATCGCCACCACCACGTCGAAGCTGGCATCGTCGAAGCCGAGGCTGCGCGCGTCCATCCGCTGCAGCGATTCCACGTGCGGCAGCTCCATGCGGGACACGCGGCGCTCGGCCTGCGCCAGCATCTCGGCGCTGTAGTCGACCCCGGTGACCTTCATGTGCCGCGGCATCAGCGGCAGCGAGAGCCCGGTGCCGACCCCGACCTCGAGCACCCTTGTGCCATCCGGCCCGGTCACCCGGCGCACGGCGGCGCGGCGGGCGGCCTGGGTGATGGCCCCGAAAGTCTGGTCGTAGATCGGAGCCCAACGGGCGTAGACGGCGGTTGCTGCGCGTGGATCCAAGATGCCCTCCCTGCATCGGCGACCCGGACGGACCGGGCCTTCCGAGCCGTACCATGGACTCGGAGCCGATGCGTGAAAAGGGCTCCTTCCGGAGTTCGCGGTATTTCGCGATCAGTTGATGCCGAGGATCTTCATCGCCTCGGCCAGCACGTCGACCGATTGCTGGTGCTGGCCGGCGGCGTGGTACTTCTCGCCCTCGGCGCGGAGCTCCTTGACCTTGGCGAGCTCGGCCGCCGAGAGGTTCGGGCCGCTGGCGAGGGCGGCGTCGATCTTCGCCATGTCGGCGGGGCAGTGGAAGGCGAAGGCGGGGGCGGCGGCAAGGCTGAGTGCCGCGGCAAGGACAAAGCGTTTCATCGTGTTTCCTCCCTTGGGTGCGCCGAGTGTAGCACGAAAGGGGCGCTCACGCCGGGGTGATCCTGCAGGCGCATCCTTGCCCTTTCGGGGGCTCCGGCCCGGCGATGTTCCGCGGGCCCGGCTTGACGCGCGGCGCGCCGCCGCCCTGCGGGGGCCGTCCCGGCATGTCCCCGCTCGCGGCGCGCGGATCACCCGGTGCTGCGTTGCGGCGAGCGCGCGGCGGGCCTAGCTCTCGGGAGAAGCCGCGGGATGCTCCCGCGCATTTCCATACGGGAAGGAGACTTCTATGAAACTCAACGGCACGCTTCTCAAGTCGACCGTCATCGCCGCGCTGATCGCGGCCCCGCTCGCCCCGGTGATGGCGCAGACCGCCGCGCCCGAGGCCCCGGCGACGCCGCCCGCGGCAGAGGCCCCGGCGATCCCCTCGGTGGAGTTCAGCGAAGAGCAGCTGACCGCCTTCGTCGACGCCGCCGCGCAGGTGCAGGCGGTGCAGGAGGACTACATGGCGCAGATCGAGGCCGTCGAAGAGCCCGAGGGCAAGCAGGCCCTGGTCGAGGAGGCGCAGGTCGAGATGGCCGACGCGGTGAACGAGACCGAGGGCATGGACGTCGACACCTACAACCAGATCGGCCAGGCGGCGCAGGCCGACCCCGAGCTCAACCAGCGCATCATCGCGATGCTGCAGGAGCGCGCGCCCGCCGGCCCCGAGACGATGACCGAGTGATCCCCCTCAACAAGGTCATCGCGGAGCCGCCCCCTCGGGGGCGGCTCTTTTCATGTGGGGCTCCCGCCCGCCTCACTCCGTCGCGGGCGCGGCGGGAGCCTCGATGGCCGGGGCCGCAGGGGCAGGAGTCGGGGTGGCTGCGGGCGCGTCCGCGGCGGGTGCGGCGGGCGCTTCGGTCGCCGGGGCCATCTCGGTCGGGGTCGGCAGCTCCTGCACCGCGCCCTCGGGCAGGACTTCGGTCGGCGCGTCGGAGGGCACGAAGACCACGCGGCCGATCTTGCGGTTCGGGCCCCAGCTGCGGTGCTTCAGCATCCCGTCGACGATGTAGAGATCCTGCACGCGGTAGGTGGCGCGGGTGCCGGCCTCGTCGTGGATCTCGATGAACGGGTTCAGCGTGTCCTCCTCGAGGCGGAAGAAGCGCGGGTCCGAATGCGCCTCGAAATCGCGCATGATCATCAGCACGCTGTCGTAGTCGGTGATCCGCTCGTCGACGAAATAGGCGCAGGTGGCCTCGTAGCCCGCGCCGCCCGCGCCGAGGATCAGCGCCGGCACCCAGACCATCGGGTTGGCCATGGCGGCCGCCGCCGCCGCGCCGCCGCCCTCGAGCAGCCCCGCCGCGCCGCCCGAGGCGGCGAGCTTGCCGCCAAGCAGCGTGAGGCCGCTGGTGGCATTGACCAGCGTGTAGAACCCGCCCTGGCCCTGCTGCACGCCGGTGGCGGCGGCGACGGCCCCGGTGGCAGCCGCGGCCGCGCCGGTCACGGTGTCGCCGACCAGCCGGCTCGGCCGGTAGTCGCAGATCGCGGCGGAGAGGGAGGTTGCGGAAAGAAGCAGCGCCAGCGTGGCGGCGAGGGGCTTCAGGGGCGTCTTCGGTGCGGGCATCGGAAAGCTCCCATGCAGGATAGCGTTGAAGAGGGGGGAGGGGAGGTCACGGGGCCCGCTCGGGGCCCCCAACGTGAAAGGCCGGGACATCAATGCCCCGGCCTCCTGGTGTGGTGCTGGCCGGGATGTCCCGGATCAGTCGTCCATCTTGAGCGCGGAGATGAAGGCCTCCTGCGGGATCTCGACCTTGCCGAACTGCCGCATCTTCTTCTTGCCGGCCTTCTGCTTCTCGAGCAGCTTCTTCTTCCGGGTCGCGTCGCCGCCGTAGCACTTGGCGGTCACGTCCTTGCGCATCGCCGACAGGGTCTCGCGCGCGATCACCTTGCCGCCGATCGCGGCCTGGATCGGGATCTTGAACATGTGGCGGGGGATCAGCTCTTTCAGCTTCTCGCACATCGCCCGGCCGCGGGTCTCGGCGCGGTCGCGGTGGACCAGCATCGAGAGCGCGTCCACCGGCTCGTCGTTCACCAGGATCGACATGCGCACGAGGTTGTCCTCGCGGTAGCCGATCATCTGGTAGTCGAACGAGGCGTAGCCCTTGGTCACCGATTTCAGGCGGTCGTAGAAGTCGAACACCACCTCGTTCAGCGGCAGGTCATAGACCACCATCGCGCGGTTGCCCGCGTAGGTCAGATCGAGCTGCAACCCGCGACGGTCCTGGCAGAGCTTCAGCACGTCGCCGAGGTATTCGTCGGGCACCAGGATCGTCGCCTTGATGCGCGGCTCCTCGACGTGGTCCACCTTAGACATGTCGGGCATGTCGGCGGGGTTGTGCAGGTCGATCTTGGTGTCGTCCTTCATGTAGATATGGTAGATCACCGACGGCGCGGTGGTGATCAGCTCGATATCGTACTCGCGCTCGAGACGGTCGCGGATCACCTCGAGGTGCAGCAGCCCGAGGAAGCCGCAGCGGAAGCCGAAGCCGAGCGCCGCCGAGGTTTCCATCTCGTAGCTGAACGAGGCGTCGTTCAGCGCCAGCTTCTCGATCGCGTCGCGCAGGTCCTCGAACTCGGCGCTGTCCACCGGGAAGAGACCGCAGAACACCACCGGAACCGAGGGCTTGAAGCCCGGCAGGGGCTTCTCGGCGCCCTTCTTCTCGTGGGTGATCGTGTCGCCGACCTTGGTGTCGCGCACCTGCTTGATCTGCGCGGTGAGGAAGCCGATCTCGCCCGGGCCCAGCTCGTCGACGTTCTGCATCGCCGGGCGGAAGACGCCGATCCGGTCGACCGGATAGGTCGCGCCGGTCTGCATCATCTTGATCTTGTCGCCCTTCTTCAGGACGCCGTCCATGATCCGCACGAGCACGACCACGCCGAGGTAGGAATCGTACCAGCTGTCGACCAGCATCGCCTTCAGCGGCGCGTCGCGCTCGCCCTTGGGGGCGGGCAGGCGGTGCACGATGGCTTCCAGCGTTTCCTTGATGCCGAGGCCGGACTTGGCCGAGACCAGCAGCGCGTGCTCGGCGTCGATGCCGATCACGTCCTCGATCTGCTCCTTCACGCGCTCGGGCTCCGAGGCGGGCAGGTCGATCTTGTTCAGCACCGGCACGATCTCGTGGTCGGCGTCGATGGCCTGGTAGACGTTGGCGAGGGTCTGCGCCTCGACGCCCTGGGTGCTGTCGACGACGAGCAGCGAGCCCTCCACGGCGCGCATCGAGCGCGACACTTCATAGGCGAAGTCGACGTGGCCGGGCGTGTCGATCAGGTTGAGCACGTAATGCTCGCCATTGTCGGCGACGTACTCGATCCGGACGGTGTTCGCCTTGATGGTGATGCCGCGCTCGCGCTCGATATCCATCGCGTCGAGCAGCTGCTCCTTCATCTCGCGTTCCGAGACGGTGTTGGTGGACTGGATCAGCCGGTCGGCCAGGGTGGATTTCCCGTGGTCGATGTGGGCAACGATGGAGAAGTTACGGATATGCGCGAGATCGGTCATGATTGGCCCGATATGTAAGGGTTTTGGCCCCCGGTCAAGCCGGATCGAAGGGCAGGTGGCGCTGCTGCGCCGATGCGCCTCACCCGCCGGCAAATGCTGACGCGGGGGAGGTCCGGCAAAGCCCCGCCACGTGCCGGTTCCCGGGATCGCGGCGGCGTCTGCCCGCGGGTCCGGATATCCCGGCACGGGGTCGGCGCCGTTGCGGTCACCTAGCGTTGCGGCAAGCGCTGTCCAGCAACGATTCGGTGAATTGAAACCGCCGCGCGCTTCGGGCATCCTTGCGGAAACTCCGGTGTGACGGGCGCAAGACCCGTGGAGCGAAGGGCAGTTAAGAGAGCAGGCGGATGAAACCGATTTACCTGGTGACGATTTTGGCGCTGGTGGCAGGCTGCGGTGGCGGCTCGGGCACGGGCTACCGATATTATGCGAACGGTCCGGTCAGCAATGCGTGCATGAGCTCGGACCGCAAGGCGCGCAATGACGCGCTCTGCGGCTGCGTGCAGGCGGCGGCCAACGACGAGTTGAGCTCGGGCGACCAGCGCCGGGCGGTCCGCTTCTACCGCGACCCGCACGAGGCGCAGGAGGTCCGCCAGTCGACCCGCCGCGGCGACAAGGAATTCTGGACCCGCTACTCGGCCTTCGTGACCCGCGCCGAGCGCATGTGCACCGGGCTCTGAGCCCGGCACCCGCGGCAGACGCGATCCTCCCTCATCCCGCCGCCCGGCACTGACCGGGCGCCAGCCGCGCCTCGGCGCTGCGGGCATGGCCTTCCATGCCCTCGGCACGGCTGATCCCGGCGCTGGCCCGGGCAAGCTCGGGCAGCGCCTCGGGCGCGGCCTCCTGCCAGGTGACGCACTTGAGGAACTTGTGCACCGAAAGCCCGCCGGTATGCCGCGCGGCGCCGCCGGTGGGCAGCACGTGGTTGGGCCCGGCGGCCTTGTCGCCGAAGGCCACGGTGGTCTCTGCACCAAGAAACAGCGAGCCGTAGCTGCGCAGCCGCTCGCGCCACCACGGCAGGTCGCGCGCCATGACGTGCAGGTGTTCGGGCGCGTAGCGGTCGGCGAGCGCCGCCATCTCCTCGCGCGTGGTGCAGAGCATGACCTCGCCGAGCTGCGCCCAGGCCTCGCGCGCCGCCGAGCGGTTGGGCTCGGGCAGGGTCTCGGCTAGCTGCGGCAGCCGCGCCAGCACCGCCTCGGCGAGCGGGCGGTGATCCGTCGCCAGCCAGACCGGGGAGTTGCCGCCATGCTCCGCCTGACCCAGCAGGTCGAGCGCGACGGTCTCGGGATCGGCGCTGGCATCGGCAAGGATCATCACGTCGGTCGGCCCCGCCACCATGTCGATGCCCACGGGTCCGTAGAGCTGCCGCTTGGCCTCGGCGACGAACTGGTTGCCCGGCCCGGCGAGGATGTCGGCCCGCGGCAGGCCGAAGAGGCCGAAGGCCATGGCCGCGATCCCCTGCACCCCGCCGAGCGCCATCACCTCGTCGGCGCCCGCGACATGCAGCGCGTGCAGCAGGGCGGGCGGAATGCCGTCTCGTCCCGGCGGCGCGCAGGCGATCACCCGGGCGACCCCGGCAGCGCGGGCGGTGGTCACGGTCATCAGCGCCGAGGCGATGTGCGCGTAACGCCCGCCCGGCACGTAGCAGCCCGCGCAGCCGACCGGGATCAGCCGCTGCCCGGCGCGCAGCCCGGGGCGCAGCTCGATCTCGAACTCCTGCACCGAGGCCCGCTGTGCCTCGGCGAAGGCGCGGATATTGGCATGGGCATAGGCGATGTCCTCGACCAGCGTCACGGGCAGGGCGCGCTGCGCCTCGGCCAGCCGCGCCGCCGGCAGGACGATCTCGCCCTCCCAGCCGTCGAGCCGGGCGGCGTAGTCGAGCGCCGCCGCCTCGCCTTCGGCGCGCAGCCGGGCGAGCATGATCTGGACGATGTCTGCGGTGTCGGCGGCGGCCTGCGGCGGCAGGCCGGGCGCGGGCTTGAGATGGGTCACGGGCATGGGGGAAGGTTCCGGCCTGTCGTTGGGGAGTTTCGGAATTCGTGAATCTGTGCCACGCTCCGCCCAAAGCGGTGCGGGACGGAACCCGGCGCGTGAGAGGGATGGACGGGATGCTGATGAAGGGGATCAGCCTGCGCGGCCTCGAGGTGTTCGAGGCGCTCGCGGCCAGCGGATCCGTGGCACAGGCGGCCGAGCGCACGGGGCTCAGCCAGCCGGCGGTGAGCCAGCAACTGCGCAATCTCGAGGCGGCGCTCGGCACCGATCTCGTCGACCACGCCCGGCGGCCGATGCAGCTCACCCCGGCGGGGCGGTCGTTCCTGCTGCGCACGCAGGCGGTGCTGAGCCAGCTGCGGCTGGCGCAGAACGAGCTGACGGTGATGGACCTCACGCACCTGTCGCAGCTCAACCTCGGGGTGATCGACGATTTCGACAATGACCTCACGCCGCAGCTGGTGACGATCCTCGCCGAGAACATGACGCGCTGCCGCTTCAAGCTGGTCACCGCGCCGAGCCACGAGATCATGCAGTCGATGGTCGACAGCCACCTGCACATCGCCATCGCCGCCAGCCCCGGCACGGCCTCGCCGGGGATCATCGAGTATCCCCTTGTCCGCGATCCGTTCCTTCTGGTGGCGCCGCGCGGCAAGGCGCGCGAGGCGGGCGGCACCGAGGCGCTGATGTCGGCGCTGCCGATGCTGCGCTACGACCGCGACCAGATGATCGGCCGGCAGATCGAGACGCACCTGTCGCGGCTCAAGCTCGACTTCCCCGAACGCTTCGAGATCGGCGCGCACCTGTCGCTGATGACGCTGGTGGCGCGCGGTGTCGGCTGGGGCATCACCACGCCGCTCGGCTTCATGCGCGCCGCCCGCGTGCATGACCGGATCGAGGCGCACCCGCTGCCGATCCGCCCCTTCGCCCGCACCATCTCGCTCTTTGCCGCCGCCGACTGGGCCGACCGCGTGCCGCGCGACGTGGCGCGGACCATGCGCCAGCTGGTGTCGGATCTCGTCATCACCCCGGCGCATCGCCAGCTGCCCTGGCTCGAGGGCAAGCTGCACCTGCTCGAAGGGGACTGACCCGGAACGACCGGGGGCTGCGGCACACATGGGACGGATTTCCGGAACTTAAGAGTTTCGGAAACTAAGGGCCCGGGCCGGGCCTCGCGCAAGGGGGCGCGGGGGCGATTTCGAAAGAGGAATGCGCGGTTTCCGAAAAGCCGAATCCGCGCGCTGGGACGCCCGCCAAACGGGCGCCCGCGAAACCTGGGGGATCAGGCGGTCAGGTCGAGGAAGGCGCGGACGGCGGCCTCGAACTCGCGCGGCTTCTCGGCGTGCAGCCAGTGACCGCAGCCCGGCAGCTTGGCGAATTTCGCGCGCGGGAAGAGCGCGCGGATCCGGTCCCGGTACTCGGGACGCAGGTAGGTCGACTCGGCGCCCGACAGGAAGAGCGCGGGCCCCTCGAAGCGGCTGTCGAGCTCGGGGAAGTCGAGGATCTTCGGCATCTCCGCCTCGAGCACGTCGAGGTTCAGCTTCCAGCGCCGCTCCTTGAGGTCGAGCGACTGGGTGAAGAAGCTGCAGAGCGTCGGGTCGTCGAGCACGCGGGCGAGCTGGTCGTTGGCGTCCGAGCGTTTCTCGATCGCCGCGAGGTCGACGGTGCGCATCGCCGCGATGTTCTGGTTCTGGTCATGGCTGTATTTCACCGGCGCGATGTCGGCGAGGATCACCCGGTTGACCAGCTCGGGCCGGGTCAGCGCCAGCACCATGCTCGCCTTGCCGCCCATCGAATGGCCCAGCACGTCGGCGCGCCCGCCAAGGCTCTCGATCACCTCGGCGATGTCGCCGGCCATGTCGAGATAGCCGTGGCTGTCGCTCCACGGGCTGTCACCGTGGTTGCGCTGGTCCACCGCGATCACCTCGCGCTGGTCCGAGAGGCGCTTGGAGATCACCCCCCAGTTGCGCGCGGAGCCGAAGAGCCCGTGGACGATGACGAGCGGCGGTTGGTCGGTGGCGGAGCCGTGGCGGATCATGTTCAGCATGGCGCCTGTCTAGGACGCTGCCGCGGGACGGAAAAGCGCAAAACGCGCGGCGCCGGGGCAAATCTCTTCGAAGAAATTTGCAACCTCCTTGGAAGGAGGTTGGCGGCGCCCCGCCGTTGCGGCTTGCGCGCGGGCGGCAAATGCCCGAGGTTCGCGCCATGGATCAGGACCCCAAGATCGGCGCGCGGCTGATGCCGCTCTTCGAAAGCCGCCTCGGCCTCGGCAAGGGCGGGTTCGAGGCGCGGGCCAGGCGCGCGGCCAACCAGTTGCCGCGATGGGCGCGGCGCGACCTGCGCGCGCTGCGCGACGCGCAGGGCATGGCCGGGCATCCCAAGCTTGCCATGCGGCTCGACATGGCCGAACTCGACCGCGCCGAGGCGCGCGTCGCCCGCCATCTCGAGACGATCGACGTGAAGGCGCGGCGCAGCCACCGGCGGCTCGGCGTGCTGGCGGGGCTGATGTTCAACCTCCTGCTGCTCGCCGCGCTGCTGGCCGGGGCCTATTACCTCCTGATCCGCAGCTGACGCTTCGGGCGCGTCTCGTCGGGCGCGCCGGGGGCGCGGCCGTTGAGGCGCAGGAAGAGGCTTTCCTCGTCGTCGTTGCGGAAGAAGGGCACCGAGCTCGGGGCGCGGCGGTCGGTGACCCGCGCGGCGATCTCGGCCAGCACCACCTCGGTGATGAAGGGCAGATCGAAGCTGCGCACCTCGTCGAGCGGCACCCATTGCAGGTGCGACAGCTCGTCCGAGGCGGCGGAGAAATCGTCCGGGTCGCTCTTCAGCGCCTCGGCGTCGACGAGGAAGAAGCGCGCGTCGAAGCGGCGCGGGCGGCCCGGCGGGGTGATCGCGCGGAAGACGAACTGCAGCGCCGAGGCGTCGGGGCGGTGGCCGGTCTCGGCGAAACTTTCCCAGCCCTCGGGCGCGCCCGGCCACTTGCCGGGCCAGCCGAGCACCTGCCCGGTCTCTTCCCAGAGCTCGCGGATCGCCGCGGCGGCCAGCGCGTTGGCGCGGTCCGTGGGTGCGTCCTCGGCCAGCCGCGTCGCGCAGACCGCGGGCAGGGGGGCGGCGAGCTTCACCTCGGCGTCGGCCTCGTCGACGGCGCCGCCGGGGAAGACGAACTTGTTGGGCATGAAGGCCGCCCCCGCGCCGCGCTGGCCCATCAGGATGCTCGGCCGGCTGTCACGGTCGCGCAGCACGATCACCGTGGCTGCGTCGCGGATGGCGGTCTTGTCGGTGCTCATGCGCATTCCCCTGCGTCTTGTGATGCCTCGCGGGGAGCGTGTCCGGGTGGGCTCAGCGGCTGCGCGCGAAGCCGTGCATCTCGCGTGCCCACTGGAAGCCCACGATTGCCCCCTTCAGTCGCGGCAGAAGGTAGAGGGAAAGTCCGATGCAGCCAACAAGGAAGATGGTGACGAGGATCAGCGGCTCGGGCCGCCAGGTGGTGAACACCCAGAGCAGCGCCGGCGCCATGATGTGCCCGACGATGAGGATCGTCAGGTAGGCGGGGCCGTCGTCGGCGCGGTGGTGGTGCAGCTCCTCCCGGCAGACCGGGCAATGGTCGCGCACCTTGAGATAGGAGCGCAGGATCGGCCCGTTGCCGCAGTTGGGACAGCGGCCGCGGAAGCCGCGCCAGACGGCGGGCCAGGTTTCGCGCTCCGGCGACAGGTCGGACATGGGGTGTACCTTAGAAGTCATGCGCCCAAGGTGGCGCAAGCCCGCGCCCAATTAAAGAGGACAGAGCGGCGCAGCGGCGTGATGTCGCAAAGGCGCGTGTTGCATGCAGCTTTGCGGGCTTGGCGGGGGCTGCCGCGCGGGCCGCGGAAAAAAATATCGCGGTCCGGCGACGGAAGTTTCCGCGCCGCGCGTGGAAGCTTGTGATCGGACGGCGAGGATGCCGCCGGCAAGACCAGCGATGAATGAGGAGATCGCAGCGATGAAACGCATGACCAAACTGATGACCGGCGCCGCGCTCGTGGTTCTGGGCACGGCGAGCCTTGCCCTTGCTGCAACCGACACCGCTCCGGCGGCGCCCCGGGCCGATCGCCCGGCGCCCATGGCGCGGATGTTCGAGCAGTTCGACGCCGACGGCAACGGCTCGATCAGCCGCGAGGAATTCGAAGGGCACGGCCCCGCCGCGGGCTTTGCCGAGGCCTTTGCCAAGGCCGATGCCGACGGCAACGGGCTGCTCGAGGGCGACGAGCTGATCGCCTTCGCCGATGCCCGGCAGGCGGCGCGCGAGGCGGAGCGGCTGGCGATGCGCAAGGCGCGCATGCAGGAGCGGATGCTCGAGCGCTTCGACGCGGACAAGGACGGCAAGCTCACCCTCGAGGAGATGCAGGCGCAGGGGCCGATGGGCTTCTTCGACCGCTTCGACGCGGATGATGACGGGCAGGTGACGGCGGACGAGCTGGCCGCGGCGCGGCCGATGCGGCAGGATCGGCGCGACATGGACATGGGCCAGCGCGGCGACCGGATGATGCGCCACGACGGCGGCGACCGCCCGTGGCACGGCGACCGCGACCATGACCACGACCGCGACGGCCGGGGCTTCAAGCGCGGACCGCAGGACGGCGAAGGCCCGCGCGGCGGCGGCATGATGGACTTCTGGCAATACTGAAGGCCCGAGGGCCGGGCCGCTTCGCGCGGCCCGGTTCTTGCGCGGCCCGGCCCTTCGGGCTAGCGCAGGGGAATGGACCGGATGCCCTATGACGCGATGAGCACGGAAAGCGACGAGACGTTGCTCGCGGCCTATGCCGCGGGCGACCAGGCCGCGGCGCGGGCGCTTGTCGGGCGGCTGGGTCCGCGCGCCTTCGGCCATGCCGTGCGGATGCTCGGCGACCGGGCCGAGGCGGAGGACGTGGCGCAGGAGGCGCTGCTGCGGCTCTGGCGCGCGGCGCCGGGCTGGCGCGAGGGCGAGGCCAAGGTCTCGACATGGCTCTACCGGGTGGTGTCGAACCTCTGCATCGACCGGATGCGCCGGCGGCGCGGCGGCACGGTGGACCTTGGCGAGATCGCCGAGCCCGCCGATCCCGCCCCGGGTGCCGAGGCCGCGATGCAGGGGCGCGCCCGCGAGGGGGCGCTGCAGGAAGCACTCGACGCGCTGCCCGAGCGGCAGCGGCAGGCTGTGGTGCTGAGGCATCTCGAGGGGCTGTCCAACCCCGAGATCGCCGGGATCATGGACTTGGGCGTGCGGGCCGTGGAAAGTCTCACGGCGCGCGGACGCAAGGCGCTGGAGGCCCTGCTGTCAGGGCGGCGCGCAGAGCTGGGGTATGACGATGACTGATCAGCGCAGGACGGAAGAGGGGAGCCTTGCCTCCCTGTTCGAAGCGGAGCGGCAGGATGCGCCGCTGCCGTCGGGCGACTGGATGGCCCGGATGGAGGCGCTGGCGCTCGCCGAGCAGCCCGCCCCGCGTCGCGCGCCGCTGCCCGCACCGGCGCCGCGCCGCGCCGGATGGCGCGAGGCGCTGCGGGCCTTCGGCGGCTGGCCGGCGCTGGCCGGGCTTGCCGCGGCCTGCGCGGCCGGGGTCTGGATCGGTGTCGCCTCGCCCGAGATGATGACCACGCTGCTCTCCTCCGACGGCAGCAGCCTCTCGCTCTCGGCCGTCGATCCGGCGAGCGGCTTCGATTACGCGATGTTGGGACTTTGACCATGACGAACGACGCTTCCCAAACGCCGGACCAGGGGCCCGTGGCCCCGAAGGCGGGACGCTCGCCGCTCTGGATGCGCGGGCTGCTGCTGGCCTCGCTGGCGCTGAACCTCGGCGTGGCCGGGGTGGTGGCGGGCGGGCTGCTGCGCCACGGCGGCCCCGAGCATGGCGGCCCGCCGCGCGGGCGCGACTTCATCACCCCCTACACGCAGGCCTTCTCGCAGGACGAGCGGCGCGAGCTGGGGCGCAAGCTCTTCAGTTCCTTCGAGGGTCGGCAGGGCGAGCGGCCGCGGCCGAACCCGTTCAGCTCGTACCGCGGCACGCTGGACCTGCTCCGCGCCGAGCCCTTCGACAGCGCTGCTTTCGCGGAGGTGCTGACCGCGCAGGACGCCCGCGCCGCCGAGCGGCAGAAGGTGGGCCAGCAGGTGCTGGTCGACTACGTGTCCTCGATGACGCCCGAGGCGCGTGCCGCCTACGCCGACCGGCTCGAGCTGGAGCTCGACGAGCTGGCACGCCGCCTGCCGCGCAAGCCGCCGCGGGACTGATCCGCGGCCGCGGGCTCCGGCCCCTCGTCGCCGGACCGCGCGGCAAGCTCCGCAGCGGGCTGCGGCGGAAGCACGGCCGGGTCCGACAGGTGCGCCCGGTTGCGCCCGGCCTTCTTGGCCGCGTAGAGCGCGGCATCGGCCCGGCGCAGGGCGGTCTCGACCGTTTCCATCCCCGGGGCGATCACGGTGAGACCGATGCTGATCGTCGGGGCGGCGGTGCGCCGCCCGCCGAGACCGTCGGGCAGCCGCAGCGACTGCCGGGCCACGGCATCGCAGAGCGCATGGGCGCGGTTCCGCGCGGCCTCGGGCCCGGTGTCGGCCAGCGCGATGAGGAACTCCTCCCCGCCGAGCCGGGCGACGAGATCGCAGTCGCGCAGGCCGCGCGACAGGGTCTGCGCCGTGGTGGTCAGCACGTGGTCTCCCACCGAATGCCCCCAGAGGTCGTTGACCTGCTTGAAGTGGTCGAGATCGGCGACCAGCAGCGCCAGCGGCCGGCCGAGCCGCGCCGCCTGCTGCGCCATGCGCGCGAGCTGGGGCAGGGCGTAGCGCCGGTTGTAGAGCCCGGTGAGCGGGTCGATCACCGCCGCCCGCAGTCCGGTGCGCAACGCCGCGCGGTGGCGGTCGGCGCGCCGGGCGAGGTTGACCAGCCGCGGCAGCCGCAGCTCGAGCTCCAGCGGATCCGCGCCGTTGCGCAGCAGGTCGTCGGCGCCGAGGTCGAGGGCGCGGGCGGCGATCTCGTCCTGGCCGGGAGCGGTGACATAGACCAGCGCGGCGCGGCGCTGCGCGCGGGCCGTGCGCAGCTGGGCGAGCAGCGCGAGGCCGCTGCCCGGAGCCGCGCCGGTGTCGACCAGCACCACCACCTCGGCCGCGGGGGCGGCGTGGTGCAGCAGGCGCCCGGGCTCGGTGATCTGGACCTGCGCGCCGAGCCCGATCCGCAGCCGCGCCGCAAGGCCGCCGGGGTCGAGCGCCGGGTCCAGCGAGATCATCGCGACGCGCGCCGGGCGCTGGAATCCGCGCGGCGATTCGGACAGCCCGAGCGCGCGCTTGGTGTCGTCGCGCAGGCGCAGCTCGTCCTGGGCGTGGCTGCGGCCCATCAGGCTGCGCAGGCGGGCGAGCAGCAGGATGTCCTCGACCTGCCGGGCGATCACGTCATCCGCCCCGACGGCGAGCAGCGCGAGCCGCTCGTCCTGCCGGTCCTCCTCGCTCAGCAGCACCAGCGGCGTTTCGGCATGGTCCGGCAGCGCGCGCAGCCGGGTGCAGAAGCTGCTGCTGCACATGTCCGGAAGATCGGCGGCGGCGATCACGAGGTCGGGGCAGCGGTCGGCGATCAGCCGCAGCGCCTCGGCGCCGCTGTCCGCGGCGGCCACCCGGTAAAAGGCCGAGGTCAGCCGCGCGCGCAGCAGGATGCGCTGGCCGGCGGTGCCTTCGACGATGAGGATGCGTCCTGCCATGTGTCCTTCCGCACTGGGGCCTTCACGAGGGGCTGTTCATCAGGGATCTTTGAACAGGTGTCTTTGTTCAGGCGTCTTTGTTCAGGGGTCTTCAATCAGGGGTCTTCCACCCCGGGAGGGTCCGGGCTGGGGTGTCCGGGTCGGGGCTTCCGCAACGGGCCCGCCGCGGGGTCGCCGCGCGGGCTTGCATCCGTTTCGTCGCTCAGTCTTTATGAAAATCAGTTAAGAAAGCCTTTCTAATTGCAGGGAGTCGCAAAGATGATCGGGCGTGACGAGGCGGAGTTGATCGGGTTGCAGGCCACGGCCTGGCTGGCCGCGAACGACGAGCTGCTTCCGGTCTTCCTCGGCGCCACCGGCGCCTCGGGGGACGATTTCCGCACGGGCCTGTCGGACCCGGGCTTCCAGGGCGCGGTGCTCGATTTCCTGCTGATGGACGACGCCTGGGTGCGCGGCTTCTGCGACACGGCGGGGCTGGCCTACGACCTGCCGTTCCAGGCGCGCCAGCACCTGCCCGGCGGCGGCGAGGTGCACTGGACATGAGCCCGGTCCTGCGCGCCGACGCGGTACTGTTCGACAAGGACGGCACGCTCTTCGATTTCACCCGCACCTGGGGCGCCTGGGCGCAAGAGGTCATGCACGACCTTGCCGGCGGCGACGCGGCGCTGGTCGCGGCCATGGCGCGCGAGCTGCGCTTCGACCTCGCGACCGGGAGCTTCCTCAAGGACAGCCCGGTGATCGCCGGCACCAGCCGCGAGGCGGCGGACTGCCTGGCCCGCGGCCTCGGCAGGGCGGATTCGGCGGCGCTCGAGGGCTACCTCTCCGAGGCGGCCGCGCGCGCGCCGCTCGCCGAGGCAGTGCCGCTGGCGCCGCTGCTCGACGCGCTGCGCGGCGCGGGGCTGCGGCTCGGCGTGATGACCAACGACAACGAGGCCGTGGCGCTCGCGCACCTGCGCCAGGCGGGGGTCGGCGATCGGTTCGACTTCGTCGCGGGCTTCGACAGCGGCCATGGCGCCAAGCCCTCGCCGGCGCCGCTGCTGGCCTTCGCCGAGGCGCTCGGCCTGCCGCCGGGGCGGGTGGTCATGGTCGGCGACAGCACCCACGACCTGCAGGCCGGGCGTGCGGCGGGGATGATGACCGTCGCCGTGCTGACCGGCCTGGCCGGAGCGGAGGAGCTGCGTCCCCTCGCCGATGCGGTGCTGCCCGACATCGGCCACCTGCCGGACTGGTTGTCGGCGGTGCCGGCCTGAGCGCGGGCGCCGCTCCATTCCCTCGCCCCTTGCGGAAATCTTAACCCCCGTGCCCTAGCCTGGCACGAGGGCGCCGCGGGCTGCCCGGGAAGGAGATGCCATGCGCAGCGGGATTTCGAGGAACAGGCGTGTCGCGGCGCGGGTCGTCCCCGGGGGTGCCGCCCCGATGGCCGGCTCGGCGGCGGGACCCTGATGGGGTGCGGCGGATAGGGCGGGGCGCCCGGCGTGGAGCGGCGGATGCACGGACTGGTCGCGCGCACCCTGCAGGGCTTCGTGCTGGATACCTATGGGCGGGAGTGCTGGGACAGGATCGCCGAGGCCGCCCGGCTCGACTTGCCGGGATTCGAGGCGATGCTCGACTACGAGGCGCAGCTCATCGGCCGCGTGCTGGCGACCGCAGAGGCAGAGCTGCACAAGCCCCGCGCCGCCATGCTCGAGGACATCGGCACCTACCTGATGACCCATCCCCACAACGAACGCCTGCGGCGGCTCATGCGCTACGGCGGCGAGGATTTCATCGACTTCCTGCACTCGCTCGAGGAACTGCCCGGACGGGCGCGGCTCGCGGTCCCCGATCTCGACCTGCCGCCGCTCGAGTTGACCGAGGCTGCACCGCGCCGCTTCTCGCTGCTCTGCCGCTGCGGCGGGCCGACGCGCCGGGGTTATTCCCATGTGCTGGCGGGGGTGCTGAGGGCGATGGCGGACGATTACGGCGCGCTGATCCTGCTCGACCTCGACCTCGACCCCGACCAGGGCGACGGGCCGGCGGGAGCCGAGCTGATCCGGATCACGGTGATCGAGACGGCCTATGCCGAGGGTCGGAGCTTCGATCTCGGGGCGCATGGCGCGGGGCGGCGGAAATGACACCGCTGGTCCTGCCGCAGGCGACGCTCGACGCGCTCTGCCCGATGCACGCGCGCATCGACGCCGAGGGCAGGGTGCAGGCGCTGGGTCCGACGCTGCAGCGGGTGCTCGGCACGCGCGACGGCGGCGGGCGCCCCCTTTCCGAGGTCTTCGAGATCTTCCGGCCGCGCCTTGTCACCGACCTGCCGGACCTGCTGAACCTCGCGGGGCGGCGGCTGCAGCTGCGGCTCGCGGGGCGGGGCGGCGACACGCTGCGCGGGCTTGCCCAGCCGGACGCCTCCGGCGGCGCGGTGCTCGACCTTTCCTTCGGCATCGGCATCGTCGAGGCGGTGCGGGACCACGCGCTTACCAGCAGCGATTTCTCCCCCACCGACCTTGCCATCGACATGCTCTATCTCGTCGAGGCCAAGTCCGCCGCGATGGACGCGTCGCGCCGGCTGAACCGCCGCCTGCAGGGCGCGATGCTCGCCGCCGAGGAGCGCGCCTATACCGACCCGCTCACCGGGCTACGCAACCGCCGCGCGGTCACCCAGGCCCTCGCCGGGCTGCTCCGGCGCGACGCGGCCTTCGCGCTGATGCACGTGGACCTCGATTTCTTCAAGCAGGTCAACGACACGCTCGGCCATGGCGCCGGCGACCGTGTGCTGGAAACCGTGGCCCGGATCATGCTCGAGCTCACCCGGCGCGAGGACACGGTGGCGCGGATCGGCGGCGACGAGTTCGTGATCCTGCTCGTCGGCCTGACCGAGCGCGGGCGGCTGGCCGATCTGGCAAGGCGACTCATCGCGCGGCTCGAGGCGCCGATTCCCCTCCGCGTCGCGACGCCGGAGCCGGCCCGCGTTTCGGCGAGCATCGGCATCGCGGTGCGCGCCGCGGGAGACGCGGTCTCGGCGCGCGGGGCCGAGACGCTGCTCGAGGACTCCGACCGCGCGCTCTACGCCGCCAAGCGCGCCGGGCGCGGGCGCTACGCCTTTCACGCCCCCTCGGCGGTCGCCGGAGCCTCGGATCGCAGGCCGGGCGCGGCGGTCCGGGAGGACCCTGAAGAGGGTTCCGCAAGGTGATGGGAAAAACTCCGAGATTTTTTCCGGAAGGGGGGTTGCGCCCTCCCGAAGGCTGGCGTAAATCCCGCGGCACGGTTGGGGCGTAGCCAAGTGGTAAGGCACCGGTTTTTGGTACCGCGCACCGTAGGTTCGAATCCTACCGCCCCAGCCAATATCTCCTAACATACCGAAGTTACGAGACTTCCGGCCCGAGAGCGGTAGAAATGCCCCCGTAAGTGCCCCACCTATCGCCCCCTGTTTTGCTGACAGCTTCCCGCATGCGCTGAGCATGATGACGGGGTTATATGGCGTGCAAGCTCGGGCGGTACTTTGGTCCGTCAGGCAGGAGGATGGAGGGGGAAGATTACCTAAGGGAAATAGGTATTAGTAATGGATAACCTAGTAAGCATGAGAAGGAAGACGACCCCCTAGGAAGAAGACCCCCTAGGAGGATGATGTATCTACCTTACCTCCCCTACCTCTGGTGATAGGTAGCCTGCCGCAACGTCATGGTGATGTGGGTAAGTCAGGGTGGTAAGGCTAATAGGTATTAGTAATGGATAAAGAAAGTAGTATTCGCCTCCTGTATGTGGATAATTATTAAGTTAAAATAATTACTTAGATGGTACTTTAAGCTCTCCTCCAGGTTCCTACATAGACCCTACCTGATCCTGACGAAGAGGACCCATGCCCCAGATCGAAGACCCTCGAAATTCACGCCCCCTCGATGTTCATCGTTGGTCTGACCACCCCGAGGTGAAGGGGTTGGTGGATGACCTCTGGGAGGGAGGTTTGAAGGAGCACTTCGAAAGCAAGACGAATGGGAAGAGCAAGCCGAGAGTTTCGCCTTCCGGCGCTCTAGCATGCTCTGGGTCAGCGATTTCACCTACGTCGTTACCTGGAGAGGCTTCGTCTATGTGGCTTTCGTGATCGACGCCTACGCACGCCGGATCGTGGGCTGGTGGGCGAGCTAAACAGCCCACGCAGGGTTCGTCTTGGATGCCCTCGGTCTGTTCACGATTGACGCCCGGTCAAGGTTGCGGCGCTCGTCCACCATTCCGACCGCGGGTTCAAATACCTGTCTATTCGCTACACCGAGCGGTTGGGCGAGGCCGGCATCGAACCATCCATGGGGAGCTTCGGTGACAGCTACGACAACGCTCTCGCCGAGACTATCAACGGGCTCTTCAAGGCCGAATTCTTCCATCGCCGCGGGCCCTCGGGCAACTTCGACGCCGTTGAGTATGCCACCCTCGAATGGGTCGACCGCCTCAATGACCGCCACCTTCTCGCACCGATCGGGAGCATCCCGCCGGCGGAAGCAGAGGCAAACTCCTACGCCGCTCTGGAAACTGAAGACATGGCCGCGTAACTAGGGTCAGGATGCATTGATTTCGCTCGAACAGCATGATTCACGGCTTCGAAAACGGAGCGGTGACATGAGCGATCTCTTCTGGCTGACCGACGCGCAGATGGCACGCCTGGCCCCTTTCTTCCCCAAGCCTCATGGTAAGCCTCGGGTCGATGATAGACGGGTTTTGAGTGGGATTATCTTCATCAATCGCAATGGCTTGCGTTGGCGAGATGCGCCGATTGAGTATGGTCCGCACAAGACGCTTTACAGCCGGTGGAAGCGGTGGAGCGAGAAAGGCATCTTCGCGCGGATGATGGCAGGTCTGGCCGCTGAGCACGGCGAAGAGAAGACCGTGATGATCGACGCGACATATCTCAAGGCCCATCGAACGGCGACCAGCATGGCCGCAAAAAAGGGGGGCGCGGTCGCCTGATCGGTCGAACCAAAGGCGGCATGAACACCAAGCTGCACGCCATCTGCGACAGTCAGGGGCGACCGATCGACTTGTTCGTCACCGCCGGACAGGTCAGCGATTACATCGGCGCGCGCGCGTTGCTCAGCGGCCTACCAAACGTCAAATGGCTGATCGGGGATCGTGGCTATGACGCTGATTGGTTCAGAGAAGCGCTGCAGAACAAAGGGATACGCGCCTGTATCCCAGGCCGAAAGAAACGCAAAAAGCCGGTCAAATACGACAAACGCCGATACAAGCGGCGCAATCGCATCGAGATCATGTTCGGAAGGCTCAAGGACTGGAGGCGTGTGGCCACCCGATATGACCGGTGCCCGAAGGTCTTCCTTTCGGCCGTCGCCCTAGCCGCCCTCGTCATCTACTGGTTATGAATCCTGACCCTAGGTAATCTCCCCCCCTCCATCCTCCTGCCTGACGGACCAAAGTACCGCCCGAGCTTGCACGCCATATAACCCCGTCATCATGCTCAGCGCATGCGGGAAGCTGTCAGCAAAACAGGGGGCGGAAAGTGGGGCACTTACGGGGGCATTTCTACCGCCCTCGGGCCGGAAGTCTCGTAACTTCGGTATGTTAGGAGATATTGGCTGGGGCGGTAGGAAACCCAGCCTTCCGATACTCTTCTTCGGCTTACGTCCTGAGAGCCGCGGAGTGGGGCATTTCTGGGGGCTTTCGGTCCAGGTGGGGGCATTCCAGGAGGATGTCGACGTGGCTCTGTGCGGGCCTCTCTGGGGCTCTGGTGGGTAGGAAGTGACAGGCAAAAAAATAGGGGATGAGACCCCCGCCCGAACACCCATGAGGATGCCCGGACGGGGAGAGGTTCAGAGGGTGGTTAGCGGGGTCATGCGGCCCTGGACTGAGGGTGTCCGCCGATGGGGTTCACAGATGCCGGTCGGAAGGGGATGATCTCCGCTCCTGTTGCCTGCTGACAGAAGCCAGCCATCTCGTAAAAGATGACCTGCTTCCGGGCTCGGGTGATGGCCATTTAGAGGAGCCGCTTGTGGTCCCTGGGAGAGAGCCAAGAGGGGCGCTTCAGGACCGAGGCTGTGTCGATGTACACGGTGTCTACCGAGCGTCCTTGGCTCTTATGCACGGTGGAGAGGGCTGAGAGCTCGAAGCTGTTGATGCTGTCCAGTCAGTCGAGGATGCGGGCGGCGTCGGCGTGGGGAAGATAGTCGGTGTGGTGGAGGTGGCGGATGTGCTCCTCTAGTTCTTTCAGCTGCTGGTCGCCCTCTACGATGAAAGCTTCTCGCTCAGTCTCCCGGAATGTGAGCCTGTAGCCGGAGATGGCTAGCGTTCGGTTGTGACTGACGCAGGTCGGAACGTCGGGCAGGTAATTTTTGTCAGCCTGCACCGAACTTACCGTAAACTGCTCGCCATTGAGAAAATGCCCATCCGTTTGCTTGCTTACCACAGCATCACCGGCAGCAAGGCGACTGTGCCCGGCACTACGCAGCTTTTTCCGCATCCGTCGCAGGTAGTCGTTCTGCGAGGAGACCGCCAGAAGGCTTTCGTGGTTACGGTACCCATCAGTGAGGCGCGCTATCCACTCATTGCCTGAGGCGACCCGTACGCTCGGAAAGGAGTAGAGCATGGGCAGCTCTCCGTCAGGGTCGTACTCAATCGCATGACGCAACAGTTCGCCAAGCCGGAATATGTCGCTGTCTTCGGGAAAGCGTATGCTTCTTCTTAGCGTGATGGTCTCGAAGCCCTGATCCATGATCACTTCGCGGTCGCTAACGGGCGGCACCTGAAGGTGATCCCCGCTGTAGACGACAGGAAGGTCGAATGCATGCGCGTAGTCCTCGATGGCGCGGAACAGGAATGAGCCAACCATCGAGAACTCATCGACGATTATTATGTCCGCACGCGAGAAGGGGCAGGCATCTCTCTTCCCTCTTCGCTCAGCTCGACGCCGAGCTTCGTTTGCTGTGACCTGCTCCCCGTGGAGTCCGCGGTTATTAGTTCGCTCTGTTCAGGGTTTGGTCCTTTACTGACCGTTGGTGATACTCCCACGGGGTGAGCCCGTCGAGGCTCGTGTGGGGGCGGTGGTGATTGTAGTCGTCGCGCCAGGCCGAGATCAGCTCCCGGGCGTGGCGCAGGTTTGCGAACAGGTGCTCGTTGAGGCACTCGTCTCGCAGGCGGCCGTTGAAGCTCTCGACGAAGCCGTTCTGCATGGGCTTCCCAGGCGCGATGTAGTGCCACTCGACCTTCCGGTCTTCCTGCCAACTCAGAATGGCATTAGAGGTCAGCTCCGTGCCGTTGTCGCTGACCACCATGCATGGATAGCCGCGCACCCGAGCGATGCTGTCGAGCTCACGGCCAACGCGCAGCCCAGACAGCGAGGTGTCCACGACCGTTGCCAGGCATTCCCGGCTGTAGTCGTCGATGACGCACAGCACACGGAACCGGCGCCCATCCGACAGGCTGTCCGAGACGAAGTCCGGGGACCATCGCTGGTTCGGCCCCTGCGGGATCGCCATCGGCGCCCTCGTTCCGATCGCGCGCTTGCGACCGCCGCGCTTGCGCACTGTCAGGCCTTCTTCACGGTAGATCCGATAGAGCTTCTTCCAGTTCACCTGCCAGCCTTCTCGGCCCAGCAGGAGGTGCAGTCGCCGATAGCCGAAGCGCCGCCGTTCGCCGGACAGCTCCTTCAACCTCTCTCGCAACTTGATGTCTGCAGGCCTGGTTGATCCACGCCGATAGACACGCGGGTCGATCCCGGCCAATGCACAAGCCCGCCGCTGGTTGTAGTTCTTCTCTTTCATGGCCCAGTCCACAGCTCGCCGCCTTGCACCGGGCTTCAGAAGTTTTTTCCCAGCATCTCCTTGAGCGTGGCGACATCGAGCATCTGCTCCGCCAGCATCTTCTTCAGCTTCGCGTTCTCGGCCTCAAGCGCCTTCAGCCGTCTGGCCTCCGACACTTCCATGCCCCCATACTTCGAGCGCCACTTGTAAAATGTGCCATCGCTGACGCCGTGCTTCCGGCACAGCTCCTTGGCTCCCATGCCGGCTTGGTGCTCCTTCAGGATGCCAATGATCTGCTCTTCGCTGAAACGGCTTTTCCGCATCGTCTGTCTCCTCGTGTGGAGAACAGGCTAACCTCAAACCGCGGACTTTTCAGGGGAGCAGGCCAGCTGGCAGATATCCACTCGAGCGGTTGAGTGCTTCATCTCGGCGTGGGTACCCGCTGATCGCGCTATGGATCGTCATGACATGGTGCCTGGTGCCTGCGAGTTCACCTTCGAGGACGAAGCGCGCGGGATGGGTGGGTGTGAGGAAGAGAGCTTTCCGTCCTTCGACCGAGTGCGCGATGGCGTAGGTCTTACCGGATCCCGCTCTGCCGGAGACCACGAGCCGGTCTCCTGGCCGCATGGCCTTGATGCGTTTCGCTACTTCTTGCTGTTCGTGATTCAGTTGGTGCATGCACACTCCTTTTGGGCGCGGTACCGGTCGTGAAGGCCGTCGCGCGATATGATTTACGTTGGGGAAGGTTTGGGGGCGGAGAGCGCCAAACTTGGCCCGCTCAGAGGGGCAGAATTCGGGTGTGCTCTTCCTATTAGCGTCCCCTAACGGTAACCCATTGAAAATTATGGAGTGCAACTTTGGGTGGTAGTCGGTCGTATTTATGCACCTAAGTGCTCCGCCCGAGCGCCAAGAAGGCACCCGGACGGGGCTTGGTTTAGGAAGGTGGAACCTTCGTCAGCACGTACTCTGCGAGCCACTCCCAGTAGTGCTCAGCATCTCGGAAGCCCTGGCACCTTGCAGCGACGTCCTCCGCCTCAGAACGAGAAAGGCCGCCATCGTACTCAGCGATAGCGGCCCTCTCCTCGAAATCGTAGATGTCAGGTATGACTGTCATGGGACGCACCCCGCTGGCAGTCTGATCTGATCCACGATGTTCCGCTTCTGCTCGTCGGAGATACCTGCGGAGTAGATGCCGTAGGTGATGCCATTCTCCGATCGGGCTGACTTGTGCCCAACGATGCTGACCGTGAAGTGCTCAGGCACCCCCGTCCGCTCGCACTGGGTGATGAACCACTTCCGGGTGGAGTGGAGCACGAGCCCTGGACGTTCGAGGTCCAGCTTCTTCCGCATGACTGCGAACCGCTTGGTGATGTCGTTCACCGTCAGGGTGGGGAATAACGGGCCAGCAGAGGGAAGGTCCGTGAGCACCGGCTGAAGGGCCGGGTGCATGGGCACCATCCGCTCAGCAGACGCAGTCTTCAGGAGCCGTTGCTGGTTCGGTCGGACATGGAAGAACCAACCAAGGTTCCCCTTGGAGCGGAGGTCATCCCGTAGAAGCCCAGCGGCCTCCCCGGCACGCATCCCTGACAGCAGGCAGATCTGCAGCACCTTGTCGATGACGGGGTCTCGCCAGCCCAAGAGCTTTTGCACCTAGGCATCCGTGGGTACCGCGTAAGGCTTCGGCTGAACCTTGGCTTCGAAGCGCACAGAGGTGAAGGGGTTGCTGTCCACCTCCGCCTCGTAGACGCACCAGTCGAGCCAGTGGTTCACCTGAGACCATATCCGGCGCTGGGTGCGACCGCAGATCCTGGCACTGCCCTTTCGAGACCACGTGACCAAGGCATCCAAGGAGAGTCCGCGCGTGTGCTCTGACTTGCCGACATAGGGGCTGAGCCCCGAGATCAGCGAGAGGAATAGACGACCCTCAGCCCTGTACAGCTCGGTCAGCTTCAAGTCCCCGAACTTCGACTGGAAGAGCTCCAGGGAATACCGGACGCTCTTGAAGCCGCCGTGTCTGAGTTGACCCTGCCGCAGCATGAGGTACCGCCGAACACTGTTCTCGACAGTGGGGCTGATCCGATCCTCCTCCACGTAGCTGCTTGGCTCAACGCATAGCAGAGCGGCCCGGAGCTTCGCGAGGGCGGCCTCTGTGGGTCTTGCCCAGTCACCACTGCCCGCTTTGCTGACCGGCAGAGCTGAGGCGCCAGATATGGCCGCCTGGACCATCTCGTCGTAGCGGGCATTCACCTCGGCAGCCCGTTGGCGAGCGACCTTGACGTCCCCGGTCTTCAGGGACTGCTTGAGCGCTTGCTGCCCGAGCAGGACAGCGACTTCCTTGGGATAGTTCCGCCTGTAAAGCCAAGTCTGACCCTTGAGATAGGCATAGCGAATTCGAGCAGACATGCGTCTGTTTCTTTCGTGTAACGATGTATGGGGGGTTAGCGGATGACCCGGAGGATCATCTCGAAGTCCGGCTCGCCGTATTCGCCAGCGAGCGGTCCAGTTCGGGAGTAGCCGCCTACGCAATCCTCAAAGACTTCCTGCACTTCGAACTTGTGCTCAGGGATGTCCTCGAAGGCGCAGATCACGACCAGTGTGCCGGGCGTAAACTGCCGGGCTTGCTCTGCATCCACAGGCATCAGCCCACCCTCAGAAGAAGGATGTCAGGCAGCAGCAGTCCGAGCATGAGGCCGAGCGGAAGCGGAAATGCCAGCGGCGAAAGCCAGCCAGGAAGGAGGGCCAAAAGTAAAAGCCCGCCAGTGATGACCGGCGGGACTGATAGCGTAAGGCCGAACCTGATCTGTAGGGCTCTGCTTAGCAGCGCTCGAAGCACTGCGCCTGCTGCTACGAGCAGGATGAAGGTTGTCGACATCTATACATCTCTATGAAGGTTTCTTTGTATAGATGATTGTTAATTATCGATTTTTTCAGCTTCCACCTTAGGAAACGGACTTCAGCTTCTCGGTAACCGCTTGGAATTCCCGTTTCAGCTCGAGATTTTCAAAGGGCACCAAGGAGGGCGTCTGCAACTGCATGACTTCATCGTATAGCCCTTGCGAGTCTTTCATGAGCGAGACCAAGTCAGAAGCTACCTTCACCGTTTTCAGTGTGTTCTCTGCAAGCCTCAGAAGGTTTCTGACGATTTCTCTGGCCTGTACCGCCCTTGCTCTGTCCTCAAGCAACGCATCCTCATAAATGGAGGCAACCTCGAGAGTGAATTCTTGCGACTGAAGATTATGCTCATAGGATCTCAGATGATCTATGGGCATGTTCTTCATGAGAACTTGCGTCTCAGCAATTAGTTGCTCAGCTGTTCTCTTGATCTCGGAAATCCCCGGAAGGTACGATTTGTCCATCCGACCGATGTATTCCGACTGCACGAGCTCCTGCAGTTCAAGAAGGCCGATGTACATCGCATAGTATTTTTGGGCCGTGGACGTATTTTCGCCGCTGGCTTGTTTCGCCTCGGCAAACTGCGCTGTCAGCTGAGCAACAATGGCGAAGACGGAAGTCATTCGCGTTACGTCACCCGAGTCAATTCTCGACAGAAGGACCTCAGCCTGATCGGTGCTGATATTCGCGTTGTAGACTGAGAAACTTTGAACGAAATCAACAAGAAGTTCTTTTCGCCGTCTCTTCAGTTGCTGAAGGAGGGCCCGCGCGCGTTCAAGCTTCTTTTCGACCTTGTTCCTGTCGCTCTCGCCGACCAGAGCAGAACGTGCGATCAGATCAGAGATGGCCCCCTCCGCCTCCTTGATCGCCGTGAGGCACTTGAGGTACTCCCCCCTCAGTTTCTCCAGATTGTCGTCGTCAAACTCAAGCTGCAGCCTTCTGAGGATCGAGTTCATCCGTCGATCGGCAAGTGAGAAGCTGGACTTCTTGGCCAAAGAATTCCCCGCATCCACCTTTCCTCTGATCGAGGTGGAGAGCTTTTCCAAATCACCGCTCTTGCGGCGCCAGACCTCGGCGACACGGCTCTCTAGAGCAGGGACCTCTTTGGCTTCCTTCCCGCGCGAACCGAAGAGTGCTAGGAAATCATGGATGTCGATTTTGCCGTCGCCATCAACATCTAGCACGCTCAGATAGGATGAGCTCGCCTTCGGTTCTTCCATTCACATTTTCCTGTACCGACAACTTCCTAAGTTTACGATAGGCGAGGACTTTCTGGCTTGCTAGCGTTCTCAGGCTACTAGCCGACAGATACAGATACTTCTCGGTTGCTACCGTGGCTGCACAGCATCAACCACGCCGACGCCGCCCGCATCCTAGACTGGCTGGACAGCATCAACAGCTTCGAGCTCTCAGCCCTCTCCACCGTGCATAAGAGCCAAGGCCGCTCGGTAGACACCGTGTACATCGACACAGCCTCGGTCCTGAAGCGCCCCTCCTGGCTCTCTTCTAGGGACCACAAGCGGCTCCTCTAAATGGCCATCACCCGAGCCAGGAAGCAGGTCATCTTTTACGAGATGGCTGGCTACTGTGAGCAGGCACCAGGGGCGGAGATCATCCCCTTCCGACCGGCACCGGCGAACCCCTCCAGCGGAAAGCCTCAGTCCAGGGCCGCATGACCCCTCTGACCACCATCTGAACCTCTCCCCGTCCGGGCATCCTCATGGGTGTTCGGGCGGGGGTCTCGTCCAATATTTTTTTGCCTGTCACACCCTATCCACCTGTTGCCCACCAGAGCCCCAGAGAGGCCCGCACAGAGCCACGTCAACGCCTGCGTGGACTGCCCCCATCTGGACCGAAAGCCCCCAGAAATGCCCCACTCTGTGGACCTCTGGACGTAAACTGAAGAAGAGTATCGGAGGGCTGGGTTTCCTACCGCCCCAGCCAATATCTCCTAACATACCGAAGTTACGCGAGAATTGGCCCCGGGCGGGTGGATTTCCGCCGTTGGCGCCAGGGCGTCTTTCCCCAGTCTTCCCTGCAGGTTTCCCGCAGTCGTCCGGGCAGGTCTCCAGACCGCTTGAGCGCCCTGCCGTCGTGCGATGCGGTCTTCGCCGCGAGCGGCTAGACTACGATCTTCCAGTAGGAATCCTTGCGGATCACCTTGCCCTCCCGGAACGTGTAGAAGTCGCAGCCGCGGACGCGGACCTTCTCTCCGGCCGGCGTTGTGCCGGTGAGCAGCCATTTCGAGATTCCCGTCTCGCCGCAGACGAAATTCTCGATCTCGCCGTAGTGCACGTCGGGGGTGGTCTCGAACCGGGTCATCAGCCCGCGCCGCACGTCGTCGCGCCCGGTGAACCGGCTGCCGTGCGGCTCGGGTCCGCGGGGAAGGTCGAGGCTGCTGTCCTCCGCGAAGAAGGCCATGATCGCGTCGATGTCATGGGCGTTGAAACCCGCGGCCAGGGCATCGAGCCTGGCGAGTATCGCTGCTTCGTCATCCATCGGCGTGCCTCCACATGCTGGCGATCGAGTGCCCGACAGGCTTGAGCATAGCAGAGAGACGCCGTGGCGGATCGCGCGAAGTCGTGAAGGCCCCGGTCCCGCCACGCGGCAGTTTCGAGGTCCCGTAAATGCAGCAAGGCCGGCGCCCCGGGGGAGCGCCGGCCTTGCCGGGGAGCGCGGACCTCAGTCCGCGAGGATGGCCACCGGGCGGCACCAGCCGGCCGAGCCGCGGGCGACCTTGACGGGAAAGCAGATGACCTCGAAGCCGGTGTCCGGCAGCTGATCGAGGTTGGCGAGCTTTTCCATGTGGCAATAGATGGTCTCGGCCCCGGCCTTGTGGCCTTCCCAGAAGAGCTCCCATTGACCGGTCGCCCTGGCCTTTTCCGCCACCGCTCTCAGCGGCGCGTCCCAGCTCCAGGCGTCGGTGCCGCAGACCTTCATGCCGCGCTCGGCCAGCCAGAGCGTCGCTTCGCGGCCGATGCCGCAACCCGCGGCGACATAGCCGGGCTGGCCGTAGAGCGCGCCGGCCCGCGTGTTGACCAGCACGATGTCGCCGGGCCGCAGCGCGTGGCCGATCCGGGCGAACTCCGCCTCCATCTCGGCGGCGCTGACCACATGGCCGTCGGGCAGGTGGCGGAAGTCGAGCTTCACGCCCGGCCCCATGCACCACTCGAGCGGCACCTCGTCGATGGTGATCGCCCGCTCGCCCTTGTTCATCGTCGGGTGGTAGTGCCAGGGCGCGTCGAGATGCGTGCCGTTGTGGGTGGTCAGCGTCAGCCGCTCCACCGCCGCGCCGGCGGCGTCCAGCTGGTGCTCGACCGGGATGCCGAACATCTGCGCGTACTCGCGCGCGCCGCCCGAATGCTCCATGTACTCGATCTTGGGCCCCATGCCCGGCGGGTCGGCGGGCACTTGGTCGGTCAGCGTGACCGAAAGGTCGATGATCCTGCGGCTCATGTGCGGCCTCCCCTGATGACCTGCTGGTCGATGGCGCCGAAGAGCGGCGCGTGATCGCGGCCGCGGCATTCCATGAACACCCGGTCGCCGAAGCCCATGTAGGGCGTGCGCGGCGCGCCTTCGTCGAGCAGCTCGATCGCCCGGCGCTCGGCAAGGCAGGACGAGCCCACCTCGCGGTAGTTGTCATTGGACACGGTGCCGGAACCCAGCACGGTGCCCGCCACCAGGTCGCGCGAGCGCGCGGCATGGGCGAGCAGCTGATCGAAACCGTAGCTCATCGGGTAGCCCTCGGCGTTGCCGAAGGGCTCGGCATTGAGCTCGACCCGCAGCGGCAGGTCGATGCGGGCATCGCGCCAGGCGTCGCCCAGCTCGTCCGGGGTCAACGCGACCGGGGCGACGGCGCAGGCGGGCTTGGCCTGCACCCAGCCGAAGCCGGTCTTCATCTCGACCGGCGCGATGGCGCGCAGCGACCAGTCGTTGATCTGCACCACCAGCCGGATGCGCGACGCGGCCTCGGCGGGGGTGCTGCCCATCGGGACGTGATCGCAGATCACGCCGAACTCGCCCTCGAAGTCGATGCCGTCCTCTTCAGACGGCAGCGGGACGTCCTGCGTGGCGCCAAGGAAGCGGTCGGACATGCCCTGGTACATCAGCGGCCGGCCCGGCGGGTTGGGATCGAGGCCGAAGACCTTCTGCATGAGCGCGCCGTGGCTGTCATAGGCCGAGCCGTCGAGCCATTGCCAGGCACGGGGCAGGGGGGCGAGGGCGCGCTCGGGATCGAAGGGCGCGCCGCCGCCCGCGTTCAGCGCGGCATATTGCGCCTCGAGTGCCGGGGCGAAGGTCTCCCAGTCCTCCATCAGGAGGCGCAGGCTCTGCACTCCCTCGGCAGGCGAGCAGCGCGCGTTGTCGCGGGAGAGGAGGTGCAGCCGCCCGTCGGGGCTGCCGTTCGGAAGCGTGGCGAAGCGCATCTCAGCCCTCCGACTTCAGCCGGCCGCCAAGCGTCTCGGCGAACCAGTCGGCGATGAAGTTCCGCCCGTAGGTCATGTTGTCGGCGCCGACGTGCTCGACCCCGCCTTCGCGGTCGGTGAAGATCTTCAGCTCGCGGCGCGGGGAATTCACCAGCTGGTCGTAGGACTGATGCGCGTAATCCAGCGCGATCTGCCGGTCGTTCGCGCCATGGGTGACGAGGAAGGGCACCCTGATCTTCTCCATCTGCCCGTCGAGGCAGAAGCCCGCGGCCTTGGCGAGGAAGTCATCCATGTCCTTCGCGCCGAACACCCACATGACGTGGTTCCAGTAATGCGGCACCGGGTTCTCGCCCTCGCGCTTGAGGCGCTTCTGCTGCACCTCGGCCCAGTTGTGGTTGGCGCCCCAGACCGCGCCCGAGGCGTAGCGCGGCTCGTTGGCGCAGACCCGCGGCGCGTAGTAGCCGCCGAGCGAGATGCCGGTGATGCCGATGCGGGCGGCGTCCACGTCTTCGCGTGCGGCGAGCCATTCGTAGACCGGGGTGCCCCATGCCTCGCTGTCGAAATGCGCGGGCATGTCCTGCAGGCGCAGGCTCTCGCCGGTGCCGGGCTGGTCGACGCAGAGCGTGGCGATGCCGCGCTTGGCCAGCTCGTGCGGCAGGAAGGACCAGTAGAGCAGCTCCTTGCAGCTATCGAGACCGTTCAGGTAGACCACCGCCGGCGCGGGACCGGAGGCGCCCTGCGCCGGGGTGTAGAGCACCGGGATCACCTTGTCGCCATAGGGGATCTCGAAGCGCCGCACGCTTTCGCCGGAATACTCGGTGCCCTTGAGGAAGTTCGCGAGGCCCTTGCGGTAGGTCACCATCCGCTCGGGATCGCCCTGGCCCTGCATCCGCTCGGCAAGGATGTAGTAGAGCGCCGCGCGCTTTAGCTTGTCCCCGGCCGAGAAGAGCCTGCCCTCGGCCTCTTCCTCGGTGGCGATCGCGGTCAGCTTGTCGGCGACGCGCACCCATTCGACCATGAAGTCGCGGGTGCCCGCGTCCTCGCCGTTCTTGGCCTTCTCGAGCAGCGGCTGGCACATGTCCATGATCTCGCCGATCTCGGCCCCCGAGGCGAGCGCGATGGAGACCGTCAGGTTCCAGACGTAGTTGGGGAAATAGTTGAACATCGCCATGGACAGGCTCCTTGGATCGTCGGGGGATTGCCGGGGCGCGGGGCCCTCGGGCGGAGAGGTAATGGGCGCGGACCCATTCGGAAAATTGAAAGGCATGATCCCGGGCATTCACGCTCTGAATGCCCGGGGAGGCAGGCGTCAGTAGTCCTGCAGATCCTCGGCGATGGCGACCTCGCCGCCGTAGATGGCCGAGATCTGCTGCGCCCAGCTTTCGGTCATCTCGGGGGTGACGCGCGCGCCCGCGGCGATATGCGTCGCCACGACCTTGCCCACGTCCGCCGCGACGGCCATGCGGCCGATCTCCTCGGGGGTGACGTGATGCGCCGAGAGGTGCTGCTCGATCTCGCCGACGAGGTGCTCGGGCGCGGTCTTGCGCACGGTGTCCATGATCGACGGCAGGTCGATGAGTTCCGAGACCAGCAGGTCGGCGCCCTGCGCCAGTTCGATCACCGCGTCGGACCAGCCGGTGTCGCCGGTGTAGACGATGCTGCGGTCGGGGGTCTCGAAGCGGAACGAGAGGGACTCGTACTTCGCATCGAGGTCGCTGCCATGGGCAAAGCTGTAGTGGGTGTTTTTGGCGGTGGTCACGGTGACATCGCCAAGGGTGAAGGTCTCGCCGCCGCGGATCTCCTGCACCTGCACCAGCTCGTCCGCGGTCATGATCGTCGCATCGGCCATGCCGTAGGCGGCCTCCATCGCCGGGCCCATGCCCGTGATCATGCCGTCCACCAGCGCCTTGGTGCCCGGCGGGCCGTAGATCATCACCGGCTTCTCGGGGTTGGTCTGGAAGCGCTGGCCGAGCACGGCGAGCAGCCCGCCGACGTGGTCGAAATGCAGGTGGCTCAGCACGACGTCATCGACATCGCCCATGCGCAGGCGCTTGGCCGCGAGGCGGATCGACAACCCGTCGCCGGCGTCGATGACGATGTTGCGGCCGTTGACCTGCAAGAGGTTCGCGGGCTGCGAGCGGGCGGCGCGGGCGATCGGCCCGCCGCCGCTGCCGAGCACGGTGAACGTGGTCTCGGCCATGGCCGGAAGCGCGGTGGCGGCCAGCAGCGCCAGCGCGGTTGCGTGGGTCTTGAACATGTGGGTCTCCTCCTCGGTCCCGGGCCCGCCGCGGGGCGGACCCATCTCTCAATTCAGCGTTCGGCGCGGGTGCCGCGGGCGAAGCAGGTCACCGACAGGGCGGCGATGCCCATGGCCATGACCCCGAGCGCCCCGATCCCGAGGCTCTCCATCAGCATCCCGCCGACGATCGGGCCGAGCGCCGAGCCGGTCATCAGCATCGCCGGGGTGGCGGCGGCGGCGCGACCGGACCTGTCCATGCGCGCCAGCAGCCCGAAGGCGAAGGTGTGGGTGAAGATCTGCACCCCCACGAAGACCGCCGCGACCGGGGCCCAGACCACGAAGGCGGTGGCGAAGGTCAGCGCCAGCGCAAGGGCGGCCTGCACGATTGGCCCGGCCATCACCACGCGGCGCGCGGGCAGGCGTTTCTCCAGCAGCGCGGCGAGCGGGGCGGGGCCGGCGAAGTTTACGATCCCCAAGGCGATCAGCGTGCCGACGATGGCCTGCGGCGCGAAGCCCCGGGCGGTGCCGATCACCTCGACGAAGGAGAAGACCATCGCCTGGTTGAAGGTCATGAGGCTCACCCCCGCGACCACGGCCAGCACGCCGGGCGCCAGCGGTCCGCGCGCGGCGGGGGCGTCGCTGCGGCCCCCGGCATCGGGGAAGGCGAGCAGCGTCGCCAGCGTCGCCACCGCCATGATCGCGCCGAAGGCGAGGAAGAGCGCCGCGCCGCCCTGCTGGACCAGCAGCGGCGGCACCGCGCCCATGTAGATCACCCCGAAGAGGCCGAGCCCGACGCCCGCGATGGCAAAGAGCCGGTGCGGGTTGCCCGAGCGGCCCATGGTGCCGTGCACGAGGCTCAGCGCCACGCCGTTCGCCATGCCGCCCAAGAGGTGCAGCGCGGCGAGCGGCAGGAAGGCGCTCTGCCGCGAGGCCAGCAGGAAGGCCAGCGCCGCCAGCGCGAAGCCCGCCACCGCCAGCGCCTTGCGCGGAAGGCGGGCGAAATTGCGCGCGGTCAGCACGCTCGCCACCACCGCCCCGATCAGGAACAGCGTGACCAGCGCCCCGGCCTCGCGCGGGCCGAAGCCGAAGCGGGCGATCAGCGCGCCCACCCAGACCGGCAGCGCGACAAGGTCGACGAGACCCGCGCAATGGCCGACCACGAGCGCGGCGGCCCCGGTCTTGGCTATGCCCGGCGCAGCGCTCATCGCTGCCGGAGATGTCCCGGTATCAGTCATCTGGTGTTCTCCTCCCTGTGGGCCGGCTCCCCCGCCGGCCCTTGATTGTCCTGTCCCCGCGGGGACAGGTCTTTTCCGCGCTCAGACCGGCTCGGTCAGCGCCATCATCGAGCGGCCCATGATCGCGTTGTGCTCGCCCTGGTCGCCGCCGGTGACCTCGATCTCCGAGAGGCGCGCCGAGTTGGTGACGACCATGCTGCAGCGCTCCCAGCGCCGCGCCTCGTGCGCGGCAAAGGCTTCGGCCACGGTCCCGGCGCGCAGCAGTTCCTCGGCGAGGACCAGACCGTCTTCCATGCCGATGCAGGCCCCGGCGCCGAGATGCGGCGTGGTCGCGTGCACCGCGTCGCCGATCAGCATGATGCGGCCCACGTGCCATGGCTGCGGCAGCAGCATCTTCTCGAGCGGGCGGTAGATCAGCTTGCTGTCCTCGCTCAGCGCGTCCTTCACCTTGGTGAGGATCGGCGAGGGGAACTGGTCCAGCATCGCCTTCATGCGCGGCAGCAGCTCGGCGTCGCCGACCCAGTCGTTGCTCGGGCGGTCCTCGGTGACGAACATGTAGCTGCGCCCCTCGGAGACCGGGTTGATCCCGACCTTCAGCCCCTTGCCGAGCCACATGTTGAGCGTCTCGACCCCCTCCGGCGTCGGCAGCTCGGCGCGCCAGACGGCCTGCCCGACATAGGCGGGCCTCGGCGCATCCGGCATCAGCGTGGCGCGGGTCCTGGAGAAGAGCCCGTCGGCGCCGATCACCGCGTCGTAGCGGCCGGTGCTGCCATCGGTGAAGCTGACGGTGACGCCGCTTTCGTCCTCGTCCAGCGTCTCGAAGCTGCAGCCGAGCCTGACCGACACACCCGCCGCGCGGGTCGCCTCGGCGAGGATCGCCGCCAGCGCCGGGCGCATGATCGCGGCATTGCCCGGAAGGCCGGTGCCGGGCATCGGCGGGGTGGGGATGGTGACGATGACCTGGTCATTGTGCGGCATGCGCACCACCAGCCCGTCGGTTGCGGCGCCGGTCTGCTTGAAGGCATCAAGGATGCCGAGCTGGGCGAAGACCCGCAGCGTCGCGCCGTGCAGGCTGATCCCCGCGCCGTAGCTGCGCCAGCCGGCGTCGATCTCGACGAGGTGGGTCTCGACGCCGCCGCGCGCCAGCATGATCGCCGCGGACATGCCCGAAAAGCCGCCGCCGATGACCAGAACCTTCTGTACCGCTGCCATGATCAGCCCTCCCGTGCTGCGCGTCCGGCGACCTGTGCCGGGACGCTGATGGACCCGTCCTCTGCCTCGGTCAGAGGCACGCGGGTCAGGTTTCTTCCCAGGCAGGGGCCCGACACGCAGGCCCCCGTCTCGATGTCAAAAAGTGCGCCGTGGGCGTGGCAGGCGATATGCGTGCCGTCGCCGTTCAGGTAGGCGTCCCTGCGCCAGGCCATCGGCGTGCCGCCGCGGTAGTGCGGGCAGGCGTCCATGTAGCCATGCAGCTGCCCGCCGCGCTTCACCACGATGACGTTGCGCGGGGCGCCTGGCAGGGGTAGGAAGCCGCGGGCCGCGCCCTCGGGAACGTCGTCCCGGTGGCACAGCCTCAGCTGGCCCGCGCTCATGGTTTTCCGGAACCGCCCTCGGGGCCGCCGCCGGGGGCCCATTTCTCGCGCCACTGCAGCAGGAACATCTGACTCGCCTCGGGGCCGTTCGGCGCCTCGCGCGCGACCCATGTGTCGTCGTGCTTGTCCATGTCGGCGTCGTATTCGAAATGCACGCCGAGCGGGCTGTTGAAGTACCAGAACCAGTTAGAGCCGAACTTGTGGCGACCCGGACCCCAGAAGCTCTGGTAGCCCTTCCGCACGAAGCGGTCGCCCGCCACCATCAGCTCGGTCGGCCCGCCCATGTGGAAGGCGAGGTGCTCGCAGCCCATCATGTAGGCGGGGGTGCGGATGAAGAAGAGCGTGTGGTGATCGTCGTTCGCCGCCGGGCGCAGGAAAGGGCCCGCGCCGGTCAGCACGTCGGTGATGACGAAGCCGAGGCGGTCGCAGAAGAAGCGGACCATCTTGTCCATGTCGGGCACGAAAAGCACCACGTGGCTCAGCGAGCGCGGCAGGGCGGCCATGTCGTCGGTGACGCCGAGCTCGTTCGGCGCGCGCTGCGCCGGGGCGCCGGGGGCGTTGATCTTCTCGGCGGGCATCGAGAGCGGGCGGCGGATGCTCACCTGGAAGCGCAGCTCGAAGCCGAGGTCGTCCCGGAACTCGATCGCGCCATCGGCGAGCCGCGTTACCCGGCGGTCCCTGGACATCTCGGCCTCGATCGCGTCGAGCGCGGCCGCGTCCTCGACGCCGTAGACCTGCTGGCGCAGCATGTTCTTGGTCTCGAGCGGGGCGGGCAGCTTGGGGTCGCCCTTGGGGCGGATGATGACGCCGGTGCCGTCGAGGGTCTCGAAGAGCCAGCCGGTCGCGTCGAGCTGCACCGGCTTCAGGCCGAAATCGGCAAGGTAGGTCTTCGATCCCTCCAGATCGTCCACCCCGAACACCAGGTAGTCGGGTCCGATGATGCGCATGGTCAGGCTCCTCCGTCTGCCAGCACCCGGGCGGAACCGGGTGCGAATCCTGCTTGCCAATCCTGTAGCTTTGGCAGAGGTATTTAGAAAATTGCTTCGATGAATGGCTGACATTGATGCGGTGAATTGGATCGGAGGAGGGGCCCATGCGTTTCAACAAGCTCGACATGAACCTGCTGGCGGCGCTCGACATTCTGCTGAAGACCCGCAGCGTGACGCGGGCGGCGGAGGAGATGTTCATCACCCAGTCGGCCATGTCGAACGCGCTGGGGCGGCTGCGGACCTTCTTCGACGACCCCTTGCTGGTGCAGGTGGGGCGGGGGATGGAACTCTCGCCGCTGGCCGAGACGCTGCAGGAGCCGGTGCGCGAGATCATGATGCGGGTGGAGAGCGCCACGCGCATCCGTCCGGTCTTCGATCCGCTCACCGACGCGCGGACCTTCAACATCGTCATCTCGGACTATTCGCTGGCCGTGCTCGGCGCGCAGCTGTCGCGCCGGGTGGCCGAGGAGGCGCCGAACATCCGGCTCAACCTGCGCCCGCAGCACGCCGACCCGGCCAAGCTGCTCGACCGCGGCGAGGCGGACATGCTGATCGTGCCCGACTACCTCGGTGCCAGCGAGCAGGAGCACGAGATCCTCTTCGAGGACGAGCTGGTCGTGCTCATCGACGGCAGCGGCCCGCATGCCGGGGCCGAGATGACGCTCGAACGCTTCGCCGCCGCGCCGCAGGTGCTGATGGAGCCGCTGACCGGGCAGGAGAGCTATTCCGCCGTGGCGATCCGCAACGCCGGGATCGTGCCGCGCAAGGTGCTGTCCTCCTACCTCTTCTCGTCGATCCCCGAGCTGATCCGCGGCACCGACCGGATCGGCCTCATCCAGCGGCGCCTCGCGCAGATCGCCGTCGCCCGTGGCGGGATGGAGGTGCACCCTGCGCCCTTCGCGGTGGCGCCGCTGCGGCAGAGCCTGCGCTGGCACGCGCACCGCACGCGCGATCCGGGGCTGATCTGGATGCGCGGCCTGCTCAAGGCCTGCGTGGCGGATGCGGAACGGGAGGGATGAGCGGGCGGTGCTGCTCTCTCATTCATGCCATGAATACATGAGCGCTGAATAATCAATTTTTCATTTGCGCCCTCCTCTCGCTAGGGTCGCGGAACAGAGGAGGAGTGCGGTCGCCGGGGGACGTTGCGGCCGCGCGGAGGAGGACAGATGACATTGCAAGAGAACCGCGGTCGCGGCGCCTGACGGCGCGGCGGCACCCGGTCCGGCTGTCCCGCGGCGCATCCGCGGGAACGCGCCCGGCTGAACGTCAGCGGGGCGCGCGGGGCCGGATCTTGCCCGAATGACGGCGCCGCGCCTGTGCGCCGTGTGACGAGAAGGGGCGGAGGAGCCCCACAACACCTGACATCAGTGGAGGAGCGAGATGCTCAAACTCATAGCGACCTGCGCTCTGGGCGCGGTAACCCTGTGCCCGGGAACGGCAGCCAAGGCGGACGCGCCGCAAGCCATGGGAGCCGGCGGCCCGCCGCCCCTGTCGATCCGGGTCCTCGCCAACATGGGGCGGACCGGGCTTCTGGGGATCATGTCCTCGAACGAGCGCTACGGCGCGGTGCAGTCCCGCGTCGCCTTCGGCCGCAGCATGTCGGCGCTGGCGGACATTCCCGGCAACCCCGAGGACGGCTATTCCGACGGTGTGAGCGAGTTGCTGACCCCGCTCAGCGCCATCATCCAGCTGAACAAGGGCCCGAGTGACAGCGCCTCGTTCCTGCGCTTCTCGTCCGACAACCGCTGGTCGGACGCCTGGCGGACCGAGAACGCCGGCACCGACATGGAGGCCGACAGCGAGGCGCATGGCTTCGGCGCGCAGTATTTCTACGCCCCGAACGCCGACCTGATGCTGGGCCTCGGGGTCGAGGTGAACCGCAACGAGGTCGAGATGCGCCACAACGACGGCAGCAGCGACATCGAGTTCTGGGCGCTGCGGGCCGACGTGCTGAAGGTGGTGAATGAAAACTGGGGCATCGCCCTGCGCGCCGGCTGGTTCGACGAGACCGCCGAGACCAGCATCCCGCTGCCCTTCGCCACCATGGAGTCCGATCAGGACGCGCAACGGCTCTACCTGCAGGCGGACGCGGTGGGCACCTTCACGAGGGCCGACATCGCGGCGCTGCCCGAGAGCTGGATCCTGCGCCCCAACATCGGCGCGGCCTGGCAGAAGACCTGGTTCGACGAGACCACCAACTCGCTCGGGGCGAGGGTGAAGGGCCCGCGCGGCGAAAGCACCGAGGACTACGGCTCGGTCTATGCCAAGGCGGCGCTGCAGCACGTCGGGCCGGGGGCGATCCAGCCCTATGTCGGGCTGGGCGTCGACGTCGAGTTCGCCAATTCCTACGAGGATTTCGTCGACGAGACGGGCTATTTCAACAGCTTCGCCGGGGCGTCGATCTCGCTCTCGCGTTCGGCGATGATCAACGTGAGTTACGGCCGCTACGACGGGTTCAACGGCAACCGCACCAAGGAGTCGCTGGTCGTCGCTCTGGGCGTGACCTTCTGACCGGGTGCAGCTTCCCCGGGCCGGATCGCGGCCCGGGACTGGCTTGGCGGGCAATGGGAGACCATTGCCCGTTCTTCGTTGCGGGAATGCCCCCGGGGCGCTGCCGTCAGGCCAGCACGCCCTTGAGGTCGCGGTAATAGCCTGACAGCCCCGGGGCCAGCGGGAAGAGGCAGGCCTGCAGCGCGTGGTAGATGTCGGGCTTGCCGGTGAACATGCGCGCGACCGGCTGGCCGGCCTCGTCCACCTCGGGGAACCAGCCGCCGCGCGCCGCGTCGATGAAGAGCGCGTCCGAGACCTGCCAGAGCCGTGCGTACCAGTCGAGGTCCGAGGCCTGCCCGCCCTGCTTTGCCAGCGCGGCAAAGGCGCCGATGCCCTCGGTCACCGGCCACCAGTAGCGATCGGTCACCAGCGGCGTGCCGTCGAAATCGAGCGTGTAGGCAAAGCCGCCCGCCTCGCGCCAGGCGCCCTCGGCGGCGGTCTCGATCAGCTTGCGCGCGCGCTCCGGCAGCGCCGCGTCGGCGCGCCCGGTCAGGTCCCAGTATTGCAGCAGCAGCCGGCCCAGTTCCAGCGAGTGGCCGGGCGTGGTGCCGGCGGGGCGGAACATCGGGTTGCCCTCGTAGCCCGCGTCGACGGACCAGTCGGTGCGGTAGTGCTCGGGCAGGCGCCAGTCATGCTCGGGCGCGACGCGGCCGGTGAAGAAATCGAGGATCCGCCCGGCGCGGGTCAGCCACACGGCATCGCCCGTGGCCTCATAGGCGGCGAGGAAGGCCTCGACCCCGTGCATGTTGGCGTTCATCCCGCGGTAGTCCGAGAAGACCTGCCAGTCGCGGCGGAACTCGTCCTGCAGGCGGCCGGTCTCCTCGTCCCAGAACCGCGCCTCGATCACCGCGGCGGCCTCGGCCAGCAGGCGGTCGGCATCGGGATGGCCGACGGATTTCGCAGAGGCGGCGGCGAGCAGGACGAAGACATGGCCGTAGGCCTGCTTGTCGGTCGAGGGGGCGGGCGCGCCGTCGCGCGGGATCGGCAGGTAGCCGCCGTGCTCGGCGTCGCGGTGCCCGGCGGGCCAGTCGGTGGCGAGCGCCGCCATGCCCGCGTCGACGATGCGCAGGCAGTCCGGCGCGCCGGCGATATGGGCGATCGCATAGGAATGGATCAGCCGCGCGGTGGTCATCAGGTCCTGCGGCTGGCCGGGGACCGGGCTGCCATCGACCTCGAGCGTGTCGAAGCCGCCGTCCTCGCGCAGGCTGGCGCGGAAGAAGTCCAGTTGCGCCAGCGCGTTGCCCTTCATCGCCGCGACGCGGGCGGTGTCGGAGAGCAGGGAGGGCGTGTCGGTGGGGGCCATGGTCATGTCCTTGCGGAAAAGGGTGGGGCCCCCTGCGCTTGGCACGGGGCCCCGGTCTCGTCAATCGCGCCGCGTTCAGTCCGCGAGCGAGATGGTGATGTGCTCGACCTCGGCCTGCGAGGCGCCACGGTAGGCGGTCACCTCGATCTCGACCTTGAAGTCCGGCGCGCCGAGCGGCGAGCAGGTGACGGTGCGCTGCGGGTCGATCCCCTTGAGGCGCGTGCCGACGTATTCCATCACCGCCTTGGCATCCTCGACATAGGGGATGAAGATCCTCGACTGCACGACGTCCTCGAGGCAGGAGCCCACGGATTTCAGCGCGCCCTCGATGTTCTTGAAGCACTGCTCGGCCTGCTCGACCGGGTCGGTCGACATCTCGCGGGTCTTGTAGTTGCGGCCGGCGGTGTTCGACACGAAGATCCAGTTGTCGACGGCGACGATGCGCGAATAGCTCTCCTTCTCCTCGAAGATGGAGCCGGATTTGACTTTGGTGATCTTGACCATCGGGTGTTCCTTGTCTTGGTCTGGGGTAAGTTCGGGGTGATCAAGGCCGACCCGCACGCCGGAGCGTGCGGGGGCTGGCCCGGAAAGAGGCGTTCCGTGAGTGGGTTAGACGCTCATTCCAAAGGTGGTGCGGGCGGCCTCGGCGCTGATGCGCCCCTCGGCGAGATCGCGGGCGACCGCCTCGCGCGGGCGCCGGGCGGGATCGCCGTAGCCGCCGCCGCCGGGCGTGGTGATCGAGACGATCTGGCCGGGTTTGAGGTCGACCATGCCCGAGAACTCGGTGCGCCCGTCGCCGAAGTCGAGATGCGTGCAGTCGGCGCTGCCGCCACCGTCGAGCCCCCATGGGAAGGAGCCGACGCGCGAGCCCTCGACGGTGAAGCGGCAGGGTTTCTCGGCGCGGTAGACGCGGCGGATGCCCATGCCGCCGCGGAACTCGCCGAGCCCGGCGCTGTCATCCACCAGCTCGTAGCGCAGCAGGGTCAGCGGGTATTCCAGCTCCAGCGCCTCGACCGGCAGGTTCGAGGTGTTGGTGAGCCCCACGTGGATCCCCGAGAGCCCGTCCGCGCCGGGACGCGCGCCGCCGCCGCCGCCGATGGTCTCGAGATAGACCCAGATGTTGCCCGCGTCGTCCGTGCCGTTGAAGATCGCGCCGGTGCAGCAGCCGTTGCCGGCGGCCATGACCTTGCCGGGCAGCGCCTTGGCGAGCGCGCCGTAGACGAGGTCGGTCACCCGCTGCGCGGCGGCGATGCGCCCGTCGACGGCGGCCGGGTGCTCGCAGTTGAGGATCGTGCCCTTGGGCGCGGTCACCGTCAGCGGCCGGGCAAGGCCGGCGTTCGGCAGCACGGTCGGGTCGAGCACCGACTTCACGGTGAAGTAGGAGGCCGCGAGCAGCGAGGTGTAGATCAGGTTGAGCCCGCCGCGCACCTGCGGCGGCCCGTCGAAGGCGAGCGTCATCTCGTCGCCCTTCACCGTGATCTCGACCGAGAAGGTCATCGCCCCGGCGCGCTGGTTGCTGTCGAACTGATCCTCGAAGGCATAGGTGCCGTCGGGGATCGCCGCGATGGCGGCGCGCATCTTGCGCTCGGCGTAGTCCTGCAGCGCGTCGCCCGCGGCGAGCACCATCTGCATGCCGTACTTGGCGCAGAGGTCGGTCATCCGCTGCACGCAGAGCCGGTTCGCCGACATCTGCGCCCGGAGGTCCGAGATGCGCTCGCGCGGGACCTGGCAGTTGAGCAGGAACATCTCCTGCAGGTCCTTGTTGAGCAAGCCCTCGCGGTAGAGCCGGACGGGCGGGATGCGCAGCCCCTCCTGGTAGATGTGGTCATGGCCGCGGTCGGCAAAGTCCGAGTGGTGCGCGGTGTTGACCGCCCAGGCGACCAGCGTGCCGTCGACGAAGATCGGCTCGGCCAGCACGATGTCGGGCAGGTGGGTGGCGCCGCCCGCGTAGGCGTCGTTGGCCATGAACACGTCGCCGGGGCGGATGTCCTGCATCTCGAACCGCGCGAGGATCGCCGGGATCACCCCGAGAAACGAGCCGAGGTGCATCGGGATGTGCTCGGCCTGGCAGAGCGTGTTGCCGCGGTGGTCGAACAGCGCGGTCGAGCAGTCCCGCCGCTCCTTGATGTTGGTCGAGTAGGAGGCGCGCACCAGCGCCTCGCCCATCTCCTCGACGATGCTCTGCAGGGCGGAGCCGATGACCTCGACGGTGATCGGGTCGATCTGGGTCCTTGCGTGCGCGTTCATGCCGTCACCTCCAGGATCAGGTTGAGATAGGGGTCCACGGTGCCGGTCATGTCGGGCAGGATCACCGTGGTGGTGTCCATCTGCTCGACGATGGCGGGGCCCTGGATCACGTTGCCGGGGCGCAGCCTGTCGCGCGCGTAGACCGGGCAGGAGATGAAGTCGCCGGCCTCGGCCATCCACACGTCGCGGCTGGCGATCTGCGCGCCCGAGGCGTCGGGCCCGGCGGGCTCCTGCGACTTGAACTGCGCCTTGTTGACGATGCCGGCGGCCTCGAGCCGGAGCGTCACCAGCTGGATCGGCTCGCCCTCGGCGACGAAGCCGAAGCGCTGGCGGTGGGCCGCCTCGAAGCCCTCCTCGAGCGCGGTGAAGGTCGCGGCGGTGATCGGCCCGGCGGGGACGGCGACCGACAGCTCGTAGTTCTGGCCCATGTAGCGCATGTCGGCGGTGCGCGTCATGATGCGGCGGTCCTCGGCGATCTCCTCGGTGTCGAACCAGTCGCCCGCCTGCGCCATCAGCTCGGCAAAGCCTGCCTCGACCGGGGCCAGCGCGTCGCGGCCGAGCGGCATCAGCCGCGAGATCGCGAAGTCGGCGCGCAGGTCGGTCAGCAGCAGGCCAAGCGCGCAGAGCGTCCCGGGGGTCAGCGGCACGATCACCTTGCCCATGTCGAGCTCGCGCGCGAGCCGCGCCGCGTGCAGCGGGCCGGCGCCTCCGAAGGCCATCAGCGCGTAGTCGCGCGGGTCATGGCCGCGCTGCACCGAGATGACGCGGATCGCCTTGGCCATGTTGGCGGTGACCACCGAGATGATGCCCTGCGCGGTCTCCATCACGCCGAGCCCCAGCCGGTCGGCCAACCGCTGCACCGAGGCGACGGCGAGGTCGCGGCGCACCTTCATGCGGCCGCCGAGGATCTCGACCGGGTTCAGCGTCTGCAGCACGATGTTGGCGTCGGTCACCGTGGGTTCGGTCGCGCCGAGCCCGTAGCAGACCGGCCCGGGATGGGCGCCGGCAGAGCGCGGGCCGACCTTCAGCAGCCCGCCGGTGTCGACATGGGCGATCGAGCCGCCGCCGGCGCCGACGGTGTGGATGTCGAGCATCGGCGCCTTGATCGGGTAGCCGTGCACGTCCGCCTCGCCGGTCAGCTGGCAGATGCCGTTCTGCAGCAGCGCCACGTCGGACGAGGTGCCGCCGACGTCGAAGGTGATGATGTTCTCGAAGCCCGACATCCTGCCGATCGCCTGCGCCGCCACCACGCCGGTCGAGGGGCCCGAGAGCACCGTGCGCACCGGCAGGTTGGCCGCGGTGTCGAAGCCGATGACGCCGCCGTTCGACTGGGTGAGCTGCGGCGCGATCTCGAGCCCGATGCCCTCGAGGTTCTCCTTCAGGCGGCGGATGTAGCGCTTCATCACCGGCCCGAGATAGGCGTTGACCACGGTGGTCGAGAGCCGCTCGAATTCGCGGAACTCCGGCGCCACGTCATGCGAGGCCGAGACGAACACATCCGGCAACTCCTCGGCGATCACGCGCTTGGCGAGAGCCTCGTGCTCGGTGTTGAGGAAGCCGTAGAGGAAGCAGACCGCCAGCGACTTGATGTCCTGACCGGCGAGCGCGCGCAGCTCGGTGCGCAGCGCCTCCTCGTCGAGCGCCACGTCGACCGTGCCGTCGTATTTCATCCGCTCGGGCACCTCGCGGCGCAGGTCGCGCGTGACCAGCTGCTCGGGCTTCTCGGCCATCATGTCGTAGAGGTTCGGGCGCTTCTGCCGTCCGATCTCGAGCAGGTCGCGGAACCCGTCCGAGACGATCAGCCCGGTCTTCACCCCGCGCAGCTCGATCAGCGCGTTGGTGGCGACGGTGGTGCCATGGCCGAGGAAGGAAAGGTCCTTCGCGGTCTTGCCGACCTGGTCCAGCCCCTCGACCACCCCCGTGGTGATCCCGCGCGAGGGATCGTCGGGTGTCGACGAGACCTTCCAGATCTCGACCTTGCCGCTGTCTTCGTCAAACAGGCACACGTCGGTGAACGTGCCGCCCGAGTCTACGCCAATTCTCCAGGCCATTGTCTTATCCCTGTTGTGGTCTTCAGGCCGCGCGTGCCGCGGCTTCGGAATGGGTGTTGCGGAACCGCGAAAGGCGGAAAGGGGCAGGATCGACCCGCGGCGTCACGCCGCGAACCATCTGGGCCATCAGCTCGCCCGCCCCGGGGCCAGAGCCGAAACCGTGCCCCGAGAACCCTGCGGAGAGGAAGAGCCCGGGCAGGCGCTCCACCTCCGAGATCGCGGGGATCGCGTCGGGGGTGGCGTCGATCATCCCGGCCCAGCTGTGCGTCTGGCGCGCATCGGCAAATCCGGCGAAGACCTTGGGCAGGTTGCGCAGGGTGATGCGGTTGAACGGCTCGTGGGGCAGGGGTTCCAGCGTGCGGATGCGCTCGAAGGGGCTGGTCTCGTCGAGCGACCAGCGCCGCGGCATGGTCAGCTCGGACACGAACTGCCCGCCGACCCGCAGCTTCAGCTCGCGCCAGCTGGTGACCAGCGTGGGGAAGAAATCGCGGAAGAGCCGGAAGCTGTCGGGCACGATGGGCGCGACGTTGGCATTGCGCAGCGCCACGGTATAGCCGCCGTCGAGCCGCTTGCGGAAGGCGAAGTCGCCGCCGCCGACGGGCATCGGCGGCACCTTGGCAGAGCTCTCGATGCGCGCCGCGGTGCCGAGGATCTTCAGCTGCGGGAAGTTCACCCCGAGGTTGCCGAGGAAGAGCCGCGACCAGGCGCCGCCGGCCAGCACGGCGCGGTCGGTGCGGATCGTGCCCTTCTCGGTGACCACGGCGCTGAGCCGCCCGGCGCTCTGCTCGAGCCCGCGCACGGCGCAGTTCTCGAGGATCACCGCGCCGAGCCGCCGGGCCGCCATGGCCATCTGCGGCACCGCGCGCCAGGGTTCGGCGCGGCCGTCGTTGCGGGTGTAGAGCCCCATGGAATAGGTCTCCGAGATGCCCGGCAGCACGTCCTGCAGGCCCTTGCGGTCCAGCTTGCGCGATTCCATCCCCGCGCGCTCGGCATAAACCGACCAGTCCGTGAATTCCTTCACCTCGGCGCGGGTGCGGCAGACATAGGTGATGCCGGTCTCGCGGAAGCCGGTGTCGATGCCGAAGCGCCGGTCGATCTCGCGCCAGAGCTCGAGCGAACGGATGGTCAGCGGCAGCTCGACCGGATCGCGGCCCATCTGCCGCACCCAGCCCCAGTTGCGCGAGCTCTGCTCGCCGGCGATGCGGCCCTTCTCGCAGAGCACGACCTTCACGCCCGCCTCGGCGAGGTAGAGCGCGGTGGTCACGCCCGCGATGCCGCCGCCGATGATGACGACCTCGGCCTCGGCCGGGAGCGTCGCGTCGGTTTGCAGTGTTTCGAGGTTGTCGAGGATCATCGGCGCCTCACAGCGTGTCTTCGAGACGGCAGTTCACCAGCATCTCGGCCATGGCCGCGGTGTTGGGCAGCTCGATCGCGGTGCGCACCAGACCGGCAAGATCCCCGGGCTGGATCATCTCCTCGGGGGTGACCTTCTTGGTGTAGGCGCTCATCTCGGTGCGCACGAAGGAGGGGCAGATGGCGGTGGCGCGCACGCCCTTCTCCCAGCCGACGAAGCGGGTGGTGTGGTGCAGGCCCATCATGGCGAACTTGGTCATGTTGTAGCCCACCAGCGGGTTGCGCACGCGCTTGCCCGAGAGTGACACGATGTTGATGATCCGGCCGCGGCCGGTCTGCTCGAGATGCGGCATGCACAGGCGCGTCAGCCGCAGCGGCGCCTTGACGTTGACCGCCCAGAGCCGGTCGAGCGCCTCCTCGTTCTCGTCCATGAGGTGGACATGCTCGCCGTTGCCGGCATTGTTGACCAACCCGTCGATACGGCCGAACTTCTGCACGGTCGCGTCGATCCAGTCTTCGGCGGTTTTTGGCTCATATGCGTCAAACTGCGCATAAAACGTCATGTCATCCGCCGGACCATGCGCTTCTTCGAGCGAGGCGATGTCGCGGGCGCCGAGCGAGAGGCGATAGCCATGCGCCTTCAACTCGCGCACGATCGCGGCGCCGATGCCGCGATTCGCTCCGGAAATGACTATGACGGGCGCGGTGTCGGTCTGCTCATCCATGCGAAGACGGTCCTGTTCTTACGTGGCTGCGGTGGCCTGGTGATTCCACCGCCTTCCCTGATCACTTGCGCACTTCTGCGCGTTTGTGAATGAAAATCCGAGCGACCGTGACGTTTTTCCAGAATCCGCATAAGAATTGCGCAGATTTTCGGCCTATCAGCGCGCGATTTCGGGAATTAGCGGAATTATGTGGGAGATAGTGAAGGTTTCTTGACAGAAAATGCCAAGATGTGCGTGCATGTGTGCATGATCCTGCTCGACTCGATCATCAATAAACCGACGTCAGACCTGTTCACCCGGCACGGGCGGCATGCGCACCAGGCAGGATGAACGAAGCACAGGGAGCTTCATCATGACCTTCACCCGTCGCACCTTCATGCAGGCGGCCACCGCGACCGGGGCGCTTTCCGCCTTCGCGCGTCCCGCCCTTGCCAACATCCGCTGGGACATGGCGGACGAATACGGCGCGCAGGCGCTCTCCGGGAAGGCCTCGACCTTCTTCCTCTCCGAGCTGGAGAAGAAGGTGGGCGATGCGCTGACCATCACCTACCAGGGCGGCGGCGCGCTCGGCTACAAGTCCGTCGACCATTTCGACGCGGTGCAGGACGGGGCGGTGCAGGCTGCGGTCACGCTGGTCACGCAGCTCGGCGGGATCGACCCGTTCTTCAACCTCTCGTCGCTGCCCTTCATCGCCTCGACCCCGGAAGAGGCTTTCCTGCTCTGGCAGGCGGCGCGCGAGGAATACGCCAAAATCTTCGAGGACAACGGCATGGTGCTGCTCTGGGCGATGCCGAACCCGCCGTCGGGGATCAACGCGCCGCGCCCGATCACCTCGGTCGACGCGCTCAAGGACCTGCGCATCCGCACCTATGACGTGAACGGCACCGAGACCATGATGAACGCCGGCGCGGCGCCGCTGCAGGTCGCATGGTCGGACCTCATCCCGCAGCTCTCCACCGGCGGCATCGACGCGGTGCTGACCTCGGCGGATGGCGCGATGCAGCTGTCGCTGTGGGATTACGTGAGCGATTTCACAGAGATGAACTATGCCATGGGCCTGTTCATGTGCCACGTGAACAAGGACGAGTTCGACGCGCTGCCCGAAGAGGTGCAGGCCGCGATGCTGGAGATCGTCCCGGCCTGCGATGCCTACAACTGGGAGATCATGCGCGACTCGATCGACGCGGCCTATGCCAAGATGTCCGAGAACGGCATGAAGATCACCCTCGACGACGACGTCCCCGCCGAGGTCTTCGACTTCCTCAAGGCCGCCGGGGCCAAGGTCAAGGAGGGCTGGCTGGCCGAGACCGGCGACCGCGGCGCCGCGGTGCTGGCGAAGTTCGAGGAGCTGAAGGCGACCGCGGGCTGATCCCCGGCGGCACCTGATGTTGCCGGGCCTTCGCGCGAAGGCCCGGCGCGGCCCCCGCGGCAGAAAGGACATGGCTCAGATGACCGCAAAGACCCTCGAAGAGATTGCCGAGCTGGCAGCGCCCCCGCACCCGGCCCGGACCGACGATCCGGCATGGCTGCACGTGGTGGCGCGATGCTCCGCGCTGCTGAACCGCTGCGCGGCGGTGATCTCGGCCACGCTGCTCGTGCTGATGACCTCACTCATCCTGCTCGAGATCTGCCTGCGCTTCTTCTCGCGGTCCACCTACATGGCGGATGTGCTGGTGGGCTACGGCGTGGCGGCGATCACCTTCCTCGCGGCGCCCTGGGCGCTGCAGGAGGGGGCGATGATCCGCGTCACGGTGCTGACCGACCGGCTGAAGGGGCGGGCGCGCTGGCTGGCCGAGGCCTTCACCCTGCTTTCGGCGGGCGCCATCATGGGCTTCCTGCTGAACTACCAGTGGAAGACCGTCTCGAAACTCTTCTCGCGCGGCTCCACCAGCGAGCATTTCATCCCGATCCCGCTCTGGATCCCCGAGAGCTTCTTCCTGATCGGGCTGGCCCTCCTTCTTCTTCAGCTCGTCGTGCGGGCGCTGCGGTTGGTTGCCGTCGGCCATGCCGAAGAGCGCGCGCTGAACCTCTGAGCCGGGAGAGAGATCATGTCCGTCACATTTTCCGCCGCCATCGTCCTCGGCCTGCTCGGGCTCTTCCTCGGGGCAGGGGTCTGGATCTTCTCCGGCCTGATGCTGGTCGGCGCCTCGGCGATGTACCTCGTGCTCGACTTCAACGCCGCACGCATCGGCGCCATCGCCACCAAGGTCATCTCCTCCTCCGCCATTTCCTGGGAGCTGGCGGCGATCCCGATCTTCATGTGGATGGGCGACATCATCTTCCGCACCGACATCTCGCAGCGGCTGTTCCGCGGGCTCGCCCCGATGGTGGCGCGCATCCCCGGCGGGCTTTTGCACACCAACGTGCTCGGCTGCACGGTCTTCGCGGCGATCTCGGGCTCGTCGACGGCGACCACCGCCACCGTCGGCAAGATCACCATCCCCGAGCTGCAGGCGCGCGGCTACGACTTGCGGCTGGCCTCGGGCTCGCTGGCCGGGGCGGGATCCTTCGGCCTGCTGATCCCGCCCTCGATCGCGATGATCGTCTACGGCGTGCTGGCCGAGGTCTCGATCGCCAAGCTCTTCGCGGCGGGGGTCATCCCGGGACTGATGATGGCGGGGCTCTACGTCGGTTACATCGCGATCATGTCGATCCTCGACCCGTCGCGCGCCCCGAAATACGAGGGCGAGGTGAGCGCGGGCGCGCTGCTGCGCGGCGCGCTGGAGCTCGTGCCGATCATGCTGCTGATGGTCGTGGTGCTGGGCTCGATCTACTCGGGCATCGCCACCCCCTCCGAGGCGGCGGCGGTCGGCGTCTTCGGCGCCATCGTGATCACCGTGGTCACCGGGCAGTTCTCGCTGCAACTCATGCGCGACAGCCTCATGGCGACGATCCGCGTCTCGGCGATGATCCTCATGCTGATCGCGGCCTCGGCCTTCCTGTCGGCGGCCATCGCCTACATGCACCTGCCGACCAAGATCACCCAGGGCATCTCGGCGATGCAGCTCTCGCCCTACGGCGTGCTGCTGATCCTCGCCGCGCTCTACATCGTGCTCGGCATGTTCCTCGACGGCACCTCGATGACGGTGATGACCGTGCCGATCGCCGTGCCGCTGATCGTGCAGGCCGGGTTCGACCCGATCTGGTTCGGCATCTACCTCGTGATCATGATCGAGATGAGCGCGCTGACGCCGCCGGTGGGGCTCAACCTCTTCGTGCTGCAGGGGCTGACGCGACGTTCCATGGGAGAGACCGTGCGCGCCGCGGCACCATTTTTCCTGCTGCTGTGCCTCGGAACGGTGATTCTGGCGGTGTTTCCCCAGATCGTTCTTTGGTTGCCAAGCCGGTTGTGATGTGAAGAGAGAGGTCAACCATCCGTGATGATGAAGAATAGCGAGCAGGGAGAGCCCCTTGACTGACTTCGAGGACGCGTTGAGCGACGAGATGCTGCCCGCCGAACGGCGCCAGCACCTGATCGAATGGTTCCGGCAGAACCAGGCCGGCTCGGGGCAGGACCTTGCGCGCATGTTCGGCATCTCGGTCTCGACCATCCGCCGCGATCTCGACCTGCTCGCCAGCGAGGGGCTGGTCCGGCGCACCCATGGCGGCGCCGTGGCGATCCGCTCGCGGGCGACCTACGAGCCCTCGACCGACCTGTCGCAGCGCACCGCGGTCGAGGAAAAGCAGGCCATAGCGCGCGAGGCGCTGACCCTGATCGAGCCGCACCAGTCGCTGCTCATCGACACCGGCGCGGTGATCTGCCACCGGCTCGCCGACGAGATCGCGCAGCTCGAGATCCCGCTCACCGTGATCACCAACGACGTCTACGTCGCCAAGCAGCTGACCTACCGCGAGAACATCACGCTGATCGTGCCGGGGGGCGCCTGCCGCTACGGCTCGTTCAGCCTGCTCGGTGAGCCGGGGCTCAGCTTCCTGCGCAACATCCATTGCGACATCTTCTTCATGTCGGCGGCGGCCATCGACGAGACCGGCGTGTCGGAGACCCATCTCGAGCTGGGGCATTTGAAGCGCGCGATGATCGCCGCGGCAAGCGAGGTGGTGCTGCTGGCCGACAGCAGCCGCTTCATGTCCCGCGCGCTGCACCGGACCGTCCCGATCGAGGAGATCGACCGGATCATCACGGATTCCGGCCTGCTTGAGGAAGACCGCGCGAAGTTCCCGCCGCAGAAGCCGAAGTTCACCGTCCTCGAGGTCTGAGCGCGGCCACCCGCCGCGCGGGCGCGCCCGGAGCATTCGGCCCGGACACGCGGGCTTGCGTCACGCCGCGATGGCGTCGTCGATGGTCGAGAAGAACTCGCCGCGGGTGAAGGGCATGGTCAGGATGCCGCTCGCGCCGAGCCCCTTTGCCAGCAGCGTCGTCGCCACCCGCGCGTAGCGGTTCAGCACGACGATCGGCTGGCGCTTGTTCACCGCGCGCAGGTCGCGCAGGAAGACGAACCCGTCCTGGTCGGGCAGCTCTGGGTCGAGCATCACCAGGTCGTACAGGCCGCTTTCGATCAGCGGGCGGGCATCGTCCGCGGTCGCGGTCTGAAAGGCATCGTGGCCGCCCTCGGCAAGGATGCGGTCCAGAGCGCTGCGCTGGTCCTGGTCTGGAAGGATCAGAAGGATCCGGGCCATGAGGTCTCCTTTCGGGGCTTGTGTGCGAAGGTCCCCAAGGATGTCGGCGGAGCGGTTTTCGCTCAACCGAGTCATCCAGAGGTTTACGTAGCGTCCACGTGGATAAGCCGGGGGGAATGTGCGGGGTTACCGAAACACCCTCCGCGTTGCGCCTCGGCGAAGGTGGCAGGCAGCGGCGGCACGCCGGGCGGGCAGGGGGGCGATTCTGCCCATCCCCGGTCTCCCTCCGGCGCGGCGCGATGCAGGCCTGCCCCGCAGGCGGGAAATTCGGCGGCGCGGCGCAGAAAGCAGAGGCAGCCGCCGCGCCGCGCATGCTAGCGCTGGGGTCCACAGACAGGCACGAACGGAGCAAGCCATGGACCCCCGCCAACTCGAGATGACCGTGCTGATGACGCCCGACATGGCGAATTTCAGCGGCAAGGTGCACGGCGGTGCGCTGCTCAACCTGCTCGACCGCGTCGCCTTTTCCTGCGCCTCGCGGTTTTCCGGGCGCTACGCGGTGACGCTCTCGGTGGACCAGGTGACCTTCAAGCAGCCGATCAACGTGGGCGAGCTGGTGACCTTCCGCGCCAGCGTCAACCACGCCGGGCGCACCTCGATGGAGATCGGCATCCGCGTCGAGGCCGAGGACATCCGCAAGGGCACGCGGCGCCACACCAACTCGTGCTATTTCACCATGGTCGCGGTGGATGACGCGGGCCGCCCGGCAGAGGTGCCCGAGCTGGAGGTGACCTCCGAACTCGAGCGCAAGCGCCACCGCGCCGCGGCGATCCGCAAGAAGCTGCGCGTGCAGTTCGAGGAAGAGATGCGCAGGGCGGCCGAGGGCTGATCCGCCCGCGTCCCTGCGGGGACATGCCTCCCGAGCACCCCCCCAGAAAGCGCCCCGGACATCCCGGGGCGTTTCGCGTTTTCCGCCCGGCTTTCACGGGGTTGCGCCGCGCCGGGTGCGGCATCGTTTCCCCTGCGTTAGATCACAGTTGACGCAGGTTTGGTATACCATATACCGTTTTCCGGAGTGGAGGAGACAAGACCGTGGACGCACCAACCCTGCGCGAGCCCGCGCCGAAACTGTCCGACCGTGCCCGTGACGCGATCCGTGAACAGATCATCTCGGGCGATCTGCCCATGGGATCGGTGCTGCGCGAATCCGAACTGGCCGCGACCCTGGGCATGTCGAAGATCCCCGTGCGCGAGGCGCTGGTGCAGCTGGAATGCGAGGGCATGATCACCACCAGCCCGAACCGCAGCCCCAAGGTCTTCGAGATGTCCTCCGAGGACATCCGCAGCCTCGGCGAGCTGCGCGAGATGCTCGAGATCGAGGCGCTGCGCCTTGCCATCGCGCGCAGTGCCCTGCCGCTCGCGGCGCGGCTGCGCGAGATCACCGCGCAGATGGCCGCGGCGCTCTCGGGCCGCGATGCAGGCGACTACAAGCTGCTCGACAACAGCTTCCACCACGCGATCTTTGCCGAATGCGGCAACGTCTACCTGGAAAAGACGCACCACATGCTGTCCTTCCGCATCCAGGCGCTGCGCAACAAGCTGAGCCGCGAGCCGCAGCTCAACGAGCGTTCGCTGGCCGAGCACCAGCAGCTTTCCGAGCTGATCGCCGCCGGGGACGTGGCCGGGGCCGAGGCGCTGATGCGCAGCCATATCCGCGACACGACGCAGAACTACCTCGCGCAGGAAGGCACCGCCCCCGCCGCGCCGCGCCCGCCCGCGCGGGTGATGCAGGCCGCCATGGAACGCTTTGCCGAGGCGGCGATGACCGCGGCGGGCTGCGACGCGCCGACCCGCGCCGCGGTGATCCGCGCGCTCAGCCATGCCTCGTCGCTGGGGGTGGACACCCACGGCTACCGGCTGCTGCCGCATTACCTCGAGGGCTTCCAGAAGGGCCGGCTCAACCCGGCGCCGGAGCTGCGCTTCGTCACCGAAAGCACCGGGGCGGCGCTGCTCGACGGCAACGACGCCCATGGCGCCCGCGCCACCTATGCCGCCGTCGACAAGGCGATCGCCATGGCCCGCTCCGGTGGCTCGGGTGCCGTGGCGATCCGCGCCAGCTCGCATTTCGGCGCCGCCGGGGCCTATGCCAGGGCGATCGCAGACGAGGGGCTGCTGGGCTTCTGCTTCTGCAACTCCGACAGTTTCGTGCGCCTGCACGGCGGCGCCGCGAAGTTCCACGGCACCAACCCGATCTCGATGGCCGGTCCCGCGGGGCAGGGGCAGGAGCCCTGGCTCTTCGACATGGCGACGAGCGCGATCCCGTTCAACAAGGTGCAGCTCTCGCGCGCACTAGGGATCGAGCTGCCCGCCGACACCGCCTCGAATGGGCAGGGCGAGAACGTCACCGACCCGGCGCTGGCCGAGATGCTCGCCCCGCTCGGCGGCGAGTTCGGCTACAAGGGCGCGGGGCTCGCGGGGATCTCCGAGATCCTCAGCAGCGCGCTGCCCGGCGCCCCGCTCAGCTTCGAGCTGCCCGGCATGGTCACCGGCGACATGACCACCCCGCGCGGGCTCGGCGCCTTTGTCATGGCCTTCGATCCCGCCGCCTTTGCCGGGTTCGAGGTATTCACCGGCACGCTGCGCCGCTACCGTGACGCGATCCGCGCCTCGCGCGCCGCGCAGGGGGCCGAGGTCATGGCGGCAGGCGACCGCGAATGGGCGGAAGGCAAGCGCCGCGCGCTGCAGGGCATGACGCTCGACCAGACGGCCGTCGAGGCGCTGGCGCGCTTCGCGGAAGACAACGGCATCCCGCCATTGGAGGTGGTGGGAGGCTGAAACGATCCAGGAACTGGGACTTTAGGGAGGAGAACCAAATGACCCGCATCACCAAGACACTGGCATTCCTGACCACCGCATCGGTGGCGCTCGGGGCCGCGCTGCCCGCCTCGGCCGCGGCCGAGCGCGTGCTGAAGTTCGCGCATGTCTACGAGACCGCCGAGCCCTACCACACCTGCGCGGTGGCGGCGAATGACGCGCTCGTCGCGGCGACCGACAACCGCCTCGGCATCGAGGTCTTCCCGGCCTCGACGCTGGGCAAGGAGTCGGACATCAACGAGGGCCTGAGCCTCGGCACCGTCGACATCATCTACACCGGCCAGCTCTTTGCCGGGCGCTACTACGGCCCGCTCGCCATCGGCGGCGCGCCGTTCATGTTCCGCGACTTCGCGCACTGGGACGCCTACCGCACGTCCGATCTCTTCAACGAGCTGGCGCAGGGCTACGCGGATGCCACCGGCAACCACATCACCTCGCTCACCTACTACGGTCAGCGCCACGTGACCTCGAACAAGCCGATCCTCACCCCAGCCGACATGGACGGGCTGAAGATCCGCGTGCCGAACGCGCCGCTCTACATGATGTTCCCGAAAGCCACCGGCGCCAACCCGACGCCGATCGCCTTCGCCGAGGTCTACCTTGCGCTGCAGCAGGGCACCGTGGACGCGCAGGAGAACCCGCTGCCGACGATCCAGGCCAAGAAGTTCTACGAGGTGCAGTCCAACATCAACCTCACCGGCCACATCACCGACGCGCTGCTGACCATCGTCGGCGGCCCGACCTGGACCAGCCTCTCGGAAGAGGACCAGGCCGCGCTCGAGCAGGTGCTGGATGACACCGCAACCTGCGCCACCGCGCAGGTGATCGAGGCCGAAAACAACCTCAAGCAGTGGTTCATCGACGAGGGTGTCACGGTCAACGAGGTCGATCGCGGCCCGTTCATCGAGGCGGTGAAGGCGATGCACAACGGCGACATGGCGACCTGGGACCAGGCCACCTACGACCGCCTGCAGGCCCTCGGCCAGTAAGACCGTTCCCCGCGCCGGCGGGCGGCCCGTGCCGCCCCCGGCCCACCGACGCTCCTGCGAGGCGCTCCCATGTACGACGACAGCAAGACGGGACCGGCGGGCCCCAATTCCGCCCCAGAGGACTTTACCCTCGACATCTCCGACGAGGATTCGCAGGAGATCGACCTTTCCGATATCCGCCTGCAGGACGTGCTGGTGCTGGCCCTGTTCTGGGTGCTGGCCTTCGTGGTCTTCCTGCAGTTCTTCACCCGCTATGTGCTCAACGACTCCTTCGGCTGGACCGAGGAGATCGCCCGCTACCTGCTGATCGGCGTGACCTTCGCCGGCTCGGTCATGGCGGCGCGCAAGCACAGCCACATCGCGGTGGAGTTCCTCTACCGCTGGGTGCCGCGCCCGCTGCGCCGCGTCATGCAGACGGTGATCGACGTCATCACCACCGGCTTCTTCGCCACGCTCGCCTGGCTCTCGGGCCAGCTGGCCATGCGCACCGGCGGCATGATGGTCTCGATCGACGTGCCCAAGTCCTATGTCTACTGGTTCGTCGCCGTCTGCTTCGCCGGCATGGCGATCCACGCCGCGATCAACGCCGTGAAGCACCTGTCGAGCGGCACCAGCCGGCTCATCGACCCCGAAGCCCACGCGGATGAAACCCACGCCATCGACTAGGACCCGGACATGACCATCACGCTTCTCTTCGTCCTGCTCTTCGTGCTCATCCTCGTGGGCGTGCCGGTGGCCATCGCGCTGGCGGGGGCCTCGCTCGCCTTCATCCTGACGGGCACCGTGCCGCCGATGGTGGTGGCGCACCGCATGGTGAACGGGGTCGACAGCTTCCCGCTGCTCGCCGTGCCCTTCTTCATCCTTGCCGGCAACCTGATGAACACCGCCGGGATCACCGAGCGCATCTTCAACTTCGCGCTGGCCCTCGTCGGCTGGATGCGCGGCGGGCTCGGCCACGTGAACGTCGGCGCCTCGGTGATCTTCGCGGGCATGTCCGGCGCGGCCGTGGCCGACGCGGGCGGGCTCGGCGCCATCGAGATCAAGGCGATGCGCGACGCCGGCTACAAGACCGACTTCGCCGTCGGCATCACCGCGGCATCGTCGACCATCGGCCCGATCATCCCGCCCTCGCTGCCGATGGTGATCTACGGCGTGGTCGCCAGCGCCTCGATCGGCCAGCTCTTCGCCGCGGGCTTCATCCCCGGGCTCGTCATGGCCGTGGCGCTGATGCTGATGGTGGCCTATTTCGCCCGCCGCGACGGGTTCAAGCGCGACCAGCCCTTCGTGCTGAAGGTGCTCGGCATCAGCTTCAAGCGCGCCTTCCTGTCGCTGCTGACCCCGGTGATCATCGTCGGCGGCATCCTCACCGGCGCCTTCACCCCGACCGAGGCCGCGGTGGCCGCCTGCGCCTACGCGATCTTCCTCGGGGCGGTGGTCTACCGCACGCTCACCCTGCGCCGCCTGATCCGCGTCAGCTACGACACGATCGAGACCACGGCCGTGGTGCTGCTGGTGGTGGGTGCGGCGTCGATCTTCGCCTGGATCCTCACCTCGAACCGGGTGCCCGAGATGGCGGCGAACCTGCTGCTCGGCGCGTCGGACAACCCGGTGGTGATCCTGCTGCTGATCAACCTCATCCTGCTCATCGTCGGCTGCTTCATGGAGACGGTGGCGGCGATCACCATCCTCGTGCCGGTGCTGCTGCCGGTGGCGGTGCAGCTGGGCGTCGACCCGGTGCACTTCGGGGTGATCGTGGTGCTGAACCTGATGATCGGCCTGCTGACGCCGCCGGTGGGGATGGTGCTCTACGTGCTGAGCCGCGTCGCCAACATCCCCTTCGAGCGCGCGCTCGCGGGCACGGCGCCCTTCCTGATCCCGCTGGCGCTGGTGCTGCTGCTGGTGACCTTCGTGCCGGGTATCACCATGTGGCTGCCGACGCTGATCTACCGCTGAAACCGCGCGGCGCGCCGCCCTCGGGCCGGCGCGCCGCCTCCCTCCCGCGTTGACAGGCAGACGGGCTGACGTTTAGATATGAATGAAACATCCGGATATGAATATTGCCTGCGCCGCAGGATCCGGACCGCGCCACAGCCCGCAATGCCGAGGACCTGACATGAGTGCCCAACGCCACGGCCAGATCATCGCCGTCGATGCCGAAGGGATCGCCGAGTACAAGCGCCTGCACGCCGCCGTCTGGCCGCAGGTGCTCGAGATGATTTCCGCCTGCAACATCCGCAATTACTCGATCTTCCTGAAGGAGCCCGAGAACCTGCTCTTTGCCTATTTCGAGTATGTCGGAAATGACTTCGCGGCGGACATGGCGAAGATGGCGGCCGACCCGGTGACGCAGGAGTGGTGGTCGCATAACATGCCGCTGCAGCGCCCGCTCGAGACCCGGGCCGAGGGCGAATGGTGGGCCGAGGCCGAGGAGGTCTTCCATCATGACTGAGCCCGCCCCGAAGACCCGCAGCGCCATGATCGGCCCCTTCCTGCTGCTGAGCCCGCAGGACAACGTGCTCGTCGCCCGCGCCAACGCGCCCGAGGGCACCGGGGTGCCGCTCGAAGGCGGGGCGGTGACGCTCTCCCGCCTGATCCCGCTGGCCCACAAGATCGCCCGGCACGACATTGCCGCGGGCGACCGCATCCTGAAATACGGCATGCCCATCGGCATCGCGACCGAGCCGATCCCGGCAGGCGCGCATGTGCACGTTCACAACATCCGCTCGGCCTACACGCCCACCCACATGCTGCAGGACGCCGACGGCCTGTCGGCGGCGGTGGCGCAATGAAGGGCTGGCTGCGGCAGGACGGGCGAAAGGGCATTCGCAACACGGTGGTCGTCGCCTACCTCGTGGAATGCGCGCATTTCGTCGCCTCGAAGATCGTTTCCGGGTTTCCCGAAGAAGACGTGCAGCTGATCGGCTTCCCCGGCTGCTACCCCAATGACTACGCCGCGCGGATGATGGACCGGCTCTGCACCCATCCCAACGTCGGCGCGGTGCTCTTCGTCAGCCTCGGCTGCGAGAGCTTCGACAAGGTGCGCGCCTCCGAGGCCGTCTCGGCCTCGGGCCGGCCGGTGAAGACGCTGGTGATCCAGAAGGCGGGGGGAACCGCCTCGACCGTGCAGCTCGGCCGCGACTGGGTGCGCGGCGCGCTGGCCGAGGTCGCCTCGGTCCCGCGCGTTGCCATGGGCGTGGACGAGCTGGTCATCGGCACGGTCTGCGGCGGCTCCGACGGCACCTCGGGCATCTCCGGCAACCCGGCGGCGGGCAAGGCCTTCGACCTGCTGGTGGGGGAGGGGGCCGCCTGCATCTTCGAGGAGACCGGCGAGCTCATCGGCTGCGAGGAGATCATGGCCGAGCGCGCCGTGACCCCCGAGCTTGGCGACCTGCTGCGCCAGAGCGTTCAGAAGGCCGAGCGCTACTACGCGACGCTCGGCTACGGCAGCTTTGCCGCGGGCAACGCCGCGGGCGGGCTCTCGACCATCGAGGAAAAAAGCCTTGGCGCCTATGTCAAATCCGGCGACAGCCCGATCTCGGGCCTGATCAAGCCCGGCGACGTGCCGCCGCGCGGCGGGCTCTACCTGATGGACGTGGTGCCCGACGGCGACGTGCGCTTCGGCTTCCCGAACATTTCGGACAATGCCGAAATCGTCGAGATGATCGCCAGCGGCGCGCATCTGTCGCTCTTTGTCACCGGGCGCGGCTCGGTGGTCGGATCCGCCATTTCTCCGGTCATCAAGATCTGCGCCAACCCCGATACCTACCGGAATCTGTCCGAGGACATGGACGTGAACGCCGGGGACATCATAGAAGGGACGCGCAGCATCGAGGAGGTCGGCCGCGAGATCCGCGATCTCGTGGTCGCTGTGGCGGGCGGCGCGCAAACCAAGTCCGAAGCCCTGGGGCACCGGGAGTTCATCCTGACCTACAAGAGCTTCGAGCCCATTGGCCCGGCCTGTCTGCCGGCCGCATGATGCAGGATGCACAAGGAGGAAGAATGAACCTTCAACAAAGACTTGCCGGGAAGAGGGCGGTCATCACCGCCGCCGGGCAGGGGATCGGCCGCGCTACGGCCGAACGTTTCGCCGCCGAGGGCGCCGAGGTCATCGCCACCGACATCAACGAGGCGGCGCTGGCCGAGCTTGACGGGATCGCGGGCATCACCGCGAAGAAGCTCGACGTGCTCGATGGCGAGGCGATCAAGGCCTTCGCCGCCGAGACCGGCACCATCGACGTGCTCTTCAACTGCGCGGGCGTCGTGCACGCGGGCACGCTTCTCGACGCGACCGAGGAGCAGTGGGACTTCGCCTTCAACCTCAACGCCAAGGCGCAGTTCCGCATGATCCGCGCCTTCCTTCCGGCCATGCTCGAGAACGGCGGCGGCTCGATCATCAACATGTCCTCGGTCGCGGGCCCGATCACCGGCCCGGTCAACCGGCTGGTCTACTCGGCCTCGAAGGCCGCCGTGGTGGGGCTCACCAAGGGCGTCGCCGCCGATTACGTGACCCAGGGCATCCGCTGCAACGCCATCTGCCCGGGCACGGTCGACAGCCCCTCGCTGCACCAGCGCCTGCGCGACACCGGCGATTACGAGGGCGCGCTCAAGGCCTTCATCGGCCGCCAGCCGATGGGCCGGGTCGGCGACCCGAACGAGGTGGCCGCGCTGGTCGCCTACCTCGCCTCCGACGAATCCGGTTTCACCACCGGTCAGGCCCATGTCATCGACGGCGGCTGGACCACCTAGGACTTCAAGAAGGAACTCCCCATGAAACTCGCACGTTACGGCGCACGCGGCGCCGAGAAACCCGCAATGATTGACGCCGATGGCAAGCTGCGCGACCTGTCGGGCCACGTGGCCGACATCGCCGGCGACATGCTCGCGGACCTCGACAGGCTGAAGTCGATCGACCCGGCCTCGCTGCCGCTGGTCGAGGGCGAGCAGCGCTACGGCGCCTGCGTCGGCGGCACCCGCAAGTTCATCTGCATCGGCCTCAACTACGCCGACCACGCCGCCGAGAGCGGCATGGCCGTGCCGCCCGAGCCGGTGATCTTCGCCAAGTTCACCTCGGCGATCTGCGGCCCGAACGATCCGATCATCATCCCCCGCAACTCGGTCAAGACCGACTGGGAGGTCGAGCTCGGCTTCGTCATCGGCAAGACCGCGAAATACGTCAAGGAAGAGGACGCGATGGATCACGTCGCGGGCTTCTGCCTGATCAACGACGTCTCCGAGCGGGAATTCCAGGCCGAGCGCGCCGGCCAGTGGGTGAAGGGCAAGTCCTCGGACAACTTCGGCCCGACCGGCCCCTGGCTGGTGACCCCGGACGAGGTCGGCGATTTCGACAACCTCGGCATGTGGCTCGAGGTGAACGGCGAGCGCGTGCAGAACGGCTCGACCGCCACCATGGTCTACCGCGTGCCCTTCCTCGTCTCCTACCTGTCGCAGTTCTTCACCCTCGAGCCCGGCGACATCATCTCGACCGGCACGCCTCCGGGCGTCGGCCTCGGCTTCAAGCCGCCGCGCTATCTCAAGGCGGGCGACAAGGTCGAGCTCGGCATCGACGGGCTCGGCACCCAGAGCCAGGTCTGCGTCGCCGACGACTGACCGGCGCTCAGGGGCGCGGCGCCTGCGGCGCGCCCTTCACCGGCATCCCGATCAGGCAAAAACAAAGCAGCGCGGCCAGAAGGTCCGCGCTGTTCGTCATTTCGGGATTTCGGAATTTCGGGAAGAGCCGAAACAGGGCTCAGCGCAGCCGGGTCGGGTAGATGAAGCCGTTCACCGGGTAGGTGCTGCCGAAGGTGCCGGGGTTGCTCTCGACGCGCACCTCGGACCAGTCGTTGGAGGCGGAGACATCGACCACCGCCATCTTCAGCGAGATCTCGTTGCGGCGCCAGTTGGCGTGATCGACCAGCACCTCGCGCGGCGAGACCACGTCCGAGACCACCGCCACGTGGCCCATCGGCATCGCGCGCGTCTTGCTGAAGGCCATGACCGAGCCGATCTCCGGCTCCTTGCCGCGGGCGTAGAGGTCCTTGGCCTGGCCCCACCAGGTCTCGGCATTGCCGCGGATGTCGATGCCGCTGAGATTGCGGGCGAAAGGCACGCACCAGACGCGCTGGCCGCGGGACTGCAGCGCTTCGGCTTCGCGCAGCGCCAGCTCCTGGCGGCCCTCGTCGAGGCCGAGATCGGACAGGGTCTGCATCTCCGGGACGGGACGCGAGCAGGCGGCGGTCATCAGCAGGATTGCACAAATAATCGGCAATCCGCACTTCCGTGCGGCGTCGCGGTTCACGCTCATCTTGTCCCTCGGTGTTGTCACTGCTCTTTGCCGCTTTTCTCGCGGCTGGTCGGCATCACAATGCAAAGATGAGTAAAAACCTCAAAGCGAAGAAAATTCGACATTTCGGGAACCGGCGAAAATCCGCCGAAAATCGCGCGCCAAATTTAACGAAATTACGATGTTCTCTGGATGTTCTGCCCAGATTTTGTGCATGAGATGAGGGGTGCCCCGCAACCCCTTGTTCAGATGCCCGAATCCTCGATCTCGGAAAGGTCCACGGCGACCAGCCCCAGCGCCTTCGCCGTCTCGAGCGAGAGCTGGCCGCTGTCGAGCCCGCGCGCCGACTGGTAGCGGCGGATCGCGGCGCGCGTCGGCGCGTCCATCTCGCCGCTCGCCGCGCCGGCGAACTCGCCGCGCGCCGCCAATGCCCGCTGAACCGAGGCGATGAACTCCGGCGTCATCTGCGCCGGGCAGGGCGCCTCGAAGCGCAGCTCGCCGCGCGGGCGGACGAGCTTCGGCACCTGCGTGCGGCGGTAGATCGGTGCGCGCAGCACCGTGCCGTCCTCGGCGATCTCGGCCTGCACCACCAGCACCTCGCCCGCCACCTGCTCGTAGATCGCCGGCACGTGCTCGCGCGCCCAGCAGCTGCCGTCCGCCGCCCTCTCGGTGGGCAGCGGCGCCTCCTCGTCGGCGGTCTGCGGCGCGGTGCAGGCGGCCAACAGCGCCAGCAGCACCGGCAGGCAAACCGCACGTCGGCGGGGCAGGGTGGGGGACATGTCTCGGGCCTCGTGCGGTCTTTTGCGGCGGAGCCTAGCAACAGCCGCCGCGGCGCGAAAGGCGGCGGCGGGCGCCCGCCCGGCAAGCGCGGCACGGATCACACGCATTTCGGCGCGGCAGCCCTGCGCTGACCTCTGGACCCGCCCCCATGACGAAGGCTACAACGCGCCCTGACGAATGATGGAGACAAGGCCGATGGCGAAGATCACCTATATCGAGTTTGGCGGCACCGAGCATGTCGTGGAGGTTCCGAACGGCCTGACCGTGATGGAAGGCGCGCGCGACAACAACATCCCCGGCATCGAGGCCGATTGCGGCGGCGCCTGCGCCTGCTCGACCTGCCATGTCTACGTGCACCCCGACTGGATCGAGAAGCTGCCGCCGAAGGACGACATGGAAGAGGACATGCTCGACTTCGCCTTCCAGCCCGATCCCGACCGCTCGCGCCTGACCTGCCAGCTCAAGGTGACCGACGCGCTCGACGGCCTCGTCGTGCAGATGCCGGAAAAGCAGATCTGAGGCGCACGCCTGCCTCCCGGCGCGGCCCCGACCGCGCCCCGCGCGCGGCGCTGGCCCTCGGGCTGGCGCTGAGCCTTCTCCCCGGCGCGCCGCGCGCCGAGGAGCCCTCCGCCCGCTACGCCGAGCCCACGACGCGCTACGATCACGGCGTGCTCGGTGACGCGGTGGAATGGGGTGCGCTGCGGATCGAGGGACCCGGAGGCGGCGCCCTGATCCGGCTTCCCGAGACCCGCGTCTTCGAGGACATCGCGCCGCGCCTGCTCGCGCTCCCCGGCGGCGGCTTCGCCGCGCTGGTGGTCGAGAGCGACCTCGCGCAAGGTGCCCGGCTGGCGCTCTACACCCAAAAGGGCCTTCTGGCCGCGACCCCGTTCATCGGCCAGCCGAACCGCTGGCTGGCGCCGCTCGGCGGCGCCGACCTCGACGGTGACGGCGCGCTGGAGCTGGCCTATGTCGACCGCCCGCACCTCGCCAAGACCCTGCGCGTCGTGCGCTACCGCCAGGGCGATCCGCTGCTGCGCGAGGTCGCGGCGCAGCCCGGCCTCACCAATCACCGCATCGGCTGGGACTTCATCGCGGGCGGGCTCCGGGACTGCGGCGCGGGGCCGGAGATGGTGCTGGCCGACGGCGATTTCTCCCGCCTCGTCGCGGCGCGGCTCGACGGCACGCGCCTCGCGCTGCGCGATCTCGGCCCCTGGTCGCAGCCGCGCTCCGAGGCGGCGCTGCGCTGCCGGTAGCGGCAGGGACCGCCGTCCGCCCCTTCTTCTCTTTCCAAATACGCCCGGCGGAGCCGTGCCGCCCGCGCAACTTGCGGCAAGCGAAAGGGGCTTTGCTTTCCCGCTCGTGGCGCGTACCCATGCTCACATGAGAACACTCTTTCTTGGGGACGTGATGGGCCGCGCCGGGCGGGCCGCCATCGCCGAGACCCTTCCCCGCCTGCGCGAAGACTGGAAACTCGATTTCGTCGTGGTCAACGGCGAGAACGCCTCGAGCGGCACCGGGCTCACCGGCGCCCACGCGAAGCTGATTCTCGAGGCCGGGGCCGACGTTGTGACGCTGGGCGACCATGCCTTCGACCAGAAGGAGATGCTCACCTACATCGAGAGCGAGCCGCGCATCATCCGCCCGCTGAACTATGCCAAGCAGGCGCCGGGGCGCGGCGCCGCGCTCTACACCGACCGGCGCGGCCGCAAGGTGCTGGTGCTGCAGGTGCTGGGGCAGGTCTTCATGAAACGCGCCTTCGCCGATCCCTTCTCGGCGGTGGACGAGGTGCTGCGGCGCCACCCGCTCGGCGGGCAGGCGCAGATGATCCTCGTCGACGTGCATTGCGAGGCGACCTCGGAAAAGATGGGCATGGGCCACTTCTGCGACGGGCGCGCCAGCCTCGTCGTCGGCACCCATACCCACGTGCCGACCGGCGACGCGCAGATCCTGCCGGGCGGCACCGGCTACCTGACCGACGCGGGCATGTGCGGCGACTACAACTCGGTGATCGGCATGGACAAGGCCGAGCCGATGCGCCGCTTCGTCACCGGCATGGGCAAGACCCGGTTCCAGCCGGCGCTCGGCGAGGCGACGCTGTCGGGCGTGCTGGTCGAGACCGATGACCGCACCGGCAAGGCCGTCTCGGTGCGCATGGTGCGTCAGGGCGGGCGGCTGGAGCAGGCCGGGCCCTGATGATGCGCCGGGCCTGGCCCTTTCTTGCGCTGATCGGTGTCGGGGCGCTCTGGGGGGCGGGACAGCCCCTGGCCAAGATCGCCGTTTCCGAGGGCTATCGCCACGTCGGCATCCTGTTCTGGCAACTCGCGCTCGGCGCGCTGCTGCTCGGCACGGTGACGCTGCTGCGCGGGCGCAGCCTGCGCTTTGCCCGGGCTGACCTGCCGCTGCTGCTCTTCGTGGCGCTGGCGGGAACGGTGCTGCCCGGCATCTCCTCCTACACCGCCGCCGTGCACCTGCCCTCGGGGCTGATCTCGATCCTGCTCTCCGCGGTGCCGATGTTCACCTTCCCGCTGGCGCTGGCGCTCGGCAACGACCGCTTCTCGTGGCGCCGGGTCGCGGGGCTCTCGCTGGGGCTCGGGGCGGTGGCGCTGCTGGTGCTGCCCGAGACGAGCCTGCCCGAGCCCGGCATGGCGCGCTGGATCCCTGTGGCGCTGATCTCCTCGGTCTTCTACGCGCTCGAGGGCAACGTGGTCGGGCGCTGGGGCACGCGCGGGCTCGACCCGGTGAAACTGCTGGCCGGGGCCTCGGCGCTGGGGGCGATGATCGCCCTGCCGGCGGCGCTGCTCACCGGCCAGTTCATCGACCCGCGCCTGCCCTGGAGCGCGCCGGACTTCGCGATCATGGCGGGCTCGGCGATCCACGCGCTGGCCTACTCGGGCTACGTGGCGGTGGTCGCGGCCTCGGGCGCGGTCTTCGCGGTGCAGGTCAGTTATCTGGTAACGCTTTTCGGGCTTCTCTGGGCGATGCTCGTGCTCGGCGAGAGCTATACGGGGGCGATCTGGGGGGCGCTGCTCATGATGTTGGCAGGTATGGCGCTGGTGCAGCCGCGCCCGCGCCGGTTTCTTGTAAGCGCCGATCCTTGCGTTATGAATGGGTCCGGGCGCGACGTGACAGGCAAAGTGACGTGACAGGCAAAGTGAAGGCATGAATTTTCTCGATCTGAGCCAGACCGCGCAGGCCTGGGTAACGATTGCCACGGTGCTGGCGATGTTTGTCCTCTTCATCCGCGAGACCTATCCGACCGAGGTCGTGGCCATAGGCGGCACCGCCGTCCTGCTGGCGCTCGGCGTTCTGCCCTACCAGGACGCGCTCGCGGTGCTGTCGAACCCGGCGCCCTGGACCATCGCGGCGATGTTCGTGGTGATGGGGGCGCTGGTGCGCACCGGCGCGCTCGACACCTTCGCCACCTATGCGCAGGCGCAGGTCCAGCGGCGGCCGAAGAAGGCGATGGCGGTCATCATGGGCGTGGTGATCCTCGCCTCGGCCTTCATGAACAACACGCCGGTGGTGGTTCTGATGCTGCCGGTCTTCGTGCAGATCTCGAAATCGCTCGGGGTGCAGCCCTCCAAGCTGCTGATCCCGCTGAGCTACGCGGCGATCCTCGGCGGCACCACCACGCTCATCGGCACCTCGACCAACCTGCTGGTGGACGGCGTGGCGCGGGCGCAGGGGCTCGAGGCCTTCACCATCTTCGAGGTGACGCCGCTGGCGGTCATCCTCGTGGCCTGGGGGATGCTCTACCTGACGCTGGTGGGGCGCTTCCTGCTGCCCGACCGGCATTCCATGGCGGGGATGCTCTCGGACCGCTCGCGCATGAAGTTCTTCACCGAGGCGGTGATCCCGCCGGATTCGGACCTCATCGGCCGCGAGGTGCTGGGCGTGCAGCTGTTCAAGCGCGAGGGCGTGCGGCTGGTCGACGTGGTGCGCGGCGATGAATCGCTGCGCCGCAACCTCGAGGGCGTGACGCTGCAGGTCGGCGACCGCGTGGTCCTGCGCACCCAGATGACTGAACTGCTGTCGCTCCAGCGCAACAAGTCGCTGAAGCGCGTCGACCAGGTCTCGGCCAAGGAGACCACCACGGTCGAGGTGCTGATCTCGCCCGGCTGCAAGATGGTCGGCCGCAGCCTCGGCGGGCTGCGCCTGCGCCGCCGCTTCGGGGTCTACCCGCTGGCGGTGCACCGCCGGAACCAGAACATCGGCCGCAAGATCGACGAGCTCGTCGTGCGCGTCGGTGACACGCTGCTGCTGGAAGGCGCGCCCGAGGACATCAAGCGCCTTGCCGAGGAAATGGCGCTGGTCGACGTCTCGCGCCCCTCGGCCCGGGCCTTCCGCCGTGGCCACGCGCCGGTGGCGATCGGCGCCATGGCCGGGATCGTGCTGCTGGCCGCGCTCGGCGTCGCGCCGATCCTCGCGCTCGCGGTGATCGCCGTGGCGGTGGTGCTCTTCACCCGCTGCATCGACAGCGAGGAGGCCTTCTCCTTCGTCGAGGGCCAGCTGCTGGCGCTGATCTTCGCCATGCTCGCCATCGGCGCGGCGCTGGAAAGCTCGGGGGCGGTGCAGCTCATCGTCAGCGCCGTCGCGCCGCTGCTGGAATCGCTGCCGGGGCCGCTGCTGGTCTGGGCGGTGTTCCTGATGACCTCGATCCTGACCGAGGCGGTGAGCAACAACGCCGTCGCCGTCGTGGTCACCCCGATCGCCATCGGGCTTGCGCATCACCTCGGCATCGACGCGCGCCCGCTGGTGGTCGCGGTGATGGTGGCGGCCTCCTGCAGCTTCGCCACGCCGATCGGCTACCAGACCAACACGCTGGTCTACGGGCCGGGCGGCTACCGCTTCTCCGACTTCCTGAAGATCGGGGTGCCGCTCAACCTGTCGATGGGCATTCTCGCCGCGGCGCTGATCCCGCTCTTCTTCCCGCTCTGACCCGCGCGCCCGGATCCCTTGGAATCAGGGGCTCCGGGCTTGCGGGGGCGGGGGGCTGTGCGGTATGAGACCGCGATAATCCACATTCACTACTCAGACGAGGCAAGAGGTCCCCCATGGCCGGCCATTCCAAATGGGCAAACATCCAGCACCGCAAGGGCCGTCAGGACGCGGTGCGCGCCAAGCTCTTCTCGAAGTTCTCGAAGGAGATCACCGTCGCCGCCAAGATGGGCGACCCCGATCCCGACAAGAACCCGCGCCTGCGCCTTGCGATCAAGGAAGCCAAGTCGCAGTCCATGCCCAAGGACAACATCGAGCGCGCCATCAAGAAGGCGACCGGTGGCGAGGGCGATGATTACGAGGAAATCCGCTACGAGGGCTACGGCCCGAACGGCGTGGCGGTGATCGTCGAGGCGATGACCGACAACCGCAACCGCACCGCGTCGAACGTGCGCTCGACCTTCACCAAGAACGGCGGCAACCTCGGCGAGACCGGTTCGGTCGGCTTCATGTTCGACCGCATGGGCGAGATCGTCTACCCCGCCTCGGTCGGCGATGCCGACACGGTGATGATGGCGGCGATCGAAGCCGGTGCCGATGACGTGGAAAGCTCGCCCGAGAGCCACGTGATCTACTGCGCCGACACCGACCTGAACGACGTCGCCACCGCGCTCGAAGCCGAGCTGGGCGAGTCGGACTCGACCAAGCTCGTCTGGAAGCCGCAGACCACCACCGAGCTCGACCTCGAGGGCATGCAGTCCCTGATGAAGCTCGTGGATGCGCTGGAAGACGACGACGACGTGCAGCGCGTCACCACCAACTTCGAGGCGTCCGACGAGGTCATGGCGCAGCTCTGAGCCGCGTCACTCACCGGACTGCCGAAAGGGGCGGGAGGCAACTCCCGCCCCTTTTCCGTGCCGCGCCGGACTAGCGCGGGGTGTAGTGGCGCATCTCCTCGATCATCCCGAGGTAGGGCCGGATGTGGCCGAAGAACTCGCGGAACTCTTCGCTGCCCCGGAACTTCTCCATGTGATCCTCGGCCGAGGTCCAGAGGATGCGCAGGATGAACTGCGCCGGGTCCTCGTCGCACTGGCAGATCTCGAACTCGAGCGCGTAGGGCGAGCGCAGCAGCGGCGCGCGGGCGGCGGCATAGTCGCGCAGGAAGGCCTCCTGCTGGTCCGCCGGGACGCTGTAGCGGATGTACTCGACGGTCATGGCCGCACCTGCCTGCGCGCTGGGAAAGGGGGCGTCAGACGCGGGTGATCGCCAGCTCGACGATCCCCGGCACCGTGCCGGAATAGGTCGCGGTCAGCGCAAGGTCGAGATCGCCCAGCGTGATGTGCTGGTGCTGCGCCCGGCGCGAGCCACCGCGGTCCTCGAGCTTCTCGCCGATCCGCAGCACGAACTCGTCGCCGTCATGGGCCATGCCGTCGAGCGCCGCCTTGGGCATCACCCCCGAATAGAGCTCGACCCGGTCCGAGGTCGCCTTGGGGCTGGCGCCGAAGACGATGAAAAAGGCGCTGAGCATCCCGGCGGTCTCGTCGCGGAAGTCATGGCGGAACCCGAGCGAGGCCCCGACGCCGCCCTTCGGATTCTCGACCGTGGCGCCCACGGCCTGGAACCGGGCGATCCCCTCGGGCGGCAGCGCGTCCTCGAGCCAGGCCCCGGCATGCAGCGCGTTGCCCATCAGATGCCAGTCCAGTTCGGTGTCGTTGGCGATGACGAACTCGACCTGCAGAGCCGGTGCCGGATGCTGCCGCGCGCCGAGATCGACCCGCATCGCCTCGAAGGCGCCGAGGATGTCATGGGCTGCAATAGGGGTCGTGTGCGGCGGAGTCGCCGCCGGGGTGGCAGTACCTGCCATGACTATGTCTCCTGAAAAATGGACTTGTAAAAAAGGTAAGGACAGTGTGACGCAAACCGGCCCGGCGTCCAACATCTTTGTGGCAGCGTGGCGGGGCGGGTGGCGACACTCCGCCCGCCGGCAGGGCCCGCGCCGCCCCCCTTGCCTCGCGCCGGGCAAGGCGTCAGGTTGGCGCCGACACCCGCCCCCGAATGCGCAAGGACCGATGACCCAGTACCTCGACATGCCCGATTACCGCCTCGCCTATGTCCACACGCCGGGGGAGGGGCCGACCGTGGTCTTCCTGTCGGGCTACAAGTCGGACATGGAGGGCACCAAGGCCGTGCATCTCGAAGCCTGGGCCAAGGCGCGCGGCCGCGCCTTCCTGCGGCTCGACTACTCGGGCCACGGCCAGTCCGGCGGCGCCTTCGAGGAAGGCTGCATCGGCGACTGGGCGGCGGACGCTCAGGCGGTGATCGAGCATGTCACCTCCGGCCCGCTGATCCTCGTCGGCTCCTCGATGGGCGGCTGGATCGCCAGCCTGTTGACCCGGCGGCTGAAAGATGTGCGCGGCTTCGTCGGCATCGCCGCCGCGCCCGATTTCTCCGAGGACAGCTTCTGGGAGGGCTTCTCCGAGGCCGAGCGCGCCGAGGTGATGGAGAAGGGCGTCGTCTACCTGCCCTCGGCCTACGGCGATCCCTATGCCGTCACCCGCAAGCTGATCGAGGACGGGCGCCGGAACCTCGTGCTGCGCGCGCCCCTGCCGATGCCCTTCCCGGTGCGGCTGGTGCAGGGCACCGAGGACGAGGCGGTGAGCCGCGAGACGGCGCTGCGCCTGCTCGACCACATCGACAGCCCCGACCTGCGCCTGACGCTGGTGAAGGGTGCCGACCACCGCTTTTCCGAACCCGAGAACCTGCATCACATCGAGACCGCCATCCTCGAGGTCGGCGGCTGAGGAGGAAAGATGGACCACCGCATCAGCCTGATCACGCTCGCCGCCCGCGACCCCGAGGCGCTGGCGGGCTTCTACGAGGCTCTGGGTTGGCAGCGCGCCGACGCCATGGAGGGGATGGTGGTCTTCGACCTGCTCGGCCAGTCGATCGGTATCTATTCCCGTGATGCGCTGGCCGCGGACATGGGCGTCGAGCCAGAGGCGCTCGGTCATGGCGCGATGACGCTGGCGCATAACGTCGGCTCGGCCGAAGAGGTCGATGCGCTGATGGCGAGCGCCGAGGCGGCGGGGGCGAAGATCCTGCGCCCCGGCGGCGCGGTGCACTGGGGCGGGCACATCGGCTATTTCGCCGACCCCGAGGGCCATGTCTGGGAGATCGCCCACAACCCGTTCTCGCCCCTGCGCAGCGAGGACGGCGCCTTCCGCTGGCGCGGCTACTGAGGCTCCCGCGCCCGGCAAGCCTTTCTTAACCGCGTCCCTGCATCCTGCCGCCCCAGCGAGGGAGGCGGCAGTGCAGGGCTTCGATGCGGAATTTCGCGACTACCCGGATTACCTGCGCAAGCTGGCGCAGCTTGTCTGGTCGCGGCGCGGGCTCGGCGGTTCGCAGCCGCCCGAGCGGTTCTGGCACCCCCATGCCATCCTGCGCCGGCCCGGCGGCATCAGCTTCGGCCCCGCCGCCCTCCGCGCCGAGGTGTTCGAGCTCGTCTCCGCCCTGCCGGATCTCGAGGCCGCGACCGAGGAGGTGATCTGCACCGGCACGCCCCGGCGCGGGCTCCTCGGGGCGCAGCGGCTGGTCTTCAGTGCCACCCATTCCGGCGAGGGGGCCTTCGGCGGGCCCGGCGGGCGGCGGCTGCGCTTCCGGGTGCTGGCCGAGCTGCACGCCAAGGACAACCGCGTGGCCGAGCTCTGGGCGGTGCGCGACACCGGCGCGATCCTGCGCCAGATCGGCCTGCCGGTGGCCGACTGGGCGCGCGGGCGCCTCGCCTTCCATGACCCCGAGACGCAGCCCTTCCGCCCCGAGGTCGACGTGGCGGGCCCCTACACCGGGCAGGGCGACGACAGCCATTGGGGGATGGGCTTCGCCGCGCTGGTCGAGGAGATGATGGCGGGCGGCTTCTCGGTCGCCCCCGCGCGCTACGATCCGGCCGCCTGGCTCTGCCTGCCCGGGGCCGAGCAGCGGCGCGGCCCCGAGGGGGCGGAACGCTTCTGGCTCGGGCTGCGCGCGGCCTTCCCCTCGGCGCGGTTCACCGTGCACCACCGCATGGGCGAGGAGGCCGCGCGCCGCCCGCCCCGCGCCGCGCTGCGCTGGTCGCTCACCGGGCGGCACGAGGGTTGGGGCCGCTTCGGACCGCCCACCGGCGCCGAGGTCCACGTGATGGGTTTCAGCCAGGCCGAGTTCGGCCCCGCCGGGCTGCGCCGGGAATGGTCGCTCTACGACGAGGCGGCGGTCTGGATGCAGATCCACCTCGCCACCGGGATGGCCGCGGCGCGGCCTGTGCCCATCGCCGCACCAAGCCGGGCGTGACCCCGGCGCGGCAAGCCGACGGCGATTGGCCGCCGGTCGCGGGACGTGCGGCTTTCGCTGGGAATCGCCGACGGTTAGTCTAAATCGCACCGCAGGGACCGGCGCCGGACGCGCCGCGAAAAGTCCCGTGGCTTTACGACAGGGCAGACTGGAATTGGTGCTTCACCCAAGGCGAACGATGCGCGCGGCCTGTGCCGTGCGAGGCGCGGAACTGATCGGATTGCGGGGCGCACATGGCTGAGCCCCTCGTCCTGCTGCCCGAATCCATGTGCGACGCGCGGCTCTACTGGCCGCAGATCGCCGAGCTGTCGCACGAGATGGCGGTGATGGTCGCGCCGGTGCATCTCGGCGACCGCATCGAGGAGATCGCCTCGAACCTGCTCGACGTGCTGCCCCGCCGCTTCGCGCTGGCGGGCTGCGGATTCGGCGGCATGGTGGCGATCGAGCTGCAACGCCGCGCGCCCGACCGGGTGGCGCGGTTCATGCTGATCGGCAGCTCGCCCCTTGCCGACACGCCGCAGCAGGCCGCCGACCGCGAGCGGCTGGTGATCAAGGCCCGCGCCGGCAAGTTCGACGAGGCCATCGAGGGGCTGCTCCCGCGCGAGAGCTTTGCCGCCGGCCCCTTCCGCGCCGAGATCATGGCGCTGGTCCGCGAGATGGCCGAGGGATTCGGGCCCGACATCCTCGTGCGGCAGGCGCGCGCCCTGCAGAAGCGGCGCGACCAGCAGGCGGTCATGGTCAAGCTGCGCGTGCCGACGATGATCGTCGCCGGCACGCAGGACACGCTCTATCCCGAGAAGCGCCAGAGCGTGCTCGCAGAGCTGGTTCCCGGCGCGGTGCTGCGGATGATTCCCGGCACCGGCCACCTGCCGATGCTCGAGGATCCCGCCGCCCTCTGCGCCGCGATCCGCGACTGGATGCGCCTGCCCGCGGCGCGCTGAGTCGCCGCGGCGCTTGACCGCCTCCGCGCCGCCGCCTATGGGAGCCGGGCGTGGAGGGCCGGGCGGCCGCTGCGGCGGGCAACCGCCGGAGAGGAAAGTCCGGACTCGCTGAAGCATCGGTGCCGGGTAATGCCCGGGCAGGGCAACCTGACGGAAAGCGCCACAGAGAAGAGACCGCCGTCCCTCGGGGCGGTAAGGGTGAAACGGTGGGGTAAGAGCCCACCGGGGGGCTGGCAACAGGCCCCGCATGGCAAGCCCCACCGGGAGCAATGCCAAATAGGGACCCCGCGCGGGCATGATCCCTCTGGGATATCACCGCAGGGCCGCTTCAGCCCGAGGGGTCCGGGTTGGCAGCTTGAGCCGTGCGGCAACGTACGGCCTAGAGGAATGGTCGCACAGGGGCGGGGCAACCCGTCCTGGACAAAATCCGGCTTACAGGCCCTCCACGCATGACATCCCGTCGCGCCCGCCCGGGCGCGCTGGGGACGAAATTGGGGAAAATCCGTCTTCCTCGCGATTCCCGGGCCAAGGGCTGTTGACTCCGGGCCGCGGCTGGGTAAAAGGCGGGCTTCAAGAGATTTCACGGGCGGCGCTCGCCCCCGTTGCAGGAGAAGAAGAATGGCGAAGCCGACCACCATCAAGATCCGCCTGAACTCGACCGCCGGGACGGGCCATTTCTACGTGACCAAGAAAAACGCGCGTACCATGACCGAGAAGATGACCGTGCGGAAGTACGACCCGGTCGTGCGCAAGCACGTCGAATACAAAGAAGGCAAGATCAAGTAAGCCTTCTTGATTTCGGATCACACGGGCCGCACGGGAAACCGCGCGGCTCTTGTCTTTCCGGCCTTCGGGTTGCAGCGCTCCCCCCGCCCGGGGTGGGGCGCTTTTTCCTGTCTGCGCGGGCGCGAACGGGATTTTTGCTGACCTGCAGGGGACTTGCCCGGTTCGGTGTGCCGTCGTAGCCCGTCGCATACATCTAAGGCCTTGATTTCACTGCATGACGGGCATTCCGACACGTGGGTTTCGCCGTTCGCCTGTTCGTGAGATTCTGCAATGCAGAAATTCGGCCGCCCGAGTCGCGGTCCTCCCTCCCAGCGCGTTTCGCGCAGACCCGAAAGAGCCCGATATGACCAAATCCTCCCTCCTGGCCTCGCTGGCCATCGTCCTTCCCATGTCGCTTCCGCTGGCTGCCTCGGCGGCCTCGCTGACCCTCTCCGAGCCGCTCGCCGGCGGCACGCTGCACGAGGGCACGGTCGACATGTCGATCTACACCCAGCCGGTCGACGAGACCGGTGTCGAGGTGGTTGCCTTCTACACCGAGCGCGCCGGCGCCGAGCCGCTGCGCGTCGCCATGCGCCTCGAAGAGGGCGACAGCGCCACCTTCGGCCTGCCGGGCATCTCGGGCGTCACCTACCGCTTCGAGCGCAGCGCCGAGGCGGTCACCGTGACGAGCGCCCCGGCCCGCACCGAGCTGGCGATGAACTGACCGCGGGACATCCCGCTGCACGATCGAAGGGCCGTCCCGGCAGGGGCGGCCCTTCTGCTGCGGATTGGCCCCTCGCGCCCGGGCGGGCGACCTGCTAGGGGTCGCGCCGGGATTTGGCGATCGGGTGCGGTCATGGACGAGACGCGGATCATTCTTGAGGCGGGGCCGGGCGGGACGCCGGCACTCTTCGAGACCCCGCGCGAGCTGGTCACCGCCACCACCCCCGCCGGGGCGCTCGTCGCGCTGGCGCGGCTCGAACAGGCCCGCGCCGCCGGGCACTGGGTCGCGGGCTATGCCGCCTACGAGCTCGGCTTCGCGCTCGAGCCCGCGCTGGCACACCTCTGGGAACCCGGCGCGCCGCTGCTGCATTTCGGCATCTTCGACGCACCGCGGGACGCCTCGGCGGCGCTGGCGCGGATGCAGGGCACGCCCGCCCGCGTCACCGCCGTGACGCCGCTCTGGAGCCGCGCGCGCTATGCCGGGGCCTTCCACGAGATCAAGGAGATGCTGGCGGCAGGCGACCTCTACCAGGTGAACCTGACCATGCCGGTCGAGGCGCGCTTCGAGGGCACGCCCGAGGCGCTCTGGTCGGCGCTGCGCGCCTTCCAGCCGGTCGGCCACGGCGCCTTTGCCCGGCTCGGCGGCGAGGTGATCCTGTCGCGCTCTCCCGAGCTCTTCTTCCGGCTTGATGCCTCGGGGGCGATCGAGGTCGCGCCGATGAAGGGCACCGCCCCGCGCGGCGTCACCCCGGCCGAGGACGACGCGCTGATGCGCGCGCTGGCGGCGGACGCGAAGAACCGGGCCGAGAACGTGATGATCGTCGATCTGATGCGCAACGACCTCTCGCGCCTGTCGCGGCCGGGCAGCGTGAAGGTGCCGGACCTGCTGAAGGTCGAACGCTACGCCACGGTGCACCAGATGGTCTCGCGCGTGGTGGCCGAGCTCGAGGGGCGCCCGTCGATCACCGACCTGCTGCGCGCGATCTTCCCTTGCGGCTCGATCACCGGCGCGCCGAAAATCGCGGCGATGAAGGCGATTCATCACCTCGAGCGCTGGCGGCGCGGGGTCTATTGCGGCGGGCTCGGCTGGATGGCGCCGGACGGCTCGGCCGAGTTCAACGTGGCGATCCGCACGCTGACGGTGACCGGCGAGGGCCGCGCCCTGCTGGGCGTGGGCGGCGGCATCGTGCAGGACAGCACCTGCGAGGCGGAATACGAGGAGGCGCTGTGGAAAGCCCGTTTCCTGACCGGAGTGATGCAGCAGGGCTGAGCCCCGACCTGCGCCTGATCGAGACCCTGCGCTGGGAGCCCGGCAGCGGGGCGCTGCGCGGCGCGCGGCACGTGGCGCGCTGCCTTGCCAGCTGCGCGGCGCTCGGCATCCCGCTGGAACGCGCGGCGCTGGAGGCGGCGCTGGACGGGTTCGACGCGGAGGGGCCGCAGCGGCTGAGGCTGACCGTGGGGCTGGCGGGGGACATCGAGATCACCTCGACCCCCTTCGATCCCGCCTCTGTCCCCGCGGGGACGCGGGTGATGCTCTGCGCGGCGCGGCTGGAGCCGGAGACCCCGCTGCTGCGCCACAAGACCACCTCCCGCGCGCTCTACGATGCCGCGCTGACGGCCCGGCCCGCAGGGGTGGACGAGCTGCTGTTCCTCAACACCCGCGGCGAGCTCTGCGAGGGGGCCTACACGAATGTCTTTCTCGAGCGTGAAGACGGCGCGCGGGTGACCCCGGCGCTCTCCTCGGGGCTGCTGCCGGGGGTGCTGCGCGCGGCGCTGCTGGAGGAGGGGGCCTTTGCCGAGGCGGTGGTGCGGCTTGGTGACCTGCAGCGGGCGAGGCGGCTCTGGATAGGCAATTCGCTGCGCGGGCTGATGCCCGCCGAGTTGCTGCCGGGCGAGCTGCCGTCGCCGCTCTGAGGCTGCGCAAAGGGCAAAGAAAAACCCCGCCAGACCGGGGTCTGGCGGGGCCGTGAAGCCGGGGCTTCGGCTGCGATCAGTCGCGGTTGCCGAGCAGCTGCAGCAGGAACATGAACATGTTGATGAAGTCCATGTAGAGGTTCAGCGCGCCGACGATGGCCGATTTCGCGAGCCATTCGCTGTCGCCGTGGGCGGCGTGCTGGATGTAGGTGTTCTTGATGTTCTGCGTGTCATAGGCGGTCAGGCCGGCGAAGATCAGCACACCCAGGATCGAGATGGCGAAGTAGATCGCCGGCGAGCCGAGGAAGATGTTGATGATCGAGGCCACGAGGATGCCGATCACGCCCATGATGAGGAACGATCCCCAGCCGGAGATGTCCTTCTTCGTGGTGTAGCCCCAGAGCGACAGGCCGGCGAAGGCGATCGCGGTCACCAGGAAGACCTGCGCGATCGAGAAGCCGGTGAAGGCCACGAAGATCCAGCTCAGCGACAGGCCCATCACCGCCGCGAAGGCGTAGAAGAACAGCTGCGCGCCGGCGGCGGACAGGCGGTTGAGGGCCGCGCCGAAGGCGAAGACCATGATCAGCGGGGCGAACATGGCGATCCAGCCGAGGATGTTCGGCTTGAGCGTCATCGGGTCGCGGAAGACGGCCAGCAGTTCCGGGGTCGAGCCCACGGCCCAGGCGACTGCGAAGGTCAGCAGCATGCCCACGGACATGGTCGCGTAGACCTTGTTCATGTGCGCGCGGAGCCCCGCGTCAATCTGGGCCGCGCGTGCGCCGGCCGCGCCGTGGGTCCGGATTGTGTTGAAGTCTGCCATCGGGTCGTGTCCTCCGAGTTGAAATGTGCAGCCTGAAGATAACTGTTCCGATCCGATATTGGCAGCAGTGCCGCTCATTTCAAGAAGGACGCGAGTCAAAAGGGACTGTTCTAGAACAAAAAATGCCCTCTCCGGTTGCGCGGCACGGGGCAGGCGCGGGAGAGGGCAGTGCGGGCCCGGGGGGAGCGGCCCGAAAAGCGAAGCGGCGAGAGGGGCTTGGCCGGACGTCTCACGCTGCGCGCTCAGAGCCGCCAGTGGCTCGGCGCATCCCAGAAGGCGCGGCGCGCCTCGTCGATCGCCTCGCCGCGGGTGAGGCCGAGGTCGCGCAGCAGGTGCGGGTCGAGCTCGGCCAGCCTGCGGCGCTGGCGGGAGACGGCGAAGAGGTCTGCCACCAGCTTCAGGAGCGGGGTGCGGCGGCGCGTGATGCGGGCGCGGGGGAGGGCGACTTCACGGGGCATGAGCTTGTCCTTCACATATGTTGATGCAAGACTGTGTTTCCATGTTGCTGTGTGATGAGTTATGCTTCCCCTCGGTCAATCTGTAAAACGAATGTTCCTGAAGCGATTCATCACGGAGCTTGATGCATGCGAAACCTCGACCTGACGACCCTGCGCTCCTTCGTGGCGGTGGCCGACGCCGGCGGGGTGACCCGCGCCGCGGGCTTCCTGAACCTGACGCAATCGGCGGTCTCGATGCAGCTCAAGCGGCTGGAAGAGATGTTGGGCCTCGCGCTGCTCGATCGCTCGGGCCGCGGCGTCGCGCTGACCCCGGCGGGCGAGCAGCTGCTGAAATACGCGCGCCGCATGGTCGAGATGAACGACGAGATCTACGCGCGGCTGACCCGGCAGGACTGGGAGGGCGAGATCGTGCTCGGCGTGCCGCATGACATCGTCTACCCGGTGATCCCGCGCATCATGAAGCGCATGCAGCGCGACTACCCGCGGGTGCGGGTGCAGCTGATCAGCTCGTATACCTCGGACCTCAAGGAGCAGTTCGCGCGCGGCGCGATCGACGTGATCCTGACCACCGAGGGCGAGCCGGTCGAGGGCGGCGAGGCGCTGCTCGAGGTGCCGCTGCGCTGGTTCGGCGCGCCGGGCGGCACCGCCTGGAAGAGCAAGCCGCTGCGCATCGCCTTCTCGCGCCGCTGCGGCTTCCGCCCGGTCGCCATCGCGCTGATGGAGCGCGAGGGGCTCGACTGGGAGCTGGCGGTGGATTCCGAGATGGACCGCACGATCGAGGTCTCGGTCTCGGCCGACCTCGCGGTGACGCCGATCCTCGAGGGCCACGCGCCGCAGCATTTCGAGATGATCCCGCAGGGCGTGCTGCCCGATCTCGGGATGCAGAAGATCTGCCTCTACGGCTCGGGCGCAAAGCCGCAGATCATCGCGCCGATGCTCGAGATGCTGCGCAGCGAGTTCTGCACGCTGCGGCGGCGGCCCGAGCTGGCGGCGGAATAGGGCTCAGCCGGGGATCTCGATCACCACCTTGCCGGTGGAGGCGCGGCTGCGCAGCAGCTCGAGCCCCTCGGCGACGCGGGCGAGCGGCAGCACGTGGCTGACATGCGGGTGCAGCTTGCCCGCGGCGTGCCAGGCGAAGAGCTGCGCCAGCGATCCGGTCAGCGCCTCGGGCCGGAAGGTCAGGTAGCCGCCCCAGTAGAGCCCCATGACGGTGAGGTTCTTGACCAGCAGGTGGTTGGCCTTGATCTGCGGCACGGTGCCGCTGGCGAAGCCGATGCTGAGGATCCGCGCCTCGGGGTTGCAGGCGCGGAAGGCGGCGTCGAACTGCTCGCCGCCTACGGCATCATAGACCACGTCGGCGCCGCCGAGCGCGCGGACCTCGGCGCGGATGTCGGCGCTGGCCGCGTCGATCAGGTGATCGGCCCCGGCACGGCGCGCCACCTCGAGCTTCTCGGGACCGCGGGCGCAGGCGATCACCCGCGCGCCCATGAGCTTGCCGATCTCGACCGCGGTCAGGCCGACGCCCCCCGCCGCGCCGAGGACGAGCAGCGTCTCGCCGGGCTGCAGCCGGGCGCGGTGATCCAGCGCGAGGTGGCTGGTGCCATAAGCAATCTGAAATCCGGCGGCGATGGTGCTGCTCATGCTGGCGGGCAGGGGCACGGCGCGCGCGGCGTCGAAAATCCCGTATTCCGCGAGCCCGCCCTGGCCGCCGAAGAGCGCCACGCGTTGCCCGATCTCGAGCGTTTCGACGCCCGGACCAAGCGCATCGACGACCCCGGCGACCTCCATTCCGAGGGTGAACGGCGGCTCGGGCGTATCCTGGTACCGCCCTTCGATCATCAGGAGATCGGCGAAATTGAGGCCGCAAGCCTCGATCCGGAGGCGAATCTGCCCGCTGCCGGGCTCGGGGAATCGAATCGTGGCGAGATTCGGGATGCCGCCAGAAGAGTCAATCCGATAGGCTAGCATGGCGTATCCGTCCGTATAGGTTTCGCGGGGGCGTGCCCAAATAAAATGCTGCTCCCCGCAGAACTTGGCAAAAATATGAAACCACGGGAAGCGACGTTAAGTCATTGTTTGGATTTACAACCGTTGAGTGCAACCCGGTCTCCCTGCTCAGCGGTCGGGGTGCAACTCCCTTGATCTGTCGCGGAGAAGCAAGGTAGCTTTTGTTCACGTTAAAAGTGTGGCTCCGGCCGCTGCTGTGAGCGGTCGGTTTTTTGTTAGTGCTCTGTTTTTATGCACAGGGCGAGTGAAAAGGAAAATACGATGACGCATCCCGTGGACGTTCATGTGGGTAAACGCATTCGTCACCGTCGCTGGCTCGTTGGTATGACGCAGCAGCAGCTCGCAGAACATGTGGGCATCAAGTTTCAGCAGATCCAAAAGTACGAGACCGGTGCGAACCGCGTCAGCGCCTCCCGCCTCTGGGACATCGCCGACGCGCTCGAAGTGCCGGTGAGCTTCTTCTTCGAGGGCATCGAGAGCGAGCAGCAGGCCACCGAGACGGCCGAGGCGCCCGCGGTCCCCGCGATGCCGACCGACATCCTCGGCGACAAGGAAGCGCTCGATCTCGTGCGGTCCTACTACGCGATCCCGGAAAACCAGCGCCGCCGCCTGTTCGAACTGGCGCGCGTCCTGTCCGACGTCGCTTGAGCCTGAGCGCCCCCTGCGATAGCTGATTTCCCGAGGCAAGGGATCGTGCAGCAGGGGGCAGTCATGGCCGAGATTTCCGAAGAACTGGCACAGGAGCTCTGGCGCACCGCCGGAGTGATGGCGGAAGCCGCACGCGCGGCGATCCTGCCGCATTTCCGTGCCGAGGGGCTGGGGGCGGACAACAAGCTGTCCGAAGGCTTCGACCCGGTGACCGTCGCCGACCGCGCCGCCGAGAAGGCGATGCGCGAGGTGCTGGCCGAGCTGCGCCCGATGGACGCGATCCTCGGCGAGGAATACGGCCGGGCGGCGGGCGAAAGCGGGCTGACCTGGGTGCTCGACCCGATCGACGGCACGCGCGGCTTCCTGTCGGGCACGCCGACCTGGGGCGTGCTGATCGCCCTCTCGGACGAGGCCGGCCCGGTGCTCGGGGTGATCGACCAGCCCTACACGCTCGAGCGTTTCGAAGGCGGGCTCGGCCGGGCGCAATGGTCCGGCCCGCTCGGCACGAGGCCGCTCGGCGCGCGCACCGCGCGGCCGCTCTCGGAGGCGATCCTCTTCACCACCTTCCCCGAGGTCGGGACGGCGGCCGAGGGCGCGGCCTTCCGGCGGGTCTCGGCGCAGGCGCGGCTGACCCGCTACGGCATGGATTGCTATGCCTATGCGCTGCTGGCCGCCGGGCAGATCGACCTGGTGATCGAGGCCGGGCTGCAGGCCTATGACGTGCAGGCGCCGATCGCGGTGATCGAGGCCGCGGGCGGCGTGGTCACCGACTGGCAGGGCGGCAAGGCGCACGAGGGCGGGCAGGTGCTGGCCGCGGCGAACGCGCAGATCCATGCCGAGGCCATGGCGCTGCTCAACGGCTGAGGCGGGGCAGGGGCCGGCGAACACGGCCCTTCCATTCTTCCCGAAATCACGAAACAGCCTCACGCCGCGCCAATCTTTCCTTCCCTGTCCCGCGGGGGCAGGGTGGCGCCACACCTGCGAGGAGCCCCGAGATGAGCGAATTCCTGATCCGCAACGCGCGCACCGTCCTGACCATGGACGATGACGGGACCGAGCTTGCGGATGCCGACATCCTGCTGCGTGACGGGGTCATCGCGGAAATCGGCGCGCGGCTCGAGACCACCGGCGAGATCGTCGATGCGCGGCATTGCGTTGTCACCCCGGGGCTGGTGAACACCCATCACCATCTCTACCAGGGGCTCACCAAGGCGGTGCCGGGCGGGCAGGACGCGCTGCTCTTCGGCTGGCTGCAGACGCTCTACCCGATCTGGGAACGCTTCGGGCCCGAGGAGTTCTACATCTCGGCGCAGGTCGGGCTGGCGGAACTCGCGCTCTCGGGTTGCACGATGAGCTCGGACCACCTCTATCTCTACCCCAATGGCGCGCGGCTCGATGACAGCATCGCCGCGGCGCAGGACATCGGCCTGCGGTTCCACGCCACCCGCGGCAGCATGAGCATCGGGGTCAGCAAGGGCGGGCTGCCGCCGGACTCGCTGGTGGAGGACGAGGGCGCCATCCTCGAGGACTGCATCCGGGTGATCGACGCCTTCCACGACCCGTCCGAGGGCGCGATGGTGCGTGTCGGCGTGGCGCCCTGCTCGCCCTTCTCGGTGAGCCGCGAGCTGATGCGCGACAGCGCCATCCTCGCCCGCGACAAGGGGGTGATGATGCACACCCACCTCGCCGAGAACGACGAGGACGTGGCCTATTCGCTCGAGAAGTTCGGCTGCCGCCCGGGGCAATACGCCGAGGATCTCGGCTGGACCGGCCCCGATGTCTGGCACGCCCATTGCGTGAAGCTCGACGGGCAGGAGATCGACCTCTTCGCCGCGACGCGCACCGGGGTCGCGCATTGCCCCTGTTCGAACTGCCGCCTCGGCTCGGGCATCGCGCCGGTGCGGGCGATGCTGGACGCGGGGGTCAACGTCGGGCTCGGCGTCGACGGCTCGGCGAGCAACGACATGGCCAGCCTCATCGGCGAGGCGCGGCAGGCGATGCTGCTGCAGCGGGTGGAGAACGGCGCCGACGCGATGAGCGCCCGCGCTGCGCTGCGCGTGGCGACGCGGGGCGGCGCCGAGGTGCTGGGCCGCTTCGACTGCGGGCAGGTCGCCGTGGGGATGCGCGCCGATCTGGCGCTCTGGGACGTCGGCGGCATCGAGAGCGCCGGCAGCTGGGATCCCGCGGCGCTGCTGCTCGCCGGGCCGCAGAAGGTGCGCCACCTCTTCGTCGACGGGCGACAGGTTGTGCGGGACTGGCGCATCGCTACCATCGACATCGAGGCCGCGTTGACGCGTCACAAGGAAATGGCGCGTACGCTGGCAGGACTGAGCTGAGCCACCAGACCCGACACCGGAGGACCCGATGCGACGACTTCTGACCGCCTGCTTGCTTCCCGTGATGCTGCTTTCCGCCTGCGTGGTGGTGCCGCTGCCGCAATCCGGCACCGGCGGCGAGCCGGTGCAATTCCTCGAGGACCCGTCGGGGGCGCAGCTCAACGCGTTACGCCAGCAGCAGGGCCTTGCCGCGCTGAGCTACTCGCCGGTGCTCGAGAAGGTCGCGCAGGGCCATGCGAGCGACATGGCGCGCATGGACAAGCTGACCCACACCGGCAGCGACGGCAGCCAGATCGGCGACCGGGTCAAGCGCAGCGGCTACAACATGCGGCGCGCGGCCGAGAACGTCGCGCTGAACGGCGGCGGGCTCGACGGGGCGATGCAGGGCTGGATCAACTCGCCGCCGCACCTTGCCAACATGCTCAAGCCGGACGTGTCGGAATACGGCATCGCCCGCTCCGGCAATTACTGGGTCATGGTGCTGGCGCGCACCAAGTGATCCGCGCCACGCGGCGGATGAGCGCGTGGCGGCGATTGCCTGCGGCCGCGAAACCGTGCTTTGAAGGGGGCGCAACCTCCCCGGGCACGCCATGACCTTCCTTTCCCGCGCGGGCGATCCGTCCGCCCCGACCCGACCCGCCATCCCCGCCACCGTCTGGATGCTGGGCATCGTCAGCCTGCTGATGGATGTCTCGTCGGAGATGGTGAACGCGCTGCTGCCGCTCTACCTCGCCGGCGGGCTCGGCGCCTCGGTCCTCGCGATCGGGGTGATCGAGGGGCTGTCGGTGGCGATAGCGACGCTGACCAAGTTCCTGTCGGGCGTGCTGGCCGATGCCAGCGGACGGGCCAAACCGCTGGCGGTGCTTGGCTACGGGCTCGGCGCGCTGTCGCGGCTGATCTTCCCGCTGGCGGCGAGCCTCGATCTCATCGTGCTGGCCAAGGCGATGGACCGGGTCGGCAAGGGCATCCGCGGCACCCCGCGCGACGCGCTCATCGCCGCGGTGACCCCGCCCGAGATCCGCGGCGCCAGCTTCGGGTTGCGCAAGTCGCTCGACACGGTCGGCGGCTTCGTCGGCCCGCTGGTCGCGGTGGCGGCGATGCTGCTGCTGGGCGGCAACATCCTGGCGGTGTTCTGGATCGCCGCCTTTCCCGCCGCGCTGGCGGTGCTGGTGCTGGTGCTGGCGGTGCGCGAGCCCGAGGCGCCGCGCGCGGCGAAGCGCGGCGGCTTCCGCCTGTCGGACAGCCTGAGGCTCAACCGCGCGGTCTGGGGGGTGATCGCGCTGGCCTCGCTGATCATGCTCGCCCGGTTCAGCGAGGCCTTCGTGCTGCTGAAATCGCTCGAGGCAGGGTTCTCGCCGACATGGGTGCCGCTGTCGCTGGTGGTCATGCACGCGGCCTACGGGCTGACCGCCTACCCGGTGGGGCGGCTCTCGGACCGGATCGGCAACACGGGCCTGTTGCTCTGCAGCCTCGGCTTCCTCGTCGCCGCGCATCTCGTGCTGGCGCTGGCGGGCTCGGTCTGGGTCTACGTGCTCGGCACGGTGCTCTGGGGGCTGCACATGGGCTTCTCGCAGGGGCTGCTCGGGGCGATGATCGCCGGGGCCACGCCCGAGGCGCTGAAGGGCAGCGCCTTCGGCACGTTCAACCTCGTGACCGGCGCGGTGGTGCTGGCGGGGAACACACTGGCGGGCTGGCTCTGGCAGAGCGCGGGCTCGCAGGTGCCGTTCCTCGTCGGGGCGGCGATCTCGCTGGTGGCCATGCTGCTCATCGCGGCGGGCCGGCACCGGCAGCGGCGCGCGGCCGGGCGCGCATAACGGGGCATCCGCTTGCCGGGGCGGGGGGACTGCGCCATCTATCAGCCAAGCTGAGATTTTTCCCGGAGACCGCCCATGAAACGCCCGCTGCGCGCCGCCCAGTTCGGACTGGTCCTTGCAACCCTGTCGCTCGCCGCCTGCATCGACGTGCGCGAGGGGCCCGGCGCCGGAGGGAAGGTGGCCGGGCCGCTGGTGGTGCAGGCGCCGCGCGCGACGGTCGGCACGGTCCCGGCCGCAAACCAGCCCTCGGCCCGCGGCCAGGTCGAGGGCGCGAGCATCGTCGAGCTGCGCCGCGCCCCGGCGCAGGTCGTGGTCAGCTCGCAGGCCGAGGCGGCGGCGGCCTTCAATGGCTGGCGGCGGGCGCAGGGGCTGGCGCCGCTCACCCGCTCGGCGCAGCTGCAGCGCGCCGCGCAGGACCATTCCGACGACATGGCGCGGATGAACAAGATGAGCCACGTGGGCAGCGACGGCAGCCGGGTCGGCGCGCGGGCGCAGGCGGCGGGCTACCCCTACCGCCACGTGTCGGAGAACGTCGCGATGACCCCGCTCGGCATCCAGAGCGCGATGGAGCTCTGGGAGAAATCCCCCTCGCACCGGACCGCCATGCTGCGCACCGACGTGCGCGAGTTCGGCCTCGCGCAGAACGGGCGCTACTGGACGCTGGTCATGGGGGTGCGCAAGTAGCGCCTCCGGCTCAGACCGCGCGCCGCCCTGCCACGTAGGTGGCGCGGATCGCGCGGTCGTCGCCCATCATGATCGTCGGGAAGAGCGCCTCCCATATGTCGCCGGCGCTTGTCACGCGCTGCGCGATGGCGGGGGTGGAGGCAAGGTCGAGCACGGTGAAATCCGCCTCGAGCCCCGGCGCGAGGTTGCCGATCCGGTCGCCCGCCATGAGCGCCTCGGCCGAGCCCTGTGTCGCCAGCCACAAGAGTTCCGCCGGGTGCAGCGGGCGGTGGCGCAACTGCGCCACCTCGTAGGCCGCCGCCATGGTGCGCAGCATCGAGAAGGACGAGCCGCCCCCGGTGTCGGTGGCGAGCCCGACGCGCAGCCCGGCCCGGGTCAGCCCGTCCATGTCGAAGAGCCCCGAGCCGATGAAGGTGTTCGAGGTCGGGCAGTGCACCAGCGCCGCGTTCACCTCCTTCAGCCGGGCATGTTCGCGCGGCTCGAGGTGGATGGCATGGCCGTAGAGGCCGCGCTCGCCCAAGAGCCCGTAGGCCTCGTAGGTGTCGAGGTAGTCGCGCGCCTGCGGGTAGAGCGATTTCACCCAGGCGATCTCGTCGGTCTGTTCCGAAAGGTGGGTCTGCATCAGCACCTCGGGATGCTCGGCCCAGAGCGCGCCGAGCGCGCTCAGCTGCTCGGGCGTCGAGGTCGGCGAGAAGCGCGGCGTGATCACGTATTCCGCCCGTCCGCGCCCATGCCAGCGCTCGAGCAGCGCCTTGCTGTCGTCGTAGGCCGACTGCGCGCTGTCGCGCAGGAAGTCGGGGGCGGTGTCGCGGTCCATGCAGGTCTTTCCGGCAAAGACCCGCATCCCCCGCGCCTCGGCGGCGGCGAACAGCGCCTCGACGGATGCGGGGTGGATCGTGCAGTAGGAGCAGACCGAGGTGGTGCCATGCGCGAGCAGCAGGTCGAGGTAGCGCCCGGCGATCTCGTCCGCGAAGGCGCGGTCGGCAAAGCGCGCCTCGGTGGGGAAGGTGTAGTGATTGAGCCAGTCGATCAGCCGCTTGCCCCAGCTCGCGATCATCCCGGTCTGCGGGTAATGCGCGTGCGCATCGACGAAGCCCGGCACGATCAGCGCATCGCCATGGTCCACCACCTCGGCCTGCGGATGCGCCGCGCGCAGCGCCTCGGCGGAGCCGAGATCGCGAATCACGCCGCCCTCGACCAGCAGCGCCCCGGCGCTCTCGTGTCGCGCCGCGCCCGGCCCCTCGGCGAAGGGCGAGGCGGCGAAGCTCAGCGTCTGGCCGAGGTGAAGGGTCTGCGGAAGGGTCTGGGCCATGTCGGTCCTCGTGTCGGCGGCCGGCCTAGGATGCGGTCGGCGCGGGTCAAGCGCAATGCGCCTCTGTTGCTTGTTCCCGCAATCCCCTAAGGTCTCGGCGAACGGCATTCAACGGGGCAGGCATGACCGAAGAGACCGGAAACCCGGCGGCGGAAGAGACTCACGAGGACGAGACCAACCCGCTTGAACGCAAGGTGGTCAGCGCGATCCTCTACGCGGTCGACGTGGGCGACCGCGAGCAGCTCGTCGCGCTCATGGAGCCGCTGCACGCCGCCGACATCGCCGACCTTCTCGAGCAGATCAACGCCTTCGACCGGATGCGGCTGATCAAGCTCTACGACAAGGAGTTCGACGGCGAGATCCTTTCCGAACTCGACGAGTCGATCCGCGAGGAGGTGATCCGCGCGCTGACCCCCGAGGTCCTCGCCGAGGCCGTGCGCGAGCTCGATTCCGACGACGTGGTCGACCTGCTGGAAGACCTCGATCAGGAACAGCAGGACGCGATCCTCGAGGTGCTCGAGGACAGCGACCGGGTCGCGGTCGAGAAATCGCTGACCTACCCGGAATATTCCGCCGGCCGCCTGATGCAGCGCGAGGTGGTGATGGCCCCCGAGCACTGGAACGTCGGCGAGGCGATCGACTTCCTGCGCAGCTCGGACGATTTGCCCGAGCAGTTCTACCACATCATCCTCGTCGATCCGAAGCTGCGCCCGGTGGGCAACGTGACGCTCGGCAAGCTGATGGCCTCGCGCCGCGAGGTGCTGCTGAAGTCGCTGGTCGAGGAGACCTTCCACGTGATCCCGGTCACCCGGCCGGAATCCGACGTCGCCTATGCCTTCAACCAGTACCACCTGATCTCTGCCCCGGTGGTGGACGAGAACGACCGGCTGGTCGGCGTGATCACCATCGACGACGCCATGGCCGTGCTCGACGAGGAGCACGAGGAGGACATCCTGCGCCTCGCCGGCGTCGGCGAGGAGAGCCACATCTCGGACAGCCTCTTCGCCACGGTGCGCCAGCGCACGCCCTGGCTGGCGGTCAACCTCTGCACCGCGCTGCTCTCGAGCTTCGTCATCGCGCAGTTCGAGGACGTGATCGCCGAGATCGTCGCGCTGGCGGTGCTGATGCCCATCGTCGCCTCGATGGGCGGCAATGCCGGCACGCAGGTGCTGACGGTGACGGTGCGGGCGCTGGCCACCAAGGACCTCACCGGCTCGAACTTCTGGCGCGTGGTCGGGCGCGAGATCGGCGTGGGCTTCGTCAACGGCGGGGTCTTCGCGCTGGCCATCGCCGTGCTCGAATACCTCTGGTTCGGCTCGCCGATGCTGGGCGCGGTCATTGCCTCGGCCATGGTGATCACCCTGCTGACCGCCGCCTTCGCCGGGATCATGGTGCCGGTGACGCTCGACCGGATGAAGATCGACCCGGCGCTGGCCTCGGGCACATTCGTGACCACCACGACCGACGTGGTGGGCTTCCTGTCCTTCCTCGGCCTCGCGGCCCTCTTCCTCTTGTGAGGCGGCGATGACCGGGGCCATCGACCTTGCCGAGCTCAAGCGCGCCGCCCGCGCCGAGGCGGGGCTGCGCCGCGCCGAGGCCCATGCCGCCGACATCGGCGCCGGGGCGGGGATGCTGAGCTCGGTGCTCGCGGGCTTCCGCGGCGTGCCGCTCTCGGGCTACATGCCGATCCGCTCCGAGATCGATCCGCTGCCCGCCATGGCCGAGGCGGCGGCGCATGGCCCGGTGGCGATCCCGGTAATCGGCGCCATGGGCACGCCGCTGCGCTTCGCCCGCTGGGAGCCGGACATGGCGCTGGTGCCGGGGCCCTACGGTGCGATGGTGCCCGAGGCGCCCGAGTACCTCACCCCCGAGATCCTCATCGTGCCGCTGCTCGCCTTCACCCGCGCCGGCCACCGGCTGGGCTATGGCGGCGGCTTCTACGACCGCACGCTCGCCGCGCTGCGCGCCGCGCGCCCGGCCTATGCCATCGGCTTTGCCTATGCCGGGCAGGAGGCGGAGGACATCCCGCTCGAGCCGACCGACGCGCCGCTCGACCTCATCGTCACCGAGCGCGAGATCATCACCCCCGCCCGCCGCTGACCCGCGCCGCGCCCGGGCAGGACACCGGGCAGGAAAAAGGGCGGCCCGCCCGCGCGGCCCGCCCCCTTCTTCTCTTTCCAAATACGCCGGGGGTGAATGCGGCGCAGCCGCAGATGGGGCAGCGCCCCCTTGCCGACCTGCGCGCCCGCGCCGGCCTCAGGAGTTCAGAGCGCCCGCCAGCCGATGTCGCGGCGGCAGAAGCCCTCGGGCCAGTCCACCGCGTCGACCAGCGCGTAGGCGCGGGCCTGCGCCTCGGCCAGCGTCGCGCCGCGGGCGGTGGCGCTGAGCACGCGGCCGCCGGTGGCGACGATCGCGCCGTCCTTCTCGGCGGTGCCGGCGTGGAACATCTGGGTGAAGCTGTCCTCGGGCAGCGCCTCCAGCCCGCCGATCACCGTGCCCTTCCTGTAGGTCCCCGGGTAGCCCTCGGCCGCCATCACCACGGTCATCGCGTGATCGTCGGCCCAGGTCACCCTGGCCTCGGCCAGCCGCCCTTCGGCGCAGGCGTGGATGAGGTCGAGCGCCTGCCCGCCGAGGCGCATCATCAGCACCTGGCACTCGGGATCGCCGAAGCGGACGTTGTATTCCACCAGCCGCGGCTGACCGTTCTCGATCATCAGGCCGACGTAGAGCACGCCCTGGTAGGGGGTGCCGCGGCGCGCCATCTCGGCCATGGTGGGCTTGACGATCTCGTCGAGCGCCTTCTGCGCCACCTCGTCCGAGAGCACCGGGGCGGGGGAATAGGCACCCATGCCGCCGGTGTTGGGGCCGGTGTCGCCGTCGCCGACGCGCTTGTGGTCCTGCGCGGTGCCGATCGGCAGCACGTCGGTGCCGTCCACGAGCACGAAATACGACGCTTCCTCGCCGGTCATGAACTCCTCGATCACCACCTCGGCGCCCGCACCGCCGAAGGCGCCGCCGAACATGTCGTCGATGGCCGCCTCGGCCTCGGCCACGGTCTCGGCGATGATCACGCCCTTGCCGGCGGCGAGCCCGTCGGCCTTGACCACGATCGGCGCGACCTGCGCCCGCACGTAGGCCTTGGCGGCCTCGGCGTCGGTGAAGTGGCCGTAGCCCGCGGTCGGCGCCTTGGCGGCGTCGCAGATTTCCTTGGTGAAGCTCTTCGAGGCTTCGAGCCGCGCGGCGGCCTGCGACGGGCCGAAGACCAGCACGCCCGCCTCGCGCAGCCGGTCGGCGACGCCCGCGGCCAGCGGCGCCTCGGGGCCGACGATGACGAGGTCGATGGCGTTCTCCCCGGCGAACTCGGCCACCGCTCCGCCGTCCTCGACGTCGAGCGCGGCGCATTCGGCGATCTGCGCGATGCCGGCGTTGCCCGGCGCGACGATCAGCTTGTCGCACTTGGGGTTCTGCATGACCGCCCACGCGAGCGCATGTTCGCGACCGCCGCCGCCGAGGATGAGGATGTTCATGGGGCCCGCTCTCTCAAGGTAAGGATCGCGGGCTTCCTAGCCGGGGCGGGGGGATCTGGCAAGAAGGCAGGGCGCGTCCACCTTTCCCTCGCCGCCACCTGCCGCTAGTCTGGCGGCAACGCGGGCGATGCAGCCCGGAACGGCACTCACGGCAAGACGGGCACCATGGATCTCTTCGAAGACGACGCGCCAGAGGGCGCAGGCGACGGCAACATGCCGGAATTCACCGTCTCCGAGCTTTCGGGCGCGGTGAAACGGGTGATCGAGGGCGAGTTCGGCTTCGTGCGGGTGCGCGGCGAGCTCGGGCGCATCTCGCGGCCGCGCTCGGGGCATCTCTATCTCGATCTCAAGGACGACAGCTCGGTGATCTCGGGCATCGTCTGGCGCGGCGTCGCCTCGAAGCTCGAGATGCAGCCCGAGGAGGGGATGGAGGTGATCTGCACCGGGCGGCTGACCACCTATCCCGGCCAGTCGCGCTACCAGATCATCATCGAGGACATGCGGCCCGCGGGCCTCGGTGCGCTCATGGCGATGCTCGAGAAGCGCAAGGCCATGCTGCAGGCCGAGGGGCTCTTTGACCCCGCGCGCAAGAAGCCGCTGCCTTTCCTGCCCGAGATCATCGGCGTGGTGACCTCGCCCTCGGGCGCGGTGATCCGCGACATCCTGCACCGGCTGCGCGAGCGGTTCCCGCGCAAGGTGCTGATCTGGCCGGTGGCGGTGCAGGGCAAGACCTCGGCCGCCGAGGTGGCGCGGGCGATTGAAGGCTTCAACAAGTTCACCCCGGGCGGCGCGCTGCCGCGGCCGGACCTGCTGATCGTTGCCCGCGGCGGCGGCTCGGTCGAGGATCTCTGGGGCTTCAACGAGGAGATCGTGGCCCGCGCCGCCGCCGCCTCGCGCATCCCGCTCATCTCCGCAGTCGGCCACGAAACCGACACGACGCTGATCGATTTCGTCTCGGACCGCCGCGCGCCGACGCCCACCGCCGCCGCCGAGATGGCGGTGCCGGTGCGCATGGAGCTGCTGGCGCGGACCGGCGAGGCGCAGCTGCGCCTCACCCGCGCGCTGACCCACCGGCTCGAGGTGCGCGGCCAGCGCCTGCGCGACCTTGCCCGCGCCCTGCCGCGCGCCGAGACACTGCTCGACCAGCCGCGGCAAAGGCTCGACCTGCTGTCGGACCGGCTGCCGCAGGCGCTGATCCGCGGCGTCGACCGGCGGCGTCTGGCGCTGTCGCAGCCCGCCGGCGCGCTGCGCCCGGCGCTGCTGGCCCGGATGCTCGCCACCCGCGCCGAGGCGCTGGGACGCCGCGCCGACCGGCTCTCGATCCGCCCCATCGAGCGCGAGATCGCGCTCGGGCGCGACCGGCTGCAGGCGCTCGGCAAGCGGCTCGGGGACGCGGGGGCGCGCCGGGTCGAGGCGCCGCGCGACCGGCTCGACGGGCTCGACCGGCTGCTGCAGACACTGAGCTACAAGGGCACGCTGGCGCGCGGCTACGCGGTGGTGCGCGGCGAGGGCGGACAGGTGCTGACCTCCGCCGCCGCTGCAAAGGAAGCCTCGGGGCTGGAGATCGAGTTCGCCGATGGGGCGGTCAGGATCGGCGGCAGCGCCGCGCCCGGCAAGGCAAAGGTCGGGGGCAAGGCGCCGGAGCAGGGCAGCCTGTTCTGAGCCAGCGTGGGGCGGGGGCGCTGCCCCCGTCTGCCTGAAAGAAACCCTGCAAGAAGGGACGTGCGCTCAGACCCCGGTGTCGGGGCCGTAGCAGAGCATCGGCTTGTCTTCCTGCCGGGCCTCGTAGAGCACGGTGTTCGCCGGATCGTTCTGGAACACCGCGCGCAGCCCGCCGCCCTCCTCGAAGAAGCTCCAGCACTGCGGGATGTTCATGTCCTCGTAGACGAAGCAGATCATCTGCGCCTCGGCGTACCAGCGCCCGTCCTTGCACTCGCCGTCGAGGAAGGACCAGCGCACGCGGCGGTCGGGCAGGTATTCCTCGACCCCGTAGGCCGCACCGCCGCTGCCGAAGTAGAGCGTCTTGCCGGTGACATAGGATTCGAACTCCTCGGCGCTCATCGGCTGGGCGGCGGCGAGGGGGCTGGCAAGCAGGCAGAGCAGGATGAGCAGTCGGGTCATGGCCGCAGCCTGCCAGAGGCGCGACCATTGGGGAAGGGGCAAGGCGTCGCGGGGCGAAGAGGCGCCGGCGCGGGGCTCCAAGCGGCTCGTCGTGGCGAGATGTTCGAAACGTGCAATCATCCTGTCTGGATCAGGGCTCAGGCGAGCCGAGTTGATCGCTTATGTGCAAGTGCGTCGGCGCTCAGGAGTTCCTGTAGACCGCGCAGATGCAGCCCGATTGCCTGAGTTTCGAGCAGAGCTGTCGGGCATCGCCCTGTCCGTCGCGCCCGAGCCGGGCCATCCAGTAGCCGCCGCGCGGGCTGGCGCGGCTCTTCTGCCAGACAAGCTCGGGCTCCTCGCCGCCGACGGTGCCGCTGCAGGCCTGGGCGCGGCGGCGGAACTGCGCCAGCGCGCGGTCCTGCGTGGTGCCGAAGGCCATCTGCACGCCCCAGGGATGCAGCGGCGGCCGCGCCTCGGGGTAGGCGGTCAGCGTGCGGTTGCGCGCAAGCTCGTGGCAGGCCTGCTGGAAGGGCTTGTCGCCCTGCAGGCGGAAGTCATGCGTCTCGGGCGGGGTGTCGCGCCAGGTTTCGGCGGCAAGGCCGGTGATGATCGCGACGTAGTTGATCGTCTCGAGCGCGAGCCCGCCGCTGTGCGCCATCAGCCCGTCGGCCCGCGCCTCGCCGCCGTTGTAGGCCACCGCCGCGAGCCCCTGGTTGCCGTAGCGCCGGGTCAGCTCGCCAAGGTACTGCGCCGAGTATTCCAGCGCCTCGGCGGGGTTGTAGGGATCGCCGAGCCCGCGCAGCTTCGCGGTCGAGGGGATGAACTGGGCGATGCCCTGGGCGTTTGCCGGGCTGAGCGCGTTGGGGTTGAAGCGGCTCTCCTGCCAGATCAGCCGGGCGAAGAAGCCGGGGTCGAGCGCGTTGCGCCGCGCGAAATGCTCGAGCGCCTGGCAGGTGTCGTGGACGAAATGCGAGGGCCGGATGCATTGCACCGGACCGAAGGTGCCGGGAGAGCAGAGCGTGCCGGGCTCGGGCTGGCCGGGTTCGGTGAGTGCGGGTTCGGGTTGATCGCCCCCGGCCCGCAGCGGCGCCGCGGCGAGGCAGAGAAGCAGCAGGAGGACGGGGTAAAACACAGTCCGCAACATGGCTCCATCAAGGCCGTGGCGCAGCGAAAGGTCAACTCACACTTTTCACGGGGCGCGGCGCGTATTAGGTGAAGGCAAAGGCAGCGAGAGGTCCAGCCATGTCCTTCTTCGGCAAGCTCAAGAACAAGCTTTTCAAATCCTCCTCGAAGCTCGAGGAGGGGCTGGACGCGATCGTCCAGGAGGGTGGCACGGAAGACGCGCCCGAAACGGTGCCCGAACCTTCGGCGCCGCCTTCGCCCGCGCCCGCGGTGCCCGGCCCGGACGTCCCGCCGCCGGTCCCCGAGACCCCGCCCGCTCCCGCGCCGGAAACCCCGCCCGCCCCCGAGGAGGTGCCGCCGTCACCGCCGGGCGAGACGCCGCCCGCGCCCGAGCCCGAGGCGCCGCCGCTGCCCGAGCCCGCGCCGCAACCCGAACCCGAGACGCCGCAGGCGCCGCCGCCCGCCGATCCCGAGCCGACCCCGCTCGAGGCGCCGGTGATGCCGCCGCTCGACCCGATGCCCGCGCCGGCCCCGCTCGAGATCCCCGCGCCGCTGCAGGATCCCGAGATCCCGCAACAGCAGCAGCGCGGCGGCGGGCTCATCGGCCGGCTCTTCGGCAAGACCCAGCCCGCCGCGCCGGTGGTGCGCCGGGCGCTCGACGACGAGATGCTGGAAAGCCTCGAGGAGCTGCTCATCGCCTCGGACATGGGCGTCGACACGGCGCTGCGGGTGACCGCCAACATCGCCGAGGGACGCTATGGCAAGCGTGTCTCGACGCAGGAGGTCAAGGAACTGCTCTCGTCCGAGGTGGCGCGGATCATGGAGCCGGTGGCGCGGCCGCTGCCGCTCTATCCCAGGAAACCGCAGGTGGTGCTTGTGGTGGGCGTCAACGGCTCGGGCAAGACCACGACCATCGGCAAGCTCGCCAGCCAGTTCCGCGCCGCGGGCAAGAAGGTGGTGATCGCCGCGGGCGACACCTTCCGCGCCGCCGCCGTCGAGCAGCTGCAGATCTGGGGCGACCGTGCCGGCGTGCCGGTGCTGACCGCGCCCGAGGGCTCGGATCCCGCCAGCCTTGCCTTCGACGCCATGACCAAGGCGCAGGCCGAGGGGGCGGACCTGCTGATGATCGACACCGCCGGGCGGCTGCAGAACCGTTCGGACCTCATGGAGGAGCTGGCGAAGATCGTCCGCGTGATCCGCAAGAAGGACCCCGACGCGCCGCACAACACGCTCCTGGTGCTCGACGCCACCACCGGGCAGAACGCGCTGCGGCAGGTCGAGATCTTCCAGCAGGTGGCGGATGTCTCGGGCCTCGTGATGACCAAGCTCGACGGCACGGCGCGCGGCGGCGTGCTGGTGGCGCTGGCCGACAGGTTCGGCCTGCCGATCCATGCCATCGGCGTGGGCGAGCAGATCGACGACCTGCAACCCTTCGACCCCGAGGAATTCGCCGCGGCGCTCACAGGGCTCGAGCGGGGCTGATCCCGCGCCGGACCGCGGCGCGCGGGCATCACGTTTGCGGCCTTCGCGCGTGATCCTCGGGCCGCGCGGCAGTTCCGGCATTGAGAAGGGCGGGGACGGAGGCTATCTCTGATCCCGCACAAGGAGACCCGCATGGCCACCAGACAGATCAACCCCTTCCTCAAGTCGGCGCTCGAGTTCGGGCCGGTGCTGGCCTTCTTCGCGGCCTACCTGCTGCTGAAGGACCACACCTACCTGATTGGCGGGCGCGAGTACCAGGGCTTCGTCGTGGTCACCGCCGGGTTCATCCCGCTGATGCTGCTCTGCACCGGGCTGCTGTGGAAGCTGACCGGGCACCTTTCCGCCATGCAGGTGGTCACCGCGGTGCTGATCGTGGTCTTCGGCGGGCTCTCGGTCTGGCTCAACGACGAGCGCTTCTTCAAGATGAAGCCGACGCTGATCTACCTGCTCTTCGGCTTTGCCCTGCTGGCCGGGATCCTGCGGGGCGAGAGCTACCTGCGCAAGGTGATGGAAGGGCTGATGCCGCTGCAGGACGAGGGCTGGATGATCCTCACCAAGCGCATCTGCGCCTTCTTCTTCGGCCTCGCACTGCTCAACGAGATCATCTGGCGCACGATGAGCACCGAGAGCTGGGTCTACTTCAAGACCTTCGGCCTGACCGCGGCGGTCTTCGTCTTCTTCATGACGCAGGGCGGGCTCTTCAAGCGCTACGCGCTGGAGAGCGACAAGGACTGAGTCGCGCCTTTCCGCACCGCGACGGGGCAGGGCCCGGGACCGCTGGTCCCGGGCTTTTTCACGTCCGGCACAAAGGCTCCGCCGCACCCGCCGCGGAAGCCCCTGACAGTCCGCGGATTTTCCGCCTCGCCCCCGCGGGACGGCGGATTCCCCAGCGGCAGCCATGCATCCAGTGCATAGCGGACCTGATGAAATCCGTCGGGCATATGGGTTACGTCCGACGACTGATTGCGTTAACCGGGCCCATCCCGGAACAAAACTGTTCCAGACGCAATGAAAGACGAAATAAAATGTCCCTCTCAGACGCAGCCTACGAGACGCCGCGCGCCGGGGCCACGCCGGCGCTCAACTCACCGGCCAAGGTCCTGACCGCGAGCCTCGTCGGCACCACCATCGAATTCTTCGACTTCTACGTCTACGCCACCGCCGCCGTGCTGGTCTTCCCGGCGCTGTTCTTCCCGAGCAGCGACCCGATGACCGCGCTGCTGGCCAGCTTCGCCACCTTCTCGATCGCCTTCTTCGCGCGCCCCTTCGGCGCGCTGGTCTTCGGCCATTTCGGCGACCGCATCGGCCGCAAGGCGACGCTGGTCGCGGCGCTGCTGACCATGGGCGTCTCGACCGTGGTGATCGGCTTCCTGCCGAGCTACGAAAGCATTGGCGTGATGGCGCCGCTGCTGCTGGCGCTCTGCCGCTTCGGCCAGGGCTTCGGGCTTGGCGGTGAATGGGGCGGCGCGGTGCTGATGGCGACCGAGAACGCGCCCGAGGGCAAGAAGAACTGGTACGGCATGTTCCCGCAGCTCGGCGCGCCGGTCGGCCTGTTCCTGTCGTCGGGCCTCTTCTGGATCCTCCTGCAGTTCATGCCGCAGGAAGCGCTGCTGAGCTGGGGCTGGCGGATTCCGTTCGTCTCGTCGCTGCTGCTGATCGCGGTCGGCCTCTGGGTGCGCCTGTCGATCACCGAGACGCCGGACTTCCAGAAGGCGATCGACAACGAGGAACGCGTCGCCGTTCCCGCGCTCGAGCTCTTCCGGAACCACAAGGTCTCGATCGTACTCGGCACCTTCGTGGCGCTGGCGACCTTCGTGCTCTTCTACATCTGCACCGCCTACCTGCTCAGCTACAACGTCAAGGTCGTGAAGATTCCCTTCACCGACGCGCTGGCGATCCAGATCTGGGGCTCGGTCGTCTTCGGCCTGTTCATCCCGATCGCGGGCCTGCTGGCCGAGCGCTTCGGCCGCCGCCAGATCCTCGTCGCGACAACCGTGCTGATCGGCGCGTTCAGCTTCCTCGTGCCGGTGCTGATGGTCGAGAACGAGGCGCGCATCCTCGGCTTCGTGACGCTGGGCATGGCGCTGATGGGCCTGACCTACGGCCTCATCGGCACCGCGCTGGCGGCACCCTTCCCGACCCGGGTGCGCTACACCGGCTCGTCGATCACCTTCAATTTTGCCGGCATCTTCGGCGCCTCGCTCGCGCCCTACATCGCGACCTGGCTGCAGGGCAACTACGGCCTCGCCTACGTGGGCTACTACGTGCTGGCGGCGGCGGCGATCACGCTGCTCTGCATCTTCGCCAGCGGCAAGGGCAAGGTCTGAGGCCAGCCGGCCTTCGCAACAGCAGAAGGGCGCCGGGAAACCGGCGCCCTTTTTCATGCGTTCGGGCAAAAGGAAAGGGGCGCAGCCAGACCGGCCGCGCCCCTTTCATCTTTCTTCAAATACTCAATTCCGCGCTCAGTCCTCGCGCGGCGCCTCCGCGTCCGGATCAGCCTTGCCGACGCCCTTGAAGACGAACTTGAAGGGCAGCATCCAGAGGAATCCGAGGACCACGTAGACCGCGAATTCCACCCAGATCGGCGGGCGGTTGAGCGCGTTCACCACGCTCACCGCCGCGACGATGTAGAGCGGCAGGCCCACCAGCAGGATCACCAGAGACCAGCGGCGTCGGGACTTGTAGCTGAGGGCCATGCCGGGATCAGTCCGCGAAGGGGTCGGTGACGAGGATGGTGTCGTCGCGCTCGGGCGAGGTCGAGAGCAGCGCCACCGGGCAGCCGATCAGTTCCTCGATGCGGCGCACGTATTTCACCGCCGCGCCGGGCAGGTCGTTCCAGCTGCGCGCGCCCTCGGTCGACTCGGACCAGCCTTCCATCTCCTCGTAGACCGGCACGCAGCGCTGCTGCTCCTCGGTCGCGATGGGCAGGTGGTCGAGCATCTGGCCGTCGAGCTCGTAGCCGGTGCAGATCCTGATGGTCTCGAACCCGTCCAGCACGTCGAGCTTGGTCAGCGAGATGCCGTTGACGCCCGAGGTCACGCAGGTCTGGCGCACCAGCACCGCGTCGAACCAGCCGCAGCGGCGCTTGCGCCCGGTCACGGTGCCGAACTCGCGGCCGCGCTCGCCGAGGCGCTGGCCGTCCGCGTCGAGCAGCTCGGTCGGGAAGGGACCTTCGCCGACGCGGGTGGTGTAGGCCTTGACGATGCCGAGCACGAAGTCGATCGCGCCCGGGCCCATGCCGGTGCCGGTGGCCGCCTGGCCGGCGATCACGTTCGACGAGGTCACGAAGGGATAGGTGCCGAAGTCGATGTCGAGCAGCGCGCCCTGGGCACCCTCGAAGAGGATGCGCTTGCCGGCGCGGCGCTTCTCGTTCAGCACCTTCCAGACCGGTCCGGCGTATTCGAGGATCTTCGGCGCGATCTCGGTCAGCGCGGCGAGCAGCGCCTCGCGGTCGACCGGCTCGAGGCCGAGGCCGCGGCGCAGCGCGTCATGGTGCAGCAGCGCGCGGTCGACGCGGGTCGCGAGGGTCGCCGGATCGGCGAGGTCGGCGACGCGCACCGAGCGGCGGCCGACCTTGTCCTCGTAGGCCGGGCCGATGCCGCGGCCGGTGGTGCCGATCTTGGTGCCGGCGCTGGCCGCTTCCTCGCGGGCGCGGTCGAGCTCGCCGTGGATCGGCAGGATCAGCGGGGTGTTCTCGGCGATCATCAGCGTCTCGGGGGTAATCTCGACACCCTGCGAGCGGATCGCGTCGATCTCCTTCACCAGGTGCCACGGGTCGAGCACGACGCCGTTGCCGATCACCGACAGCTTGCCGCCACGCACGACGCCGGAAGGCAGGGCGTTCAGCTTGAACACCTTGCCGTCGATGACGAGCGTATGGCCTGCATTGTGGCCCCCTTGGAAGCGCGCGACCACGTCAGCCCGCTCCGAGAGCCAGTCCACGATCTTGCCCTTGCCTTCGTCGCCCCACTGGGCGCCCACGACGACCACGTTTGCCATTTCTCACCTGTCCTTTTCCGGCGGATCAAACGGGCACCGTATAGATCCCCCCGCGCGCGGTTGAAACCATCAAATTCGCGCGGGGCGGCGGGAGGCGGCAAGAATCCGGGCGGAAGGCGCTCGTGGCCGGGGTGGAGGAGGGGGCGCTGCCCCCTCTTGGCCTGCGGCCAATTCACCCCCGACGTATTTGGAAAGAGAAGAAGGGGCGGCGGAGCGGCTTCTTCCGGCTCAGGGCAGGACGTGCAGCCATGCCCAGGTGGTGAGGATGCACATGCCCGTGGCCAGCAGCACCGAGGAGGCGGCGACGCGCTTGGCGCGGCCGTAGAGGTTGGCGAAGACATAGGCGTTCACCCCCGGCGCCACCGAGGCGGTGATCACCGCCGAGCGGAAGGCGTCGGTGGGCAGGGCGAAGGCATTGGCGAGCCCGTAGGTGATCAGCGGGTGCAGCCCCAGCGAGAGCGCGCAGACGAAGAGGATGGTGCGCAGGTCGCCCTCGGGCCGGTAGCGGAAGAGCACGCCGCCGAGCGCGAAGAGCGCCGCCGGCAGCGCGGTGCGGGTGATCAGCCCCAGCGCCTCGGTCACCGGGCCCGGCAGTTCCACCGAGAGGAAGTTGAAGAGGATGCCGATGCTGATGCCGATGACCATCGGCGTGCGGAAGAGCGAGCGCAGGATGGTCAGCGGCAGGCGGCGCAGCTCGGTGCCGCGGGCGCGGGCGATCTCCATCGCGGTGATGCCGATGGCGTAGCAGAGCGGCGAGTGCATCGCGATGATCGCGTAGTTGCCGTTCAGCGCGTCGGCGCCATAGGCCTGCTCGGTGATCGGCAGGCCGATCAGCAGCGAGTTGGAGAAGAGGCCGCAGAAGCCGATGACCACGCTGTCCTCCCAGTCGCGACCGAAGATCCAGCGCGCGCCGAGCAGGCCGACGACGAAGCCCGCGATCGCCCCGGCGTAGAAGGAGAAGAGCAGGTCGAAGCGGAAATACTCGCCGAGGTCGAGCTTCCACATCGCCTGGAACAGCAGGCAGGGCACGGCCACCGCCTGGGTGAAGCCCATGAGCCCGTCGATCGCGTTGTCGGTGAGCAGCTTGCGCCAGCCCGCGAGATAGCCCGCGCCGATGACGATGAAGACGGGGAGGATGACGTCGAGGAGGGCCTGCATGGGGAAGCTTTCAGCGCGCGCGCCGGGGCGCGCGGCGCCTTTGGCGGGCAGGTCGGGGGAGGAGGGAGGCCGGGACGTGCCCGGGGAGTGGATCCGTGCTGCGCCTCTCCTCAGAGCGCATAGCGCAGGACCATCCCGTCATAGGCCGGCTCGATGTGATCCGCGGTCTCGGCCCGCAGCGTCTCGTAGTCGAGGTCGATGTGCATGTTGGTCAGCACCGCGTGGCGCGGCGCGGCCCGCCCGATCCATTCGAGCGCGAGCGCGAGATGCGCGTGGGTCGGGTGCGGGGTGCGGCGCAGCGCGTCGACGATGAAGCAGTCGAGGCCCTGCAACTGCGCCCAGGCCTCCTCGGGGATGCGCACCACGTCGGGCATGTAGACCAGATCCGCGACGCGGAAGCCGAGCGCGTCGATGCTGCCGTGATCCACCTTGATCGGGGTGAACTCGATCGGCCCGCCCGCGCCCTCGATGGTGAAGGGGTCGCGGCCGATGCCGTGCAGGTCGAAGATCGGCGGGTAGGGACTGCCCTCGGGCTGCACGAAGGCGTAGCCGAAGCGCGAGATAAGGTCGTTCTGCGTGTCGCCATCGGCCCAGACCGGCAGGCGCGAGCCGCGGTTGAAGACGACCTGGCGCAGGTCGTCGAGCCCGTTGGTGTGATCGGCGTGGGAATGGGTCCAGATCGCCGCGTCGAGCGTGCCGATGCCGGCGTCCAGCAGCTGGGCGCGCATGTCGGGCGAGGTGTCGATCAGCACCCGGGTGATCCCGTCGCCGGTCTCGCGCTCGACCAGCACCGAGCAGCGGCGGCGGGTGTTCTTCGGGTTGGCCGGGTCGCAGTCTCCCCAGTGCCCGCCGAGCCGCGGCACGCCGCCGGAAGAGCCGCAGCCGAGGATGGTGAAGCGCAGCTCGCCGCTCATTCGGCGGGGCTCCGGACGGCGGAGGGGGTCCATGCGGCGGCCTTGGCGAAGAGCCGCTCGAAGTTGGCCTCCGTCGCGGCGGCGAACGCCTCGAGGCTCAGCCCGAAGGTCTCGGCGCCGACCTTGGCGGTGTGCACCGTGTAGCCCGGCTCGTTGCGCTTGCCGCGGTAGGGCGGCGGCGCGAGGTAGGGGCTGTCGGTCTCGAGCAGGATGCGCTCGAGCGGGGTGGCGGCGAAGATGTCGCGCAGCTCCTGCGACTTGGGGAAGGCGGCGATGCCGGACATCGACAGGTAGAAGCCGCAATCGAGCGCCGCGCGCGCCAGCTCGGCCGAGGAGCTGAAGCAATGCATGACGCAATTGTAGGGCCGGCGCCTGTAGCCCTCGGTCAGGATGCGGGCCATGTCCTCGTCGGCGGCGCGCGCATGGATGATCAGCGGCAGGCCGGTCTCCTGCGCCGCCTCGATGTGGATGCCGAGCGAGGCCTTCTGCACTTCGGCGCTTTCCGCCGTGTAGTGGTAGTCGAGCCCGGTCTCGCCGATGCCGACGAACTTGGGGTGCTGCGACAGCGCGACGAGCTGGTCGACCGAGGTCGCGGGCTCCTCGGCGGCGCTCATCGGGTGCACGCCGAAGGTGTAGAAGACCGGATCGTTGGCCTCGGCGATGGCGCGGACCTTGGGCTCGTTGGCGATGCGCGTGCAGATGGTGACCATGCGGTGCACCCCGGCCTCGAGCGCGCGGGCGATGACCTCGGGGCGCTCGTCGTCGAAATCGGGGAAGTCGAGGTGGCAGTGGCTGTCGGTGATCAGGGGCGTGGTCATGCGTAAGTCCTTTGCGCGCAGGTATCAGACATGCGCGGGGCAGGGTCAAGGCGGGGCCGCGCGCGGCGGGCGCGATCGGCGCGGTTGCCGGATGGATGGGCAGATGGGAGGCAGGGGCGGGGCGTACGGCGGATGGCCGCGGTTCCGGCCGGCGGCTGTGCTGCGCCTCTTCTGGAGTTGCCGAAAGGCGCCGGGGGCTTTCGCTGCAGGGCGCCGCGCCCGGCGTTGCTGGCCGATTTCTGCCGCCGGTGCGGAGAGCGGGGGCGTGCCCGGCGGCGATCCGGATGTGGAGCGTTGTGAGAGCCCTTGTTGCCGCCTTGTCCAGCCCTGAGTGTCTGCGGCGGGATATGCGCAGGGCTGGGGGGCATTGAAGTTGTTTCGGAGAGCGGGTCAGGGAATGACCCTGCGCAATCCAATAGAGCCCGCCCGGCCGGCAAATGAATGGCTGTGTGGAAGTCTCGTGAACCCGGACGGCCCACCGAACACTGGAATTTCCTCGGGCGGTTCCAAATATATTCGCGCTGCCGGATTTATATTACCCGTTTCGGGGATATTAGGGAATGGATAGCGATCCCGAGTTGGAAATCGGTAGCTGCTCCTGAATGCACAGCGTATTCCGGAGGGCTTCTAGGGCTCCGGATCAATTCCGCGCGGGAGAAAAATCACAAGAGGGGGCCGGGTTGAGTGAGTCCCGGCCCCGCTCCCCGGCCGGATATCGGCGCGTGGACCTTCCAGCGTGAAATGGTTCTTGCGCTTGAAGGTGTCGACATATTCCCCGAGGTCGTCTTTTGCGTAAGGCATTCCCTTCCAATTATCCGACTGAACCCGCGGGGTGCCCGATATCGCGCCGTTGCCTCCGGAACCTATGGGGCGGGGGCATCGCAAATCTCACCTCGTTCCGCTCCCCGGTTGGGAAGGGGCCGCCGTGACGATGCCATGGAGCCACCCCGAGCAGACCGTCAGCGGATCACGCGTGCTGACCCGCCCTCCGGAGCCGGTTCGTCCTGTCTTCGCTGCGCCTCCGCCGTCTCGCTCGTCCCGCCCGACGGGAAGCAGTCCCGCGGCTCGGGCGTCACCTCGAAGACCAGGACCTCGGCGGCGACCAGCGCATCTGGCGCTGGCTGCCGGCCTCCTGCGAGTGGCAGAGCCGGGCGAGCGTGCCGATTCGCCCGCCGGCTGCGAGGGCGACCGGGACCGAGCTGACACCGGCCAGTATTTCCAGGGTTGCGAGAATGGCATTGTTCGCTTCGAGCGCGGCGAAGAAGCAGACTGCGGGGAGTGAAAATCCGATTAGGGCAATGCAGCTGTAAAAGCGCTGCCACAGCTTCAGTGCTGCGAGGGATTGATCGTAAAACATGGGTATCCCCAAGAATGCCGATTTGGGAGATTTTGGCGTAACAAAAATCAAAAAATGGTGGCGTCCAGATTGTGGAGCGATCCGCCGAACTTGGAAAAATAACTTCTGCATGTCTTGCAAGGAGTGAATACCATGAATTAACCCTTCTCACAAGTCGGCTTGTTTGTTGACTAAAATCTACCGCTTCGGGTTTTTCCGTATTTGCAGGAAGCATCACTTGGGTGAGCGGGGATCGGCGCCAAGAACTGACAGGCAGTCGCGGAAACGGACGCCAAGGCGGTTGCATCGGTGCGCGGCCATGTTTCTGCGTATCAGGGGCGCCCGCAATGGCGCGGCAAGGCAGCAAGTGAGCGACTGCGTTTCAGTCGACCAGTCTTCTTTTCGCCACCTCGCGGGGTGGGTTCGATCTCTCGCGAAAGCGAGTTTCTGGTCGCGGCGCGCTTGTCGGGCAGCTCCCTGCCTCGGTCCTGGGCACGTTGCTGCGGCGCAACGGCGCGGTTGGGTCTGAAACAGTGATATGAATTGGCAGCTGACCTTACGTGAGGTATGATCGGTCCTGTTGAAACAAGGAGGTTTTCAATCATGTCAGACAAAGGACTTCCCGAGGATTCGGTTGAATCTCCGGGGCGGAGGGAACTTCTTGGCAAGGCGGGAAAATACGCAGCGGTTACCCCCCTCGCCGTGACGGTCCTCCTGTCGACTTCCATGAAGGCTGATGCAGGCGGCATCTTCTGCTCGGGCGGTAGGAAGCACGGGCACAAGTACAAGGCGTTCCGCAAGCACTGATTACACAGTCTTTGCCACGTCTCCGCAGAAGTCTGGCTGAGTTTTTGTATTTGTTTGATAATTTGTTCTCAAATTTGCGGAGAGTCGGACGGGACGCTGACCCGGCAGGCTTTTCCACCATCCTCCGATGACACTGTCGGGTGAGTTCGCTTTCAGAGCACACATGGGCTGACGCGATATTGCGCGTCATCCCGGGCAAGAGAGGTGCCGCGGCGCAGGTCGCGGCACCATCTTTTTGCGAGCGCCTCCGAAACATCCGCCCTGGGCCCGGCTCGGCGGGCAACCTCTTTCCTGCACGGCCTGCCGAGGCGCGGCGATGCCTGGTTCCACCAGGCCAATCGGGGAAGTAACGTCATCCGAAAGCCCCATCGATCGGCCCGAGCTCGATCCCGCCCGCCCGCCGGGCCGGCCGCGCGCGCCAGCTGCCCGAACGGAATAGCGGGCCTCAAGCGCGCCGCCCGCCGCCTCCTTCCCGAAATGCTTCCGCTCAGTTCGCTCGTAATCCCCTGTAAACTCGGCTGTCCCTCTCCAGCAGTGCAGGCCCGGGGCCGGCATGGGACTGGATGGGATGGGACTTCATGGGCGCCATGGGAAACCATGGGACGAGCTTGGCTCGCCGCGATGTGGCCGCCTGGGCGCAGCGCGCCGGGGCTGGCGAAACCGGGCGGATTCAAGGCTTGATGCGACCCGCCGGGCGTGAGACATGCTCACGAACCCGCGATTCCGCCCCCTTGTCGAAAATTTTTTTGGGATTTCGTGGAATTTTTTCCGTCACGGCAGCGTTACCACATCTTGTGACAGATGGGTTCCCGCTTACCACATCTTCGTGATTTCACGTGTGATGAGCCTCAAGATGTTGTTCCACAGGGGTCTGGGGCGCAACATGCAGGGGGATTCTCCCTCAAATTTCTATTGCTTCCCATGAAATCCCATGACATACCGTTAATCACGACGAAGGGACGGGATACGGGGCAACAAACGACCCCATCAGAACATCCCAGAAAATAAAACGAGCAGGTTCATACAGGCACCCGCCCTTCGTCTGAAATGAAGAATCCAGCGCGTGGGCGAGCAGACATCCCCCCAGGTGGCACGCGCAGCTGGACCAGCCCGCAAAGCGGGTCAAGGCGGCGGGTTGATCGGTGGCAGCAGATCAACCCGCCGTATTTCGTTTCGGGGGTGAGAGTAGGGACAGTGGGCCGCAGGCTGAGGTTCAGAGGCGAGAGCCGCAACAAGGTGGATGGCAAGGGACGGGTCTCGATCCCGGCCTCGTTCCGCCGCGTGCTCGAAGCCGGCGACCCGGACTGGACCGACGGGCTGAACCCGAACTTCGTGATCGTCTACGGCGATCACCGCCGCCAGTATCTCGAATGCTACACGATCGAGGAGATGGAGGCCGTCGAGGATCGCATCTCGGCGATGAAGCGCGGCTCGCAGAAGCGCCGCCTTCTGGAGCGTCTCTTCTCGACCCAATCCGTCACCACCAGCGTTGATGAAACCGGGCGCATCGTGCTTCCGGCCAAGCTGCGTGATAAGATCGGCCTCGAGGACTGGGCCTATTTCGCCTCCAACGTCGACACCTTCCAGATCTGGAAGCCCGAGACCTTCGAAGAGGTGGAACTGGCCGGGACCGAGGAATTCCTCGACGAGATGCCGGAGGACTTCGATCCTCTGCAGCTGCTCGACGAGGACGACGAAACCGAGGAGGCCTGAGCCATGGCGGCGCAAAAAGACCCCAACGCCGCACCGCACGTTCCCGTCCTGCTGCGGCCCCTGCTGGAGGCCGTGGCCCCGGTTTGCGGCACCTGGATCGACGGCACCTTCGGGGCAGGGGGCTATTCGCGCGGCCTGCTCGAGGCCGGCGCGGACAAGGTCATCGGCATCGACCGCGACCCGCTGGCGCACCAGATGGCCGCCGGCTGGATCGGCGACTACGCGGGACGACTCGAACTGGTCGAGGACAATTTCGCCAACATGGATGCCCATGCGCAGGACGTCGACGGCGTCGTCCTCGACCTTGGCGTGTCGTCCATGCAGCTCGACCGTGCCGAGCGCGGCTTTTCCTTCCAGAAGGACGGCCCGCTCGACATGCGCATGGAGCAGCAGGGCGAGACCGCCGCGGATCTCGTGAAGCGGCTCGACGAGACGACGCTGGCCGACGTGCTCTACACCTTCGGCGAGGAGCGCGCCTCGCGCCGGATCGCCAAGGCCATCGTCAAGGCCCGCGCGCAGGAGCCGATCGAGACCACCGCGCGGCTCTCGTCGATCGTCGAGGCCTGCCTGCCGCGCCCGAAGCCGGGCCAGTCGCACCCCGCGACCCGCTCCTTCCAGGCGCTGCGCATCGCGGTCAACGACGAGTACGGCGCGCTCTGGCGCGGTCTGATGGCGGCCGAGCGGGCGCTGAAGCCGGGCGGGCTGCTGGCGGTCGTGACCTTCCATTCGGTCGAGGACCGCATGGTCAAGCGCTTCCTGCAGGCGCGCTCGGGCCGGCTCTCCTCGGTCAGCCGCTACGAGCCGGAGGCCGAGACCGAACTGCCGCGCTTCGAGCTGGTCACCCGCAAGGCGGTGGGCCCCGATGACGAGGAACTGGCGCAGAACCCGCGGTCGCGCTCGGCCCGGTTGCGTGTCGGGCGGCGCACCGCTGCCGAGGCGGGTGATGTCGAGGCCGGGGTGCTTTCGATGCCGCAGCTGAGAGGAAAGAGCTGATGCGAACGCTTCTCTATGTGACAACCTTCATGTCGGTGATCGGGCTCGCCTTCTGGGCCTATCACGAGAACTACAAGACCCAGGCCTCGCTCGACCACGTGCGCGCCCTGCAGCGCGACATCGGCGACGCGCGGGCACGGCTGTCGATCCTGCGCGCCGAATGGGCCTATCTCAACCGCCCCGACCGGCTGCGCGACCTCGCCGAGCTGAACTTCGAGCGGCTCGGCCTGCTGCCGATGCGCCCCGAGCAGTTCGGCCGCATCGACCAGGTGAACTACCCCGACAACCGCGCGCTGGTGTTCAGCGACGTGGTGGACGTGACCAGCGCAGGCGCCCAGACCGGGGCGCTGAGATGAACGGCCGTATCCCGCTTCGTCCCCTGGCGCGGGTGCTCGAGGCGCGCCAGCGCGGCGAAAACCCCGATGCGATCGAACGCGAGAACCTGCGCATCCGCCACGAGCAGATGCGCGACAAGGCCCGCGTCCGCGCCGAGGGCCGCCTGCTGGTGCTAGGCCTCGTCTTCTTCTGCGCCTTCATCGTCATCGGCCTGCGCATGGGGATGCTGGCGCAATCCGAGGCCGAGGAACCCCGGGCCCAGGCCTCGGGCGCGTCGATCATCGCCTCGCGCGCCGACATCGTGGACCGCCAGGGTCGCATCCTCGCGACCAACATGGAGACCCACTCGCTCTACGCCCACCCGCACCAGATGATCGAGCCGCGGCGCGCCGCGGACGAGCTGGTGAAGATCTTCCCCGATCTCGACCACGAGCGGCTGGTGAAGGATTTCACCAACCCCGGTCGCAAGTTCATGTGGGTGAAGAAGAAGATCAGCCCCGAGCAGATGCAGGCGGTGCATGACATCGGCGAGCCCGGCCTGCTCTTCGGCCCGCGCGAGATGCGGCTCTACCCCAATGGCCGGCTGGCCTCGCACATCCTTGGCGGCGCGAGCTTCGGCCGCGAGGGCGTGGCCTCGGCCGAGGTGATCGGCACCGCGGGGGTCGAGCGCTACTACGACGAGGAACTGCGCGATCCGGCCCGCGGCGGTGCGCCGCTCGAGCTGTCGATCGACCTGTCGGTGCAGGCCGCGAGCGAGCGCGTGCTCTATTCGGGCATGAAGCTGATGAACGCCAAGGGCGCGGCCTCGGTGCTGCTCGACGTGCACACGGGCGAGATCCTCTCGATGGTCTCGCTGCCCGATTTCGATCCCAACGACCGCCCGAACCCGCCGGTCTCGGGCCGCCCCTCGGACAGCCCGCTCTTCAACCACGCCGTGCAGGGCGTCTACGAGCTGGGCTCGACCTTCAAGATTTTCGCCGCGGCGCAGGCGATGGAGCTTGGGCTGGTGAAGCCCGACACGGTGATCGACACCTCGCCGCCCTTCACCGTCGCGGGCTTCCGCATCGGCGAATTCGAGGGCCACAACTACGGCAAGCAGACCGTCGAGGGGATCATCGCCAACAGCTCCAACCGCGGCACCGGCAAGATCGCGCTGGCGATCGGCCCCGAGCGCCAGCAGGAGTTCCTGAAATCGCTCGGCTTCTTCGATCCCACGGGCATCGAGATCTCCGAGGCGCAGACCGGCAAGCCGCTGCTGCCGAAGCGCTGGACCGAGCTCAGCACGGTGACCATCTCCTACGGTCACGGCCTCTCGGCCTCGCCGCTGCACCTTGCCGCGGGCTATGCCGCCATCGCCAACGGCGGGCACAAGATCACCCCGACGCTGATCAAGCAGGACGGCCCGCATTACGGCCCGACGGTGCTCTCCGAGCAGAACGCCGCCAATGCCCGCAAGATGCTGCGCTCGGTGGTGACCGAGGGCACCGCCAGCTTCGGCGACGTGCCGGGCTACCATGTCGCCGGCAAGACCGGCACCGCCGACAAGCCCAAGGAGAACGGCGGCGGCTACTACAAGGACAAGACGATCACCACCTTCGCGACCATGTTCCCGGCCGACGCGCCGCGCTACGTGCTGATCGTGACGCTCGACGAGCCGGTCGAAACCTCGGGCAGCCGGCCGCGTCGCACGGCGGGCTGGACCTCGGTGCCGGTGGGGGCCGAGATGATCGGCAGGATCGCGCCGCTTCTGGGCTTGCGTCCGGAATACGATGTGCCAGAAGAGGAGGAGGTCACGCTGGTTCGCAACTGATCCGGCGGTGACCTCCGGCCCGTTTTTCGGGGCCGTGCAGATCCGAAGAACAAGATTGAAAGGGCCGTCATGGGTGCCGTCATTGGAGAGGGCAAGAGCCTCAGCGAGCTGGGACTCACCGCGCGTGGTGGCCGCGAGGCACGGGTGACGGGGCTGTCGGTGGACAGCCGCGAGGTGACCTCGGGACATCTCTTCGCCGCGCTTCCGGGCACCAAGGTGCATGGCGCGAACTTCATCCCCACCGCGCTCAAGCAGGGCGCCGCGGCGATCCTGACCGACGCCGAGGGCGCGCAGCTCGCCGCCGAGGCGCTGGCGGGCAGCCAGGCCGCGCTGGTGATCGCCGCCGACCCGCGGCAGGCGCTGGCCTATGCCGCCGCGCTCTGGTCCGGCGGGCAGCCCGAGGTCACCGTGGCGGTGACCGGCACCAACGGCAAGACCTCGGTCGCGACCTTCCTGCGCCACATCTGGCAGGACATGGGCTTCCGCGCCATCAACCTCGGCACCACCGGGGTCGAGGGCGACTGGCAGGCGCCGCTCAAGCACACCACGCCCGAGCCGATCACCCTGCACCGCGCGCTGGCTGCTGCCGCCGAGGCGGGGGTCGATCACTGCGCCATGGAGGCCTCGAGCCACGGGCTCGACCAGCGCCGCCTCGACGGGGTGCAGCTGAAGGCCGCGGGCTTCACCAACTTCACCCAGGATCACCTCGATTATCACGCTGATTTCGAAGAGTATTTCGCGGCAAAGGCCGGTCTTTTCGCGCGCGTGCTGCCCGATGACGGCATCGCGGTGATCAACATCGACGACCCGCGCGGCATCGACATGATGGCCATCGCCCGCGCCCGCGGCCAGGAGGTGATCTCGGTCGGCGAGGCGACGGGTTGCGACCTGCGCATTCTCGGCCAGCGCTTCCACGCCACCGGGCAGGACCTGCGGCTCGACTGGCGCGGCGCGGTGCAGCAGCTGCGGCTCGGCCTCATCGGCGGCTTCCAGGGGCAGAACGCGGCGCTGGCCGCGGGCCTCGCGCTGGCCTGCGGCGGCACGGCCGACCAGGTGTTCCCGGCGCTGGAGCGGCTGGAAACCGTGCGCGGCCGCATGCAACTGGCCGCGACCCGCGACAACGGCGCGGCGGTCTACGTCGATTTCGCCCATACGCCCGACGCCGTCTCGACCGCGCTGCAGGCGCTGCGCCCGCACGTCATGGGCCGGCTCATCGCCATCGTCGGCGCCGGCGGCGACCGCGACCCGGGCAAGCGCCCGCTGATGGGGGCGGCCGCCATCGAACATGCCGACATGGTCATCGTGTCGGACGACAACCCGCGCTCGGAGGACCCCGCGTCGATCCGCGCGCAGGTGCTCGAGGGCGCGCCCGGCGCGATGGAGGTCGGCGACCGCGCCGAGGCGATCCTGCGCGGCGTCGACATGCTGCAGCCGGGGGACGCGCTGATGATCCTCGGCAAGGGGCACGAGACCGGGCAGATCGTGGGCGACACGGTCTACCCCTTCGACGACGTGGAACAGGCGAGCGTCGCCGTGGCAGCACTGGACGGGAGAGGGCTGTGACGCTCTGGACATCTGAAGACGCGGCGCGCGCCACCGGCGGGCGCGCCATCGGCAGCTGGAACGTCACCGGCGTTTCGATCGACACCCGCACCATCGAGAAGGGCGACCTCTTCGTCGCGCTGACCGCGGCGCGCGACGGGCACGAGTTCGTCGCGCAGGCGCTGAAGAACGGCGCCGCCGCCGCGCTGGTGAGCCGCATCCCCGAGGGGCTGCCCGAGGACGCGCCGCTGCTGCTGGTGGACGACGTGCTGCCCGGGCTCGAGGCGCTGGGACGCGCCGCCCGCGCCCGCACCCGCGCGCAGGTGGTGGCGGTGACCGGCTCGGTCGGCAAGACCTCGACCAAGGAGATGCTGCGCACCGTGCTCGGCGCGCAGGGCACGGTTCACGCCGCCGAGAAGAGCTACAACAACCACTGGGGCGTGCCGCTGACGCTGGCCCGGATGCCCGCCGACGTGGATTTCGCCGTCATCGAGATCGGCATGAACCACCCCGGCGAGATCGCGCCGCTGTCGCGCATGGCGCGCCCGCACGTGGCGATGATCACCATCGTGGCGCCGGCGCACCTTGCGGCCTTCGAGAGCCTCGAGGGCATCGCGCGCGAGAAGGCGGCGATCTTCGAGGGGCTCGAGCCCGGCGGCACCGCCGTGGTGAACGGCGATCTCGAGGTCTCGCCGCTGCTCATCGAACTGGCCGAGGCGAAGGCCGCGCACGTGGTCACCTTCGGCGAGGCGGCGGGAAACCACCACCGCGTCGAGCAGGTCACCGTCTGCGACGCGGCCACCGTGGCGCAGGGCCGGGCGTGGCGCACGCATGTGCTCTACAAGGTGGCGGTGCCGGGGCGGCATTTCGCGGTCAACGCCATGGGCGTGCTGGCCGTGGTGCACGCGCTGGGGCTCGACCGGGCGATGGCGATCACCGCGCTGGGTCAGTGGGAGGCCGGGGCGGGCAGGGGCCTGCGCGAGGTCATCATCCTCGATCCGGTCGAGACGCACCTGACGCTCGAGCTCATCGACGACGCCTACAACGCCAACCCCGCCTCGCTCGGCGCCTCGCTCGAGGTGCTGGCCGGGGCGCGGCCCAAGGACGGCATCGGCCGCGTCGACCACGGCCGCCGCATCGCCTATCTCGGCGACATGAAGGAGCTTGGCGCGCAGGAGCACGCGCTGCACGCGGCGCTGGCCGACCTGCCGGCGATGGCCAAGATCGACCTCGTGCACTGCGTCGGCCCGCTCATGCGCGATCTCTGGGAGGCGCTGCCCGAGCACAAGCGCGGGCACTGGGCCGAGACCAGCGCGGCCATGGCCGAGCGGGTGCGCCACGACCTCGACGCCGGCGACGTGGTGCTGGTCAAGGGATCGCTCTCGATGGCGCTGGCGCGCGTGGTTGACGCGATCCGGAAAATGGGTCATGCGCCCGCGACAATCTGACGAGAAGGACCGGGGCTCATGCTCTACTGGCTGACTGGACTGAGTGACGGCGGCGATGTCTTCAACCTCTTCCGCTACATCACTTTCCGGGCGGGGGGCGCGTTCCTGACGGCGCTGATCTTCGGCTTCCTCTTCGGGCGCCCGCTGATCGACGTGCTGCGCAAGCGGCAGGGCAAGGGCCAGCCGATCCGCGCGGACGGGCCCGAGGGGCATTTCGTCAAGGCCGGCACGCCGACCATGGGCGGGCTGCTGATCGTCGGCGCGCTGCTGACCTCGACCCTGCTCTGGGCGCGGCTCGACAACGGCTTCGTCTGGATGGTGCTCTTCGTGACCATGGGCTACGCGGCGATCGGCTTTGCCGACGACTACGCCAAGGTGAAGAAGCAGAACACCGACGGCGTCTCGGGCAAGGTGCGGCTGCTGATCGGCTTCGCCATCGCCGGGCTTGCCGCCGGCTGGGCGGCCTGGCTGCACCCCGCCGACCTGACCGGGCAGCTGGCCTTCCCGGTGTTCAAGAACCTGCTGCTCGACCTCGGCTGGTTCTTCGTGCCCTTCGCGATGATCGTCATCGTCGGCGCGGCGAACGCGGTCAACCTGACCGACGGGCTCGACGGGCTTGCCATCATGCCGGTGATGATCGCCGGCGGTACGCTCGGGATCATCGCCTATGCCGTGGGCCGCACCGACTTCACCGAGTATCTCGACGTCCACTACGTGCCCGGCACCGGCGAGATCCTGATCTTCACCGCCGCGCTGATCGGCGGCGGGCTCGGCTTCCTGTGGTACAACGCGCCGCCCGCGGCGGTGTTCATGGGCGACACCGGCTCGCTGGCGCTCGGCGGCGCGCTCGGGGCGATCGCGGTCGCCACCAAGCACGAGATCGTGCTGGCCATCGTCGGCGGTCTTTTCGTGGTCGAGGCGCTCTCGGTGATCATCCAGGTGCTCTACTTCAAGCGCACCGGCAAGCGGGTGTTCCTGATGGCGCCGATCCACCACCACTACGAGAAGAAGGGCTGGGCCGAGCCGCAGATCGTCATCCGCTTCTGGATCATCTCGCTGATCCTCGCGCTGATCGGGCTTGCCACGCTGAAGCTGCGCTGAGGCGCTGGGGCAGGGGCAGCGTCCTTCGAAGGACGTTGCAACTCTCTTCGAAGAGAGTTCCCGCGGCCCTGATGCCGCGGCGACGGACGCGGGGGCGCTGCCCCCGCACCCCCGGGATATTTGTGACATATGGAAGAGGCGGGGCGCCCGCACTGGTGCAGGCACCGCCGATGCGCTAGCCGTGGGGCGAGGCGATTTGCAGGCATGGGGGCTTTGCCATGATTCCGGTTTCGGGCTTTGAGGAGCGCACCGTCGCGGTGCTGGGACTTGGCCGTTCGGGCCTTTCGGCGGCGCGGGCGCTGCGCGAGGGCGGCGCCTCGGTGCTGGTCTGGGACGACAACGCGGCGGCGCGCGAGGCGGCCGAGGCCGAGGGTTTCGAGAGCCGCGAGCTCGCGAAGCCGGGCGGTTTCGACGGGGTCGACTGGCTGGTCGTCTCGCCCGGCATCCCGCATCTCTACCCCGAGCCCAACCCGGTGATCGCCGCGGCCTGGATCGCGGGCGTGCCGGTCGACAACGACATCGGGCTGTTCTTCCGCTCGCTCGCCGGGGCGGGCTCGGGCTGGGACATGTTCGACGTGCCGCCGCGGGTGGTCGCGGTGACCGGCTCGAACGGCAAGTCCACCACCTCGGCGCTGATCCACCACATCCTGAAATCCTCGGGGCGCGAGAGCCAGCTGGCCGGCAATATCGGTCGCGGCGTGCTCGACATCGACCCTCCGGGCGATGGCGGCGTGGTGGTGCTGGAACTCTCGAGCTACCAGACCGACCTTGCCCGCGCGCTGACGCCGGATGTCGCGGTGTTCACCAACCTTTCGCCCGACCACCTCGACCGGCACGGCGGCATGGGCGGCTATTTCGCCGCCAAGCGCCGGCTCTTCGCCGAGGGCGGGCCGGACCGCTGCGTCATCGGCGTCGACGAGAAGGAGGGGCTCTACCTTGCCAACCAGCTCTCCGAGGGCGCGGCCGACGACCGGGTGATCCGCATCTCCTCGGGCACGAAGCTCGGCGGGCCGGGCTGGCTGGTCTACGCCCGCAAGGGGTTCCTGACCGAGTGGCGCAAGGGGCGGCAGGTCGCCTCGATCGACCTGCGCACCGTGCGCGGCCTGCCGGGGGCGCACAACCACCAGAACGCCTGCGCCGCCTATGCCGCCTGCCGCTCGCTCGGTGTCGCGCCGCGGCAGATCGAGGCGGCCTTCCACAGCTTCGAGGGGCTGCCGCACCGCAGCCAGATCGTCGCCGAGGCGGGGGGCGTGACCTACGTCAACGACAGCAAGGCGACCAACGTCGACGCCGCGGTCAAGGCGCTGCTGGCGTTCAGGAACATCCGCTGGATCTGCGGCGGGCTGATGAAGGAGGGCGGGCTTGCCGGGCTCGCGCCGGGTCTGCCCAACGTCACCAAGGCCTACGTGATCGGCCGCGAGGCCGCGACCTTCGCGCTGGGTCTGCCGGGGGTCGATGCCGAGATCTGCACCGACATGGCGACCGCCGTGGCCCGGGCCCGGGCCGAGGCGCAGCCGGGTGACGTGGTGCTGCTGGCCCCGGCGGCGGCCAGCTTCGACCAGTACAACAGCTTCGAGAAGCGCGGCGAGGACTTCGCCGAGAAGGTGCGCGCGGGGCTCTGAGCGCCCCGCGTCCCGCGCGCCGGGGCTCAGCCGCGCAGACTGCCCAGCAGGCCGCGGTAGAGCGCCTCGGGGTGCACCACGCCCAGCTGGGCGGGGATCTTCGGCAGGTTGAGGATGCGGGCGATGGCGAAGCGGTGCGCGCCGCCGCCGGCACGCATCAGCGCCCCGTCCCGCCCGACATGCAGCAGGATGCCGCCATGCTCGCGGCGGAAATACTCGGGCAGCTCGGCGCGGGTCAGCAGTCGGCCGCGCCGCCGGGTTTCCTCGAACACCGCGTCGAGCCGCTGGTAGCGCGCGACGAGATCCTCCTCGGTGGCGCACTCGTCGGGGATCTTGCCCTCGGCGATCTCGCCGAGCAGTTTCTGGAACAGCGGCGTGTCGCGCCAGGGCGTGCCGCCCTCGAAATGCATGCGGCAGCTCAGCAGCTTGCGGGTTTCCTCGACCGGACGGCATTCCAGGTCCCAGTCGCCGCCGAGCACCATGCCGCTCTGTTGCCGGCGCAGCGGCAGCTTGCCGACATAGGTGTGGTTCACCTCGCCCGCGTCGACCCGGATCAACTCGTCCGAGAGCGGCGCGCCCGGGCCGTAGCGCAGGCGGTTCCAGAGGTCGCGCACGGCCTTGCGCGGCACCTGCGCATGCAGGTCCCGGAGCCAGTTGCTGGGATGGAGAGTCGGGTGATCCGTAAAGGCCATGAGGCTGCCTGATGTGACAATCGCATGACAAAATGTAACGGAAGGGTGACAATTTCAAGGGGCGGGATCAGCCCGCGGCAAGGCTCCGCCCCGCCGCCGCGCCCGAGGCCCAGGCCCATTGGAAGTTGTAGCCGCCGAGCCAGCCGGTCACGTCCACCGCCTCGCCGATGACATGCAGCCCGGGCACGGTCTTCGACGCCATGGTGCGGCTGTCGAGCCCGTCGGTGTCGATGCCTCCCAGCGTGACCTCGGCGGTGCGCCAGCCCTCGGAGCCCGAGGGGCGCAGCACCCAGTTCCGCAGCGCCTCCGAGATCGCCTCGGCGCGCTTGTCCGAAAGATCGGCAAGGTTGCCCGAGAGGTCGAGCTGCTTTGCCAGATGCGCCACCAGCCGGGCGGGCAGGATCTGCGCCATCTCGGTGGTGAGGGCGCGCTTGCCCGCGCCCTTGCGCGCGGCGCGCAGGTGCGCGGCGGGGTCGAGGGCGGGCGAGAGGTTGACGCAGATCTCCTCGCCCTCGTGCCAGTAGCTCGAGGCCTGCAGGATCGACGGGCCCGAGAGGCCGCGGTGGGTGAAGAGCAGCGCCTCGTCGAAGCCGGTGCCATTCGCCGTCACCCGCGCCGGCAGCGAGACCCCGGCGAGATCGGCGAACCGCCCCTCGGGGAAGGTCAGCGGCACGAGGCCGGGGCGCGGTGCGATGACCGCGTGGCCGAACTGCTTGGCGATGTCGTAGGCGAGGCCGGTCGCACCCATCTTGGGGATCGAGCGGCCGCCGGTGGCGACGACGAGGTTCTGCGCGCGGATCACCGACTCGCGCCCCTCGCGCTCGACCCGCGCGGTGTAGAGGCCGTCCGCGTGGGTCACCTCGCGCAGCGAGGTGCTCAGCCACAGCTCGGCCCCCGCCGCCTCGATCTCGCGCAGCAGCATGGCGACGATCTGCGTCGCCTTGCCGTCGCAGAAGAGCTGGCCGAGGGTCTTTTCGTGCCAGGCGATGTTATGGCGCGAGACCAGCTCGATGAAATCCCACTGGCTGTAGCGCGCCAGCGCGGATTTGCAGAAATGCGGGTTCTGCGACAGGAAGCGCGCGGGCTCGGTGCCGAGGTTGGTGAAGTTGCAGCGCCCGCCGCCCGAGATGCGGATCTTCTCGCCCGGCGCGCGGGCATGGTCGATGACCAGCGTGCCCGCGCCCGCGTGGGCGGCGCACATGAGGCCGGCCGCGCCGGCGCCGAGGATGAGCGTCTTGATCTGCATCCGGCCCTGAAACACCGGATCGCGCCGCGCCGCAAGAGCGGGCGTAAGGCGACGGCGGCTCCCGGCGCGGGACCGGCGCTCTTCCCAAAGGGAACCGCAGGTGCTAGCCTTCGCCACAAGATCCGGGAAAACCCGGGCGATCAGGCAAATTGAGCGGTATTCCCATGACGGAAATGGTCTACGGCGCGGTCTCCGTGCGCGATGGCGAACCAGTCCTGCCCAAGTGGTGGCGGACGGTGGACAGATGGTCGCTGTCCTGCATCCTCATGCTCTTCGGGGTCGGCATCCTGCTCGGCCTCGCGGCCTCGCCGCCGCTGGCCGAGCGCAACGGCTTCGCGCCGTTCCACTACGTGCAGCGGCAGGCCTTCTTCGGCGGGCTGGCGCTGACGGCGATGTTCCTCACCTCGATGATGACCCCGGTGATGGTCCGCCGCGCCTCGGTGATCGGCTTTGCCTTCGCCTTCGCCTCGCTGCTGGCGCTGCCCTTCCTCGGCACGGATTTCGGCAAGGGCGCGGTGCGCTGGTACTCGCTCGGCTTCGCCTCGTTCCAGCCCTCGGAATTCCTCAAGCCGGTCTTCGCCGTGGTCGCCGCCTGGCTGATGGCCGCAAGCCAGGAGATCGGCGGCCCGCCGGGCAAGACCTGGTCCTTCGGGCTGACCTGCGCGATCGTCATCACCCTGGCATTGCAGCCGGATTTCGGCCAGGCCTGCCTCGTGCTCTTCGGCTGGGGCGTGATGTGGTTCGTCGGCGGCGCGCCGATGTTCCTGCTGCTGGGCCTCGCCGGGCTCGTGGTTCTGGGCGGGACCTTCGCCTATAACAACTCCGAGCACTTCGCCCGCCGCATCGACGGCTTCCTGACGCCGGACGTCGATCCCACCACCCAGCTCGGCTATGCCACCAACGCCATCCGCGAGGGCGGGTTCTTCGGCGTCGGCGTGGGCGAGGGGCAGGTGAAGTGGTCGCTCCCCGACGCGCATACCGACTTCATCATCGCCGTCGCGGCCGAGGAATACGGGCTGGTGCTGGTGCTGGTCATCCTCGCGCTCTACGCCACGGTCGTGGTGCGCTCGATGCTGCGGCTGATGCGCGAGCGCGATCCCTTCATCCGGCTTGCTGGCACCGGGCTTGCCGCCATGTTCGGCGTGCAGGCGATGATCAACATGGGCGTCGCCGTGCGCCTGCTGCCGGCCAAGGGCATGACGCTGCCCTTCGTCAGCTACGGCGGCTCGTCGCTGATCGCGGGCGGCGTGGCCGTGGGCATGCTCCTCGCCTTCACCCGCAGCCGGCCACAGGGCGAGATCGGCGAGATCCTGCGCGCCCGCATGCGCTGATGCAGGGTCCGGGACGCGGCGCTTTCGCGCCCCGTCCCGCTGCGATAGACGGGCGCGAAGGCAAGCCGCCGCGCCCGAGTCCGGTTGCGAGTCATGCGCGGTGGTGATTTGAGGCAGCGGGGCGTCAGACCCCGCGCAGGAACGAGGTCGAGCACATGGCGGTACAAGGCAGGGCGGAACAGGACGGACGCCCCCTCCTGGTCATCGCGGCCGGCGGCACGGGCGGGCACATGTTCCCGGCCCAGGCACTGGCCGAGATCATGCTGCGGCGCGGCTGGCGGGTGAAACTCTCCACCGATGCGCGCGGCGCGCGCTACACCGGCGGCTTCCCCCACACGGTCGAGATCGAGGAGGTCTCCTCGGCGACCTTCGCGCGCGGCGGCGTCTTCTCCAAGGCGCTGGTGCCGCTGCGGGTGGTGAAGGGCATCCTGTCGATGGCGCGTCGCTTCCGCCGCGACCGGCCGAACGTCGTCGTGGGCTTCGGCGGCTACCCGTCGATCCCGGCGCTCGGCGCGGCGCGGCTGCTGAAGCTGCCCTCGATGATCCACGAGCAGAACGGCGTGCTGGGCAAGGTGAACGAGAAGTTCGCCCGCAAGGTGAACGCCGTTGCCTGCGGCACCTGGCCGACGCGCCTGCCCGAGGGGGTCGAGGGCATCCCCGTCGGCAACCCGGTGCGCAACGCCGTGCGCGAGCGGGCAGGGGCGGGCTACATCCCGCCGGGCGACTACCCGATGTCGCTGCTGGTCATCGGCGGCTCGCAGGGCGCGCGCATCCTGTCGGACGTGGTGCCGCCCGCGATCGAGCGTCTGCCGATGGAAATCCTGCGCAACCTGCGCATCAGCCACCAGGCCCGCGACGAGGACGGCGAGCGGGTGGCCAAGTTCTACTACGAGCACGGCATCGACGCCGAGGTGCAGCCCTTCTTCAACGACGTGCCCGCGCGCATGTCCGAGGCGCAGCTGGTGATCTCGCGCTCCGGCGCCTCTTCGGTGGCCGACATCTCGGTGATCGGGCGGCCCTCGATCCTGATCCCCTACGCCGTGGCGGCGGGCGATCACCAGACGGTCAACGCGCAGGGGCTGGTCGACGCCGGCGCCGCGATCCGCATCCCGGAAAGCAAGCTTTCGGTCGAGGCGATGACCGAGGCGATCCTCGCGGTGCTCTGCAACCCACAGGGCGCGCTGCAGATGTCGCGCGCGGCGCTGTCGGTCTCGCATCCTGACGCAGCGCTCGGGCTGGCGCAGATGGTCGAGGAACTGGCAGGGTTCGCATCCGAGGATACATACGAAGAAGACCCGGTGGACTATTACCCGGGCGAAGAAGAACAGGCGTATGAGCAGGAGACGGGGCAGAGATGAAAGATGAGAAGTTCACGCAGGATACCGCGCGCATGAGCCCGGCGACCAAGCTTCCGGGCGATGTCGGCCCGATCCATTTCGTCGGCATCGGCGGCATCGGCATGTCCGGCATCGCCGAGGTGCTGCTGAACCACGGCTACGCCGTGCAGGGCTCGGATCTCAAGTGCTCGAAGATCACCGAGCGGCTGGTCTCGCTGGGCGCGCATGTCTTCGAGGGCCAGCGCGCCGAGAACCTCGAGAACGCGCAGGTGGTGGTGATCTCCTCTGCGATCAAGCCGGGCAACCCCGAGCTCGACGAGGCGCGGCGGCGTGGCCTGCCGGTGGTACGCCGGGCCGAGATGCTGGCCGAGCTGATGCGCCTCAAGTCCAACGTCGCCATCGCCGGCACCCATGGCAAGACGACGACGACCACGATGGTCGCAACGCTGCTCGACGCGGGCGGGATCGACCCCACCGTGGTCAACGGCGGCATCATCCACGCCTATGGCTCGAACGCGCGCGTGGGTCTCGGCGAGTGGATGGTGGTCGAGGCCGACGAGAGCGACGGCACCTTCAACCGCCTGCCGGCGACCATCGCCATCGTCACCAACATCGACCCCGAGCACATGGAGCACTGGGGCTCGATCGAGCGGCTGCGGGACGGCTTCTACCAGTTCGTGTCGAACATCCCCTTCTACGGCCTCGCCGTCTGCTGCACCGACCACCCCGAGGTGCAGGCGCCTGTGGGCCGGGTGACCGACCGCCGCGTCACCACCTACGGCTTCAACGCCCAGGCCGACGTGCGCGCGGTGAACCTGCGCTACGAGAAGGGCATCGCCCATTTCGACGTGCTGCTGCAGGCCGAGGGCGGCAAGATCGAGGGCTGCACCCTGCCGATGCCGGGGGACCACAACGTCTCGAACGCGCTGTCGGCCGTGGCCGTGGCGCGGCACCTCGGCATGACCGGCGACGAGATCCGCACTGCGCTGGCGAACTTCGGCGGGGTCAACCGCCGCTTCACCCGCGTCGGCGAGGTGAACGGGGTCACGATCATCGACGATTACGGCCACCACCCGGTCGAGATCGCCGCCGTGCTCAAGGCCGCGCGCCAGGCCTCGGAGGGCCGGGTCATCGCCGTGCACCAGCCGCACCGCTACTCGCGCCTGCACTCGCTCTTCGACGATTTCTGCACCTGCTTCAACGAGGCCGACGTGGTCGCCATCGCCGAGGTCTATGCGGCCGGCGAGGACCCGATCCCCGGTGCCTCGCGCGATGACCTCGTGGCCGGGCTGATCCGCCACGGCCACCGCCACGCCCGCGCGATCCTCTCCGAGGACGATCTCGAGCGGCTGGTGCGCGAGCAGGCGCGTCCGGGCGACATGGTGGTCTGCCTCGGCGCGGGCACGATCTCGGCCTGGGCCAACAACCTGCCCGCGCGGCTGGAAACGTGAGAAGGAGACGCCCGTGACCATGCTCTGGGCCATCGCGGGCGTCATCGTCCTTCTGTCGGCGGTGGCGGTGCTGGGGATCCTGCGCCGCCTCGTCTTCTTCTTCGTGCTGGCCTTCGGTGCGCTGCTGGCGCTGCAGATCCACCACGACCCGACCGGCAGCGCCGCGCTGCTGGCGAGCACCGGGGGCGGCCTGCTGGTGGCCTGGCCGGTGCGGCGCTTCCTGACCGGCCTGCTGATCTGAGCCCGGGCGGGCGCGGCGTCACCGCGCCGCTTGCAGCCTTGCCGCCCCTGCGTCACTCTGGCCCCGGTTGCCGGAGATGCCGCATGACCCTTTCGCTCTTTCTCGTCTGCGCCTGGCTGGTGATCGCCAACGTGCTCGGCATGCTGCCGTCGCGCGACGATCACTGGACGCGGGCCTACGTGCTGATCGCGTTCGGCCTGCCGCTGCTCGGCTGGGTCTGGTGGCAGAACGGCCCCTGGCTGGCGCTGCTGGTGCTGGCGGCCGGGGCGAGCGTGCTGCGCTGGCCGGTGATCCACCTCTTCCGCTGGCTGCGCGCCCGCGCGGGATGAGCCGCGCGCAGGGCCTTTACCCGCGTCGCGGAACGCGGCAGAACGCTGCGCATGACTGATCCGCTTCCCCCCGTCCTTCCGCCCGTGCGGGGCCGCCTGACCGAAGGCCGCCCGCTGTCCGAACTCACCTGGCTGCGCGTCGGCGGCCCGGCCGAACTGCTGTTCCAGCCGGCCGACCTGCAGGACCTGCAGGACTTCCTCGCGGCGCTGCCCGCCGGGGTGCCGGTCTTCCCGATGGGGGTCGGCTCGAACCTCATCGTGCGCGATGGCGGGATGCGCGGCGTGGTGATCCGGCTCGGGCGCGGCTTCAACGGCATCGAGGTCGAAGGAACGCGCGTCACGGCGGGGGCGGCGGCGCTCGATGCGCATGTGGCGAAGCGCGCGGCGCAGGCCGGGGTGGATCTGACCTTCCTGCGCACCATCCCGGGCTCGATCGGCGGGGCGGTGCGGATGAACGCGGGCTGCTACGGCACCTATGTCGCCGACCACCTCGTCGAGATTCGCGCGGTCACCCGCGACGGCGCGCTGGTGACGCTGCCCGCCGCGGCGCTGAACCTGCAATACCGCCAGTCCGAGCTTCCCGAGGGCGCGGTGGTGATCGAGGCGGTGTTCGAGGGACCGCAAGGCGAGCCGGAGGCGCTCGAGGCGCGGATGGAGGCGCAGCTGAAGAAGCGCGACGAGACCCAGCCCACCAAGGACCGCACCGCGGGCTCGACTTTCCGCAACCCGGCGGGGTTCAGCTCGACCGGGCGCGAGGACGACACGCATGAGCTGAAGGCTTGGAAGGTGATCGACGAGGCCGGGATGCGCGGCGCGACGCGGGGCGGGGCGCAGATGAGCCCCATGCATTCCAACTTCCTTGTGAACACCGGCGAGGCAACCGCGGCGGATCTCGAGGGTCTCGGCGAGGAAGTTCGAAAAAGGGTTTTCCAACACAGTGGTTTGCAGCTACAGTGGGAAATCATGCGGGTCGGCGATCCGCTTGAAAACTGAGGACGTTACGCGTCCCAATCATAAAAACGTACCCAAGGGCAGGGTACGGTGAACGAGGCGGCAGTTTTCCCCGAAGCGACTCAGGGTCTCATGCCGTGTGAATTGTTCCGCGCGCCGAATTGAGCGGCCCGCGGAAGGCTGACCGGGGTCAACCCCGGCGGCGGACATGACGGGGCAAAGCCCCGCACAACGAGGCGGTTTTGGGGATGTCGAGCAGGGCAGCTCCCAAAGTGGCGGTATTGATGGGCGGACCCTCGGCAGAGCGCGAGGTGTCGCTGAGTTCCGGTCGGGAATGTGCCGCCGCTTTGCGGAATGAGGGATTTGAGGTGATCGAACTGGACGCGGGGCCCGATCTGGCCGCGCGGCTTGCGGACCTGTCTCCCGACGTCGTTTTCAACGCACTTCACGGCCGCTGGGGCGAGGATGGCTGCGTGCAGGGCCTGCTCGAGTGGTCGCGCATTCCCTACACCCATTCCGGCGTGCTGGCCTCGGCGCTGGCCATGGACAAGGAACGCTCCAAGCAGGTCTACCGCGACGCGGGCCTGCCGGTGGTGGACAGCGTGCTCGCCTCCAAGGCCGAGGTTTCCTCGCGCCACGTGCTGCCGCCGCCCTACGTGGTGAAGCCCTACAACGAGGGCAGCTCGGTCGGCGTCTATCTCGTGATGGACGGGGCCAACACGCCGCCGCAGCTCTCCGAGGCGATGCCCGAGACGGTGATGGTCGAGACCTACGCCCCGGGCCGCGAGATGACCACGACGGTGCTCGGCGACCGCGCGCTGACGGTGACCGACATCCTCACCGACGGCTGGTACGACTACGACGCCAAGTACAAGGCCGGCGGCTCGCGCCACGTGGTGCCTGCCGAGATCCCGCAGGAGATCTTCGACGCCTGCCTCGACTACGCGCTGCGCGCCCACAAGGCGCTCGGCTGCCGCGGGCTCAGCCGCACCGATTTCCGCTGGGACGAGAGCCGCGGCCTCGAGGGGCTGGTGCTGCTCGAGACCAACACCCAGCCGGGCATGACGCCCACCTCGCTTGCCCCCGAGCAGGCGCAGGCCTGCGGCATGTCCTTCGGCGCGCTCTGCCGCTGGATGGTGGAGGATGCCTCATGCGACAGGTAGGAGCCGCGCCCGCCCGCGTGCAGCAGCGTCCGGCAGGCCGCGCGCAGGCCTATCGCTCCGACCCCGCGCCGTCGCGGCTGAAATACCGGCTCGAGCGGCTCATGCTGACGCCGCTCTTCCGCTTCTCGCTGCGCTTCGGCCTGCCGTTCCTCGTCGGGATCGGCGGCGCCTCCTGGTACTTCTCCTACGACAGCAACCGCGAGTCCTTCCTCGGCGCGATCCAGTCGGTGCGCGACCAGATCGAGAGCCGGCCGGAATTCCGCGTCGATCTCATGGCGATCGACGGTGCCAGCGACGGCGTCGCGGCGGACGTGCGCGAGATCCTCTCGCTCGATTTCCCGCTCAGCTCCTTCGACCTCGATCTCGACGAGATGCGCGGCATCGTCACCGGGCTCGACGCGGTGAAATCCGCGACGCTCCGGATCAAGCAGGGCGGGGTGCTCGAGGTCTCGATCGTCGAGCGGGTGCCGGTGGTGCTCTGGCGCGGCGTGCGCGGGCTCGAGCTGCTGGACGAGGAAGGCGTGCTCGTCGGTCCGGCGGGCCGGCGCGCCTCGCATGCGGACCTGCCGGTGATCGCCGGGGCCGGGGCCGAGGCCCGGGTGCCCGAGGCGCTGGAACTCTTCACCGCCGCCACGCCGCTGGCCGGAAGGCTGCGCGGGCTCGAGCGGATCGGCAATCGCCGCTGGGATCTCGTCCTCGACGAGGGGCAGCGCATCCTGCTGCCCGAGGAGGACGCCGTCCAGGCGCTCGAACGGGCCATGGCGATGGATGGCGCCGTGGACATGCTTTCGCGTGACATCGCGGCGGTGGACCTGCGGCTGGCACAGCGCCCGACGCTGCGGCTGAACCACGACGCGGCACAGGAATACTGGCGGATCAAGGCCATCGAGACCGGGGAAAAACGATAATGTTCGAGCTATACGAGTCCCAGCGTGCGATGCGCAACATGCGCAAGGCGGCGATGCAGCGCGGTGTCGTGGCCGTGCTGGATGTCGGCAGCTCGAAGATCGCCTGCCTCGTGCTGCGCTTCGACGGCACCGAGCGCGGCGCCGACAGCGGCGTCGGCTCGCTGGCAGGGCAGGCAGGCTTCCGGGTGATCGGCGCGGCCACCACCCGCTCGCGCGGGGTGCGCTTCGGCGAGATCGCCGCGATGAGCGAGACCGAGCGCGCGATCCGCACCGCGGTGCAGGCGGCGCAGAAGATGGCCGGCATCCGGGTCGACCACGTGATCGCCTGCTTCTCGGGCGCCGAGCCGCGCAGCTACGGTCTCGACGGCAAGGTCGGCATCGAGGGCAGCACGGTCACCGAGCAGGACGTGGCGCGGGTGCTCTCGGCCTGCGACGTGCCCGAGGTGGGCCATGGCCGCGAGGTGCTGCACGCGCAGCCGGTGAACTTCGCGCTCGACCACCGCTCGGGCCTCAGCGATCCGCGCGGCCAGATCGGCCGCGAGCTGACTTGCGACATGCACATGCTGACGGTGAACGCGCAGGCGATCCAGAACCTCGCCCATTGCGTCAAGCGCTGCGACCTCGAGCTCGCGGGCATCGCAAGCTCGGCCTACGTGTCGGGCGTGGCGGCGCTGGTCGAGGACGAGCAGGAGCTGGGCGCGGCCTGCATCGACATGGGTGGCGGCGCGACGGGCGTGTCGATCTTCATGAAGAAGCACATGATCTACGGCGACGCGGTGCCGATGGGCGGTGACCACGTCACCGGCGACATCTCGATGGGGCTGCAGATCCCCATGGCCATGGCCGAGCGGATCAAGACCTTCTACGGCGGCGTACACGCCACCGGCATGGACGACCGCGAGATGATCGAGATCTCGGGCGACACCGGCGACTGGCACCACGACCGGCGGCAGGTGAGCCGTGCCGAGCTGATCGGCATCATGCGCCCGAGGGTCGAGGAGATCCTCGAGGAGGTGCGCGCCTGCCTCGACGCGGCGGGCTTCGAGCACCTGCCGAGCCAGCAGATCGTGCTGACCGGCGCCGCGAGCCAGATCCCCGGCCTCGACGGGCTGGCGAGCCGCATCCTCGGCAGCCAGGTGCGCCTGGGCCGCCCGATGCGCGTGCACGGGCTGCCGCAGGCGGCGACGGGCCCGGGCTTTGCCTCGGCGGTCGGCATGTGCCTCTTCGCGGCGCATCCGCAGGACGAATGGTGGGACTTCGAGATCCCGATCGAGCGCTATTCCTCGCGGTCGATCATGAAGGCGGTCAAGTGGTTCCGCGACAACTGGTAAGCACTTCGCCCGGCAGCGGATTTGTCCCCGTTCACGAAGAGTTCGGGGTGACGGCCGCCGGGTGACTTGCTAGCGTGAAAGGAAACCCGCGCGGCAGACGCGGGCAGGGGCGTCGAGCAGGCTTCCCGAAAAGAGACAGATCAGAGATTCGGTCGCGGCTTCTGCGGAGCGGAAGGCGCCCCAAGGTCATGTTGTGCCGACCATGGCAGCAGCCGCAAGACTTGGTGTAACTTGGCGAAATCTCGCGCGGATAGTCAATCCGAAAGCCATATTTCGTGGTAGATCTGTGTTTTTTACGTGACCCAGCGCTAGGATCTCGGTAATAATTGTAACCAAGGCGCAGGACAGGCGCGAAACAAGTCATAAACGACAGGCGGAACATCACATGGCACTCAATCTCTCGATGCCCGGTCAGGAAGAGCTGAAGCCCCGGATCACCGTATTCGGCGTCGGCGGGGCCGGTGGCAACGCAGTCAACAACATGATCACCAAGCAACTCGAAGGCGTGGACTTCGTGGTTGCCAACACCGACGCGCAGGCGCTGCAGCAGAGCCTCGCAACCGCCAAGGTCCAGCTTGGCGTGAAGGTGACCGAGGGCCTCGGCGCGGGCGCCCGTCCCTCGGTGGGTTCGGCAGCCGCCGAAGAGAGCATCGAGCAGATCGTCGACCACCTCGCGGGCGCACACATGTGCTTCATCACCGCGGGCATGGGCGGCGGCACCGGCACCGGCGCGGCCCCGATCATCGCGCAGGCCGCGCGTGAGCTCGGCGTGCTGACCGTCGGCGTGGTGACCAAGCCCTTCCAGTTCGAAGGCGCCAAGCGCATGCGCCAGGCGGAAGAGGGCGTCGAGAACCTGCAGAAGGTCGTCGACACGCTGATCATCATCCCGAACCAGAACCTGTTCCGTCTGGCCAACGAGAAGACCACCTTCACCGAGGCCTTCAGCCTCGCCGACGACGTGCTCTACCAGGGCGTGAAGGGCGTGACCGACCTGATGGTCCGTCCGGGCCTCATCAACCTCGACTTCGCCGACGTGCGCGCCGTCATGGACGAGATGGGCAAGGCGATGATGGGCACCGGCGAGGCGGACGGCGAAGACCGCGCCATCCAGGCCGCCGAGAAGGCCATCGCCAACCCGCTGCTCGACGAGATCAGCCTCAAGGGCGCCAAGGGCGTGCTCATCAACATCACCGGTGGCCACGACCTCACCCTGTTCGAACTCGACGAGGCGGCCAACCGCATCCGCGAGGAAGTGGACGCGGACGCCAACATCATCGTCGGCTCGACCCTCGACGACACGATGGAAGGCCGGATGCGCGTCTCCGTCGTCGCGACCGGCATCGACGCCTCGACCTCGCACCTCGAAATCCCGGTGCCGCGCCGCCCGCTGTCGCAGCCGCTGACCCAGCCCGCCGAGCAGGTGGCCGTCGCCGCCCCGGCGCCGCAGCAGCCGCTCGCCCCGCAGCCGGTGGCCGCGCAGGTCGCACCGCAGCACGCCCCCATGGCCGCGCAGCAGCACCACGCCCACCCGTCGCACCAGCCGCAGTACGAGGAAGAAGAACCCTCGCTCTTCGGCGAGATGGGCGGCCGCCAGCAGGGCTACGAGGACGAGATCGTCGAGACCGAGGATGGTCTGCCGCCGCCGGCCTACCGTCCGCAGCCGGCTCCCGCCGCGCTCGAGGCCGCGCCCGACTCCTTCGTCGCGCCGCGCGCCCCGGTCGCGGGCCAGCCCTCGGCCGAGACCATGAAGCGCCTGCAGGCCGCGGCCGCGCGCAACAACCGCCCGGGCCAGCCCGCGTCGGCCCCGCGCCAGCAACCGCCGGCGCAGCGCGCGCCCGAGCCCGAGAAGCCGCGCTTCGGGATCAACTCGCTGATCAACCGGATGACCGGCCACAACCATGCGCAGGAACCGGCGAAGCCCGCCGCCCCGGCAGCCCCGCAGGCGCAGCCCCAGGCGCGCCGCCAGCCGCCGATGCAGGGCCAGCGCCCGGCCCCGGCACCGGCCCCGGAAGAGGCTCCCGAGCAGGACCGGATCGAGATCCCGGCCTTCCTGCGCCGCCAGGCGAACTGACACATACCGCCCGCGCAAGCCTGCGCGGGTGCACATTCCCGGGTCACCGGGTCGAAACGCCCTCTTTCAGAAGAGGGCGTTTTCCTTTGTAAATCAGGAATTTAGGCAAGTGGTACAAGAAGGTGGCACGCATCCGCCCATTAGGAAACCCGCATGTTTCACTTCGTTGCAATACTTGATTTGAGAACTTCCCCCCCTGTGAGTATCTCCCTCTCAACAGGGATGCGCGCCAGTGGGGAGGGGCGCTCCAACCAAAGGTGACCAAAGTGCAAACGACGATCCGCAGTGCAGTGAGCTTCCAGGGCGTGGGCCTTCATTCCGGCGCGCCTGTCCGGATGACCATTCGCCCGGCAGCCGCCGAGCACGGCATCTGGTTCAAGCGCACGGACATCGAGATCGGCGACGCCCTCGTCCCGGCCCGTTACGACGCGGTCGAGATCTCGCCGCTCTGCACCCTCATCAAGAACCGCGCGGGCGTTTCCGTCTCGACCATCGAGCACGTGATGGCGGCCCTTGCCGGCTGCGGCATCCACAACGCCCTGATCGAGATCGACGGTCCCGAGGTCCCGATCGTCGACGGCTCCGCCGCGCCCTTCGTGCGCGAGATCCTCGCCCGCGGCGTGCGGGTGCTGCGCGCGCCGGTCCGCGCCATCGAGGTGCTGAAGACCGTCGAGGTGCAGACCCCCGGCGGCTGGGCCCGGCTCTCGCCGGGGCAGGGCACCACGATGGAGTTCCACATCGACTTCGCCGACGCGGCGATCGGCACCCAGGACAAGGCGATCAACCTCGCCAACGGCAGCTTCGTGCGCGAGCTCTGCGACAGCCGCACCTTCTGCCGCCAGGCCGATGTCGACGCGATGCAGGCCAACGGTCTCGCGCTCGGCGGCACCTACGAGAACGCCGTGGTTGTGGATGGCGACAAGGTGCTCTCGCCCGGCGGGCTGCGCCATGCCGACGAGGCCGTGCGCCACAAGATGCTCGACGCGCTGGGGGACCTCTACACCGCCGGCGCCCCGATTCTCGGCCACTACACCGGCTTCAAGGCCGGCCACGCGATCACCAACAAGCTGCTGCATGCGCTCTTCACGACGCCGGGTGCCTACCGGCTGACGCTGTGCGATGCGCAGATGGCCGCGCGCCTGCCCGGCGCCGGTGTCGAGCGCGACGAGATCCCCGCGGTTGCCTGACAGCGGTGCTGCGCTCAAATCGCCGTTAAGGCGTTTTGCCCCGGAAATTTCTGTGCTAGGACCGAGCCAAGGCCCCGTAGGGGGCTTGGCAAGGAATGTGAGGTAGGTCGGGCATGGCAGGCGGCAGATCGCGTAATGCAGTGATCGGGGCGGCTTTCTCCGCGATTCTCCTGGTCGGATGCTCGGCCCAGGAACAGCCCGGTACGGGTCCCGGCGGGGTCCCGATCGAGAACTTTACCGCCGAACAGATCTTCGAGCGCGGCGAGTTCGAGATGGAGCGCAGCGACGCCGAGCGCGCGGCCTATTACTTCGGTGAGGTCGAGCGGCTCTATCCCTATTCGGACTGGGCCAAGCGCGCGCTGATCATGCAGGCGTACAGCTACCACCGGGCGAAGGATTACGAGAATTCCCGCTCGGCCGCGCAGCGCTACATCGATTTCTATCCCAGCGACGAGGATGCGGCCTACGCGCAGTACCTGCTCGCGCTCTCCTACTACGACCAGATCGAGGAAGTCGGCCGCGACCAGGGGCTGACCTTCCAGGCGCTGCAGGCGCTGCGCACGGTGATCGAGCGCTACCCCGACAGCGAATACGCGCGCAGCTCGATCCTGAAGTTCGACCTCGCCTTCGACCACCTCGCGGCGAAGGAGATGGAGATCGGGCGCTACTATCTCAAGCGCGAGAACTACGGCGCCGCGATCAGCCGCTTCCGCGTCGTGGTCGAGGATTTCCAGACCACCACCCATACCGCCGAGGCGCTGCACCGGCTGGTCGAGGCCTACCTGTCGCTGGGCCTCGAGCAGGAGGCGCAGACCGCCGGCGCGATCCTCGGCTACAACTACCGCGGCACGCAATGGTACGAGGACAGCTACAAGCTGCTCACCGGCCGCGGCCTCGAGCTGGAGGCCGCCGGGGACAACTGGCTCGCACAGGTGTACCGCCAGATGATCAAGGGCCAGTGGATCTGAGGGAGAGCGGCTCGCCCGCCTGAATGGATGCTCCGAGCGCTTGAAATCCGAGATCTGCTGATCATCGACCGGCTGGACCTGAACTTCCAGCCGGGCCTCAACGTCCTCACCGGCGAGACCGGCGCGGGCAAGTCCATCCTTCTCGACAGCCTCGGCTTCGTGCTCGGCTGGCGCGGCCGCGCCGAGCTGGTGCGCACCGGCGCGGAGCAGGGCGAGGTCACCGCCGTGTTCGAGCTCTCGCCCGGCCATGCCGCGCGCGCGGTGCTGGACGAGGCCGGGCTGCCGGTCTCGGACGAGCTGATCCTGCGCCGGGTGAACAGCGCCGACGGCCGCAAGACCGCCTGGATCAACGACCGCCGCGCCAGCGGCGAGGTGCTGCGCCGCCTGTCCGAGACGCTGGTGGAACTGCACGGCCAGCACGACGACCGCGGGTTGCTGAACCCCTCCGGGCACCGCGACATCCTCGACGCCTATGCCGCGCTCGGGGCCGAGCTCGCCGCGACCCGCGCCGCCTGGGCCGAGCAGCGCGCCGCCCGCAAGCGCCTCGCCGAGGCCGAGACCGCGCTCGAGGCGGTCCGTGCCGAGGAGGACTTCCTGCGCCACGCCGTCGCCGAGCTCGACAAGCTTGCCCCCGAGGCGGGCGAGGAGGCCGAGCTCGACGCGCGCCGCCGCATGATGCAGGCCGCCGAGCGCATCCGCGAGGACATCGCCCGCGCCGGCAACGCGCTTGGCAACGACGGGGCCGAGGGCGCCATGTCGGATGCGCTGCGCTGGCTCGAGGGCGCCTCGGACGGCGCCGAGGGACGGCTCGACGCGGCGATCTCGGCGCTGACCCGCGCCATGGCCGAGCTCGACGAGGCCGCGCGCGAGGTCGAGGACACGCTCGAGGCGCTCGATTTCGATCCCCGCGCGCTCGAGGACACCGAGGAGCGGCTCTTTGCCATCCGCGGCCTCGCGCGCAAGCACAACGTCCTTCCCGACGAGCTGGCGCCGCTGCGCGAGACGCTCTCGGCCCGGCTCTCGGCGCTCGACCATTCCGCCGAGGAGCTCGAGGCGCTGGGGGCCGAGCTGCGCCGCACCGAAATGGCCTATGACGCCGCCGCCGCCGCGCTGACCGCGGCCCGGAGCGCCGCCGCGACGCGGCTCGACGGCGCCGTCGCGGGCGAGCTTGCGCCGCTCAAGATGGAGCGCGCCGTCTTCCGCACCGAGATCGCCGAGGCGCCCGAGGGCCCCGAGGGGCGCGACGCGGTGGCCTTCACCGTCGCCACCAACCCCGGCGCGCCGGCGGGCCCGCTCAACAAGATCGCCTCGGGCGGCGAGCTCTCGCGCTTCCTGCTGGCGCTGAAGGTGTGCCTGTCGGAAGAGCAGGGCGGCGAGGTCACGATGATCTTCGACGAGATCGACCGCGGCGTGGGCGGCGCGACCGCCGCCGCCGTCGGCCGCCGCCTCGCGGCGCTGGCCGAGGGCGGTCAGGTGCTGGTCGTCACCCACTCGCCGCAGGTGGCCGCGCTCGGCGCGCATCACTGGCGCGTGGCGAAGCGGGTGGAGAACGACATCACCCTGTCGTCGGTCACCCCGCTCGGCGCCGACGAGCGCGAGGACGAGATCGCGCGGATGCTCGCGGGCGACACGGTCACCCCCGAGGCGCGGGCGGCGGCGCGGGCGCTTCTGGTCGGCTGAGGCGCGGGCGGCGACGCCGGTATTTTGCGTATTTTCAAAGAGAAGAAGGGGAGGGCGCGGCGCGCTCCTCCCCCTCTTGCGCTTCTGCGTGCTTCTTCTCTTTCCAAATACGCACTGCACCGCGCCTGCCATGGGCGCCGCGCCGGGGTGGTGGGACGCAAATGAAAAAGGCCCGCCCGGAGCATCCCGGGCGGGCCTTTCGTTTCTCGGGCCCTGAGGGTCAGCCCAGCTCGGCGAGGCGCGCCAGCGCTTCCTTGAGCTTCGACTCCTCCTCCTCGCGGGCGGCGAGGTTGTCGCGGGTTTCCTGCACCACCTCTTCCGGCGCGCTTTCGGCGAACTTGGGGTTCTTCAGCCGGCCGCGCAGGCCTCCGAGCTCCTTGGCCAGCTTCTGCAGCGCCTTCTCGAGGCGGGATTTCTCCTCCTCGACGTCGATGATCCCCGCCAGCGGCAGGCCGAAGGTGCCGCCGCTCAGCGCCAGCGCCGCGGTGCCCTTGGGCATCTCGGTGACCTCGGTCAGGTCCTCGATCCGGGCGTAGCGCTTAACGAAGGCCTCGTTGGTGGCATAGGCGGCGCGCGCCTCGGGGGTCATCTCCTTCACCACGCAGGGCACGTAGGCGCCGGCGGGCACGTGCATCTGCGCGCGGGCCGAGCGAATCGCCTCGATCATGCGGATCACCCAGTTGAGCTCGGCGTCGGCCGCGGGGTCGACCATCTCGGCGGCCGTATACTCGGGCCAGTCCGCGTGGATCAGCATCTTCGGCCGCGCGCGCTGGCCCCAGAGCTCCTCGGTGACGAAGGGCATGATCGGGTGCAGCAGGATGAGGCACTGGTCGAAGGCCCAGGCGTAGGTGGCGCGGGTCTCGGCCTTGGCGGCCTCGTCCTCGCCGTGGAACACCGGCTTGGTGAACTCGAGGTACCAGTCGCAGAAGGTGCCCCAGACGAAGGCATAGAGCGCCTGCGCCGCGTCGTTGAACCGGTAGTCGGCCAGCGCCGCGTCCACCGCCTCGCGGGTCTTGGCGACCTCGCCCTTGATCCAGCGGTTGAGCGGCAGGGTGGTCCCGGGCACCGCATCCGCATGCGCCAGCTCGAACACGCCGTTCATCTGCGCGTAGGAGGCGGCGTTCCAGAGCTTGGTACCGAAGTTGCGGTAGCCGGCGATGCGCTGCATGTCGAGCTTCAGCACGCCGCCGAGCGAGGCCATGGCGGCGTTGGTGAAGCGCAGTGCGTCGGCGCCGTACTCGTCGATGATCTCGAGCGGGTCGACGACGTTGCCGAGCGACTTCGACATCTTCTTGCCCTTGGAGTCGCGCACCAGCCCGTGCAGGTAGACATCCCTGAACGGGATCTCGTCCACCACGGCGAGCTGCATCATCATCATCCGGGCGACCCAGAAGAAGAGGATGTCCTGCCCGGTGACCAGCACCGAGGTCGGGAAGTATTTCTGCAGCTCCGGCGTCTGCTCGGGCCAGCCGAGCGTGCCGATCGGCCAGAGACCCGACGAGAACCAGGTGTCGAGCACGTCGGGGTCGCGGAACACCGGGATCGCCTGCGCGCGGTGGCGCTGGTCGACGCCGGTGAAGTCCGTGCCCTGCGACAAGAGGTCGGCAAGGTGGTCCTCGGCGGCGGCGGCATCCTCGACGATCAGGAACTCGGCATCCTCGCCGAAGACCGCCTTCATCTGCTCGATCGCCTCAGCCTCGGAGGCGGCGCAGAACGAGCGCCACTCGTCGCCCATGCCCGGGGTGTGCCAGACCGGGATCTGGTGGCCCCACCAGAGCTGGCGCGAGATGCACCAGGGCTCGATGTTCTCGAGCCAGTGGTAATAGGTCTTCTCGCCGCTCTCGGGCATGATCCGCACGCGGCCCGAGCGCACGGCGTCGAGCGCCGGGCCGACGATCTGCGCGGTGTCGACGAACCACTGGTCGGTCAGCATCGGCTCGATCACCACCTTCGAGCGGTCGCCGAAGGGCTGCATGATGGGCTTGGCTTCGACCAGCGGTACCCACTGCGCGGGCTCGTCCAGCGCCTCGCCGCCTTCCTCGGGCGCGAGCGGCGCCTTGGCCGCGGGCTTGCCGAGGCGCGGATCGGTCGCCTCGGTCATCACCGCGAGGCCCTCGGCGGTGATCTCGGCGATCACGGCTTCCCGCGCCTCGAACCGGTCGAGGCCGCGCAGGTGGTCGGGGACGAGGTTCAGCTTGTCGGCCTCGTGCTCGTCGAGCTTGAGCTCGCCGCGCGCGACCTTCTGGGCGATCGCGGCCGCCTCGGCATGGGGCAGGCCGTCGTCGCGCATGCGGGCGCGGGTGTCCATCAGGCGGTAGCAGGGGATGTTGCCGCGCTTCGCCACGCCATAGTCGTTGAAGTCATGCGCGCCGGTGATCTTCACCGCGCCCGAGCCGAAGGTCGGATCGGGGTATTCATCGACGATGATCGGGATCAGGCGGCGGTGCTCCTTCGGACCCACGGGGATCTCGCAGAGCTTGCCGACGATCGGGGCGTAGCGCTCGTCCGAGGGGTGCACCGCGACCGCGCCGTCGCCGAGCATGGTCTCGGGGCGGGTGGTGGCGATGGATATGTAATCGCGCTCCTCGGTGAAGAGCACGTTGCCGTCCGCGTCCTTCTCGACGTAGGTGTAGGTCTCGCCGCCGGCCAGCGGGTACTTGAAGTGCCACATGTGGCCCGGCACCTCGATGTTCTCGACCTCGAGGTCGGAGATCGCGGTCTCGAAATGCGGGTCCCAGTTCACCAGCCGCTTGCCGCGGTAGATGAGGCCCTTCTCGTGCATGTCGACAAAGACCTTGATCACCGCGTCGTGGAAGTTGCCTTCCTCACCGGCCGGGGCGCCCTCGGCGCCGGACATGGTGAAGGCGTTGCGCGACCAGTCGCAGGAGGCGCCGAGGCGCTTCAGCTGGTTGATGATCGTGCCGCCTGACTGCTGCTTCCATTCCCAGACCTTCTCGAGGAAGGCCTCGCGGCCCATCTCGCGGCGGGTGGCGTTGTTCTTGTCCTTGGCCAGTTCGCGCTCGACGACCATCTGCGTGGCGATGCCCGCGTGGTCCTGGCCCGGCTGCCAGAGCGTGTCGAAGCCGCGCATCCGGTGCCAGCGCACGAGGATGTCCTGCAGCGTGTTGTTAAACGCGTGGCCCATGTGCAGCGAGCCGGTCACGTTGGGCGGCGGGATCATGATGCAGAAGCTCTCGTCGCGCGAGGCGTTGGCCCCGGCCTTGAAGGCTCCGCTGTCTTCCCACGCCGCGTAGATGCGCGCCTCGGCCTCGGCCGCGTTGAAGGTCTTTTCCATCGCCATGGCTGCGTTCCCATGCCTGCTTGTGCTGTTGTCCGGACCCTCCTACCGAAAGGCTCGGCAAAGGGAAAGCACCCCGTGCTCGGCGGGCACGAGGTTCCGGTGCGGGCGGCTTTCGGGGCGGCGTCCGGCGGGGCGCGGGTCCGGCGTCGGGGGGCCGGTCAGGCGCCTGCGCGGGCGACCTCGGGGATGCGCCAGTCGTTGCCGCGGCGGCGCAGCCCATCGGGCAGGGCGGCCTCGGCGCCGCCGCCGAGGAAGGCCTCGAGCAGGGGATGCAGCAGGCCGCGCTGCTTGAGCGCGGCGGCGACATTGTGCTCGCGCGTCTCGACCATGAAGCGGCGGATGTTCGGCGCGTTCGGGAACAGCCCGGCGTGGCCGCGTTCCTCGGCAAAGTCGGGGAAGACCAGCTCGTAGCGGCATCCGGGTGCGAAGCAGTTCATCAGCGAGGGCTGGCGCCATGTCTCGATGGCATCGGTGTAGAGCGTCCAGCGGTCGTCGAAGCGCGCGATCTCCGGGTGCACCGAGTATTGCGGCGCCAGCGCGATGCAGAGCTCGGCCCCCAGCGGGCGCGACATCTGCACGGCGAGGAAGCCGCCCATGCTGAGCCCGAGCGTGGTGACCCTGCGGCCCTGCCGCCAAGGCGCGGTGATCTCGGCGAGGCGCTGCGGGTCGATCGCGTTGCCCCAGCTGCGGGTCTTGTCGAAGACGAAGAGCTGCGGCCCCCAGCCCCCCTGGGCGAGCTTGCGGAATTCCTCGGTCTGCTGGTCGATGCCGCCGAGACCGTGGCCGACGCCGACGAAGGTCACGAGGCACTGCTCTCCCTCGCCGTCGATGCCCGTGACCTTGAGGTGCTCGTCCTCGTGGATCACCGGGATGGCCGGATGATCGAGGATCGAGCCCGAGTCCGGCACCGCGTCGGGGTCTTCGGCCATCGCCGGACGCGGCGCCCGGTCGGCCCGCGCGTCCTGCTGCAACGCGTCGAACCACGCGCGGTCCTCCTCGTAGCCGAGCTGGAAGAGGATGTCGTGCAGGATCGGGAAGCGGGTGAACTGGTCGATGATCCGGTCGCGATGCTCGGGCGTCGCCCATTTGCGCTGCCGGGTCGTGTCGACCGCCCGCACCCCGTTGAGCGCGCGCTGCAGCCGCTCCGGGATCTCCGCCTTGTGGAAATCGCTGAACCGGCCCGAGAACTTCAGCCCGAAGTTCTCGGCGAGCAGGCGCTGCACCTCTTCGGGATCGCGCACCAGATCCTCGTATTTCAGGAAGAAGATGCCCTGCGGGAAGAGCCGGGACTCGGCGACATGCATGCTGGCCTGGTGGACGGGCAGGAAGCCGGGCGCGGTGAAGGTGGGCACGCGCCCCTCGGGAACGAAGTAGCACAGGTCCGCGGCGACGAAGTAATCGTCCGGAACCGAGCGGTGGCGGCTGGTCAGGATGTCGCGCGGGTCGCGGAGCATGCAGATCAGGTCGATGCGCTTGCGCAGGTGGTTGGCCTGAAACACCTTGGGAATGTCGAAGATGTCAAAGGGCCGCTTGGTGCACATGTTCCCCGGCAGGTGCATGACGCTCGCGGCGGGCAGCTCGGAGTCGAACATCCGGAAGTCCTGCAGCGTGTTGCGCAGCATGTTGTAGAAGAGGGTGCTGCCCGAGCGCCCCTGTCCTGCGATGACGATGTGCCTGTCCATCTGGGTTCCCGACCTCTTCGCGTCTGCAATGCTAGATTGGAAGCGCTGGTTAAAGGTTCGTTAACCCTGGCGGTCAAGCGCATTCGCGCGCGGCCCGATGCCCCTGGATCCTCTCGCCGGACATGAAAAAACGGCGGTGCCAGGGAGGAGGAGAGGCACCGCCGTTCCGTGTCACGAAAGCCCGAGGAGGAGGAGAAGGGGCTTCCGATCCGGCCGGACCCGCGTCGGGTCCTATGTAGGGTGCGGCGGTCTCAGGGAGGAGGAGAGAGACCGCCGCGGATCGTTGCCCCAGGGAGGAGGAGAGGGGCTCCGAAACTCTGGGGCGACCTTCGGCAGGCGGCCCCGGTAACTGGTGCGGCGGTCTCAGGGAGGAGGAGAGAGACCGCCGCGGATCGTTGCCCCAGGGAGGAGGAGAGGGGCTCCGAAACTTCGGGACGACCTTCGGCAGGCGGCCCCGGTATCTGGTGCGGCGGTCTCAGGGAGGAGGAGAGAGACCGCCGCGGATCGTTGCCCCAGGGAGGAGGAGAGGGGCTCCGAAACTTTGGGGCGACCTTTGGCAGGAAGCCCCGGTATCTGGTGCGGCGATCTCAGGGAGGAGGAGAGAGATCGCCGCTGGATCGATGCCCCAGGGAGGAGGAGAGGGGCCGTCGATGTCTGGACCCGCGGGTCCTTTGTTTTGTGGCGGCGACCTCAGGGAGGAGGAGAGAGGTCACCGCCGTAACGAACCGGCTCAGGGAGGAGGAGAGAGCCGGGACGTGTTCGAAATCTTACGCCTCGTAGGCGGCTTGGTAGGCGATCCGGCGGATCATCGAGCGGTGCAGCCCGAGGTCGCTCAGTTCGCGGTTGCTCAGCGAGGCCAGCTCGCTGAAGGTCTGCTTGTACAGGCGGCGGCGAGCGAGGGCGTTGCGGAGGCGCTCGACGATACCTTCGGAGCGGCCTGCGATGCGGGTGGTGTCGGTTGCGTATGCCATGTGCGTCTGTGCCCGTGTGGCTGGATGGTTGCGTCTGTCTTTCGTTGACCCATAGATGGGCCAGTTGCTGCGGTTGCACAATCCCGGGTCCGTTCAATGCCGCTATGCGCGAAATGCATGGGACAAAGCGCTTTGGATTGCGCATTTCCGCGGGACGATGCACAGGATCTGGGCGGAAGTGGCATGTGGTTTGCGCTCAGCGCAAGATGACGCAAGGGCAACATGCGCCCAGGGAAAGGAAGTGACCATGACCCAATTGTCGGACGCTATCACCAGGCTTCTCGAGAGCTTTGATCTGCCCGGTGGCGGCACCCTCGTCTCGCGCGACATGATTCGAGCGCTGTCGGTCGAGAACGGTGCGGTGCGCTTCGTGATCGAGGCGCCGAGCCCCGAGATCGCCCGGCAGATGGAGGGATTCCGCGCCGTGGTCGAGGCGCGCATCGCCGAGCTGCCGGGGGTGAGCTCGGTCTCGGCCGTGCTCTCCGCCCCGACCCAGGCGCCGAAGGCCCCCTCGCTGAAGATCGGCGGCCACGCGCAGCCGCAGCAGGGGCGGATGATCCCGCCGGGGGTGAAGAAGCTCATTGCCATCGGCTCGGGCAAGGGCGGGGTCGGCAAGTCGACGGTCTCGTCGAACCTCGCCGTTGCGCTGGCGCGCGCGGGTCTCAAGGTGGGCCTCCTCGACGCCGACATCCACGGCCCGTCGCAGCCGCGCATGTTCGGGATCTCGAAACGCCCTGCCAGCCCCGACGGCAAGACCATCATCCCGCTTCAGGCACATGGCGTCACGCTCATGTCGATCGGCTTCATGCTGCCCGAGGACAAGGCGGTGGTCTGGCGCGGCCCGATGCTGATGGGCGCGCTGCAGCAGATGCTGATGCAGGTGGAATGGGGCGAGCTCGACGTGCTGCTCATCGACCTGCCGCCGGGCACCGGCGACGTGCAGCTCTCGCTCGGCCAGAAATCCGAGCTCGACGGCGCGATCGTCGTCTCGACCCCGCAGGACGTGGCGCTGATCGACGCCAAGAAGGCGCTCGACGCCTTCGCCACGCTGCACGTGCCGGTGCTGGGGATGATCGAGAACATGTCGGTCTTCGTCTGCCCGGGCTGCGGGCTCGAGAGCCACATCTTCGGCCATGGCGGCGTCGCGGCCGAGGCGCAGAGGCTGAACCTTCCGGTGCTGGCGCAGCTGCCGATCGACCTCGACACCCGCCTCGCCGGTGACAGCGGCGCTCCCGTTGCCCTCGGTGACGGTGTCATGGCGCAGGCTTACGCGAAACTGGCCCGTGATCTGATCGACCGCGGCGCCGTCTGATCGCGGCGCCTTGGGCGGAATGGGGGAGGGCGCCGCCCTCCCTTCTTCTCTTTCCAAATACGCCGGGGGAGTCCGCGTCAGCGGACGGGGGCGGAGCCCCCATTTGCATGCCACGCGCCCGTGGCTCGCTGGGGCGGAGCCCCCGCTCTTCCGCGGTCTCAGCCCGCCTTGCGCATCTGCAGCATGAGGTCGAGCACCAGCGCCGCCGGGTCGACGTTCACCGCGCGGGCGTGGCGGGCGCGCTCGCCCGCGTCCTGCGCCAGCTGCGCCCAGGCCCGGCCGGCGGCGGGGTGGGGCGCAAGGCGCATCAGCACCTCGGCCTCGCGCGGGGCGGCCTCGGCGCGGGGCGGCAGGCCGGTGACCCCGGCGCGGGCGAGGCGCGACATCAGCCGGTCGGTCAGCGTGAGCACGAGGTCGAGCCGCGCCTCCTGCCCGCGCCCGGCGGCGCTTTCGCCAAGCGCGATGGCGCGCGGCCGGTCGAGCCGGGGCAGGGTGCCCGCCAGCGAGACCAGCTCGGCATAGAGTTTCAACCCGTCGAGGTTCAGCAGCCGCAGCGCCTCGCCCACCGATCCCGCCGAGAGCTCGGCCAGCGCGGCGGCCTCGTCCGGCGCGACCTGCGCCCCGGCCTGGTCGAGCGCCCGCGCCATGTCCTCGGGCCCGAGCGGCGAGAGCCGCAGCTCGCGGCAGCGCGAGCGGATCGTCGGCAGCAGGCGCGAGGGCTGGTGGCTGACCAGCAGCAGCACGGTATTGACCGGCGGCTCCTCGAGCAGCTTGAGGATCGCGTTGGCCGCGTTGGGGTTCATCTCGTCGGCGCTGTCGACGATCACCACCCGGCGCCCGCCATCGGCCGCGGAGAGCGAGAAGAAGCGCTTCAGCGCCCGCACTTCCTCGACGGTGATGACACTGCGCAGTTTCTTGGTCTTGTCGTCCCAGCTCCGGCGCAGCAGGTGCAGCCGCGGCTCGGAGAGCGCGTGGACGCGGTGCGCAATCGGGTGCTCTGGATCGATCCGCAGGTCGGTCGGCGGCGGCGGCGCGCCGAAGAGCCCGCCGTCATCCTCGGGCGTCGCCAGCAGGAAACGGGCGATGGTCCAGGCCAGCGTCGCCTTGCCGAGCCCGCGCGGCCCGGTGATCAGCCAGCCGTGGTGCAGCCGGCCCGAGGTGAAGGCGGTGAGGAAATCCTCCTGCGCGCGGTCCTGCCCGTAAAGGGTGAAGGTCTCGCGCGGGTGCGGCGCGCCCTCGATGCGGTCGGCCTCGGGGATCTCCTCGTCGGCGCTCATGCCGGGCACCGCTCGTCGAGCCGGGCGCGGATGTCGGCGGCGACCTCGTCCTGCGGACGGTTGCCGTCGATCACCACGAAGCGCTCGGGGAACTCCTCGGCCAGCGCGAGGTAGCCCGCGCGCATCCGTTCCTGCAGCGCGAGGCCGAAATCCTCGAAACGCTCCTCCTCGGTGGCGCGGGCCTTGGCGCGGGCGAGCCCCGCCGCCGGATCCATGTCGATGAGGAAGGTGAGGTCGGGCTCGGTGCCGATCATCAGCTCGTGCAGCGCGTCCACCTTGGCGCGCAGGTCACCCCGCGAGAGGCCCTGGTACATGCGGCTGCTGTCGGCGAAGCGGTCGCAGATCACCATCTTGCCCGCCGCGAGGGCGGGGCGGATCAGCCGCTCGAGGTGGTCGCGCCGCGCGGCGGTGAAGAGCAGCAGCTCGGTCTCGGCGGACCAGCGGTCGGGGTCACCCTGCAGCACCAGCGCGCGGATCTCCTCGGCGCCCGGCGAGCCGCCGGGCTCGCGGGTGAGCACCGCCTGCCGACCCTCCGCGAGAAGGTCGGCATGCAGCCGCCGGGCCTGCGTGGACTTGCCCGAGCCGTCGATGCCCTCGAAGCTGACGAAGAGGCCCTGCGCCGCTGGCTGGCTCACATGGCCTCCGTCGAGGCGGCCGGGGCCTGCAGGCGACCGATCAGGTTCGAGCTGACGACCATCATGCGCTTGACGAAGCCGCTCGAGTGCACGTCCTCGGCCGCGAAGAGCGGCACGCGGTGCTCGGGCAGGCCCTCGGGGGTGATGATCAGCTCGGCGATCTGCTGGCCGGCGGTGATCGGGGCCTTGAGCGGGCCGGTGTAGACCACCTCGGCGCCAAGCTCGGTGCCCGGGGTCACCGGGATCAGCAGGTCAACGTCCTCGCGGGCGACGAGCCCGACGCTTTCCTGATCGCCGAGGAAGACATCGGCGCGGGCCACTTCCTTGCCCTTCTCGATCAGCTTGCGCTCGGCGAACTGCCGGAAGGCCCAGTTGACGATGGACTCGCTCTCCTCGGCGCGGGCGCGGTCGCTGTCGAGCCCGGCGATGGCGAAGATCACCCGGCGGTCGCCCTGCTTGGCCGAGCCGACGAGCCCGTAGCCGGCCTCGGCGGTGTGGCCGGTCTTCAGCCCGTCGGCGCCGATGTCGAGGCGCAGCAGCGGGTTGCGGTTGTGCACGTTCTGCGGCGCGCGGCCGTCGAACTCGAAGCGGCGCTCCGAGAAGATCGGGTAGAACTCGGGGAAGTCCTCGATGATGTGCCGCGCCAGCAGCGTCAGGTCGCGCATCGACATGACATGGCCCGGCGCCGGCCAGCCCGAGGCGTTGGCGAAGCTCGAGCTGGTCATGCCGAGCTGCTGCGCCCGGCGGGTCATCAGGTCGGCAAAGCCCGCCTCGGTGCCGTTGGGCGAGAGCGCCTCGGCGATCACCGCGCAGGCGTCGTTGCCCGAGAGCACGATGATGCCGCGCAGCAGGTCCTCGACCTTCACCCGGTCGGTGGTGTCGAGGAACATGGTCGAGCCGCCGTAGGACATGGCGTGCTCGGAGACCGGCAGGGTCTCGTCGAGCTTGAGCCGGCCGTCACGGACCGCCTCGAAGGCCATGTAGAGCGTCATCAGCTTCGACATGGAGGCCGGCGGCACGGCCTTGTCGGCATCCTTGGCCAGCAGCACCGTTCCGGTGGTGTAGTCCAGCACGAAGGCCGTGCGGGCGCTGGTGTCGAAGGCCTGCGCCGCGCTGGCGAGCAGCGCCGCGGTGGCCGCGCCGGCCAGCAGGCGGCGCAGGGACAGGCTCGAAAGGTTGCTCTTCGGGCGGCGCATGGGCGGCTCCTCTCTAATGGATCCGGATAGGCTCCGGTCAGTTCTTCACGGCATAGGCGTCGGTGAAGCCGGCGCCCTTGATCTTGGTGAGCAGCGCGTCGAGCTCGGCCTTGTCGGCGGCCGGACCCACCAGCACGCGCCAGAAGGTCTTGCCCGAGCTGCTCTGTTTCTTGACGGTCGGCACCATGCCGGCCTGACGCATCGCGGTGGCGGTGTTCTCGGCGTTCTGCTCGACGCTGAAGATGCCGATCTGCACGTAGGGGCGCGACAGCGACGAGGTCTGCGTCGGCGCGGGGGCAGGGGCCGCGGGTTTCGGTGCGGCGGCGGCAGGGGCAGCGGCTGGGGTCGCGGGCGCGGCCTCGATCGCCGCGGCGGCCCCGGCGGTCACCGGATCGAGCGTGCTTTCCTCGACCGCGGGCGCATCCGAGAGCGTCGCCGCCTCGACCCCGGCGGGGCCGGTGTTCGCCTCGGGCTTGGCCGGGCCCTCCTCGCGGCGCAGGGCGACCACGTTGAGGTTCACCGGCTCGCCGGCCAGCATGCCGATGGCGGCGGCGGCGTCGGAGGAGACCTGCAGGCGCGGGCCGGGGCTCATGCGCTCGCGGCGGAACAGCGCGCCGATGACGAACTGGCCGGTCTTCTCGTTGCGGATGATGACGCGCTCGGGCTCGGTGACGTCGGGATGGGCGACCCAGACGCCGCCCAGCGAGGGGCGGCCGTCCCAGAGACCGGCCTCGGTGGTCTGGAAGACCTCGGGCGCCTCGATGTCGCGCTCGACCGTCGCGGCCCCGCGCGAGGCCTGCGTTCCGCTGCTGCCCTTGCTCTTCATGAAGCCCGGCATCTGCGCCTCGCTGCAGGCGCCAAGCGCGAGCGCGCCCAGCATCGCCACGATTGCGCCACGTGCGGCCCTGGGCCGCGGTCCCTTCGCTCTGGTCATGTATGCCCCCTGTATTCCCGCCTGCCGGTGGCGTCTGTCGCGCCTTGCCGGATGTCCCTTCTGCCGGTGTCCGAAATCCGTGCCGTTGCCGTGCCGGGTGTCTGGTCCGCTGCCGTGGCGGGCCCGCCGGGCCGGCCTCGATCTGCCAGCCCCGGCCAGCCGGGGCGGATCGCGCGGATCGGCCAGCTGCGCTGGCGTCGCTGCGGTCGCGGACCGGAACGTCCCGGTTTTTCGCGGATCGTAACGGGTGGCGCAGATCAAGAAAAGCCATCAAAGCCGTGATCGGCGGATTTTCCCTGAAATGCCTGTTCTAGAATCGCGGGAAGCAGGCTAGGTCCCTCGGACCGGAGGTTTGGCAGAGTGGTCGAATGCGGCGGTCTTGAAAACCGTTGGGCGTGTGAGCGTCCCGTGGGTTCGAATCCCACAGCCTCCGCCATTTATTCAGCTTATATTACTGATATTCGGTGAGCTTTCCGCCACTCTTGATGGTCAGCCCACACTCGGCCCCACTCGGCAAAAGCACGAAAAGGTCGCTTTCGGATCAAACGCATCCTGATGCATTCGGAAACATATGGAGAACGCCTGCGAAGGGCGTAGGTGTTCCATCCGAATACTCCGTAGCCGCGGGTGCAGGATGTTTCCGAGCGACCCTTTGACAAGGTTGGTCGTGTGGCGGATCAAGTCCGCCGGACGTCGGAAGAACGCAAGGCATGTCGCTCAAGCTCGGTCATGGCTCCGAAGTGGTCACCTTAAGGTACTATGGGAAGATGAGCGGCGAGCGGCGAGGAGACATCTTCGAAGCCGTCTAAGACGATGTTCGCTCGACGGCTGACGAGACCGAATTGATGCTTGCCTGCCATGAACACCGGCTCGCGCCCGGCACGCCCGAATTCGAGCGCGCCGAACAGATGGTCTATGCACGTGATTAGCCTTCCGGCAGCCAGATCGTCTATTTCGGTGACAGTCTCACAGATTTCGGTGTCGTGTTCGAAGCCCCGGTCCAGTCATTGACCGTGCAGATTCTCCCCGGGTTCATTGCCGCGCTGGGTCCGGACCCGGCGCCGGAAGAAGTCGCCTTCGCCGAGCTGCAAGCGCGGCAACTGGCCACTCAGCAGGCACTCTTCGAAACGCAGGCCCTCGGGTTCGGACCAGAAAATGCCGTTACGAACGAGGTCACCCACGCCAGCTATAGCGGCGAAATCAGCGGCGACACGGTCCTGAATTTGGCCAATGCCGGCGCGCGGGCGCTGGGAACGCAAGAGCCCTTCGGGCCCGGCACGCGCTATGACTCCAATCTGGGCGCGCAGCTGGCACGCTTCGCCGATCTGCAGGCAGGGACGGTGGCGCCCGACGCCAGCGCCGTGCTCTTCATCGGGGCGAATGACCTTTCCGATGCCGTCGGGGATGCCCTGGATCAGCCGCGCGGCTGCGCGTGAGCTGCATTCGGCGGGTGTCGCGACGGTCCATTTCGGCACGCTTCCAGTCGGTTCGTTCTTTCCGGTCAGCGACGCGCTCGACGATATGACGTCGGGCCTGTCTGGTCTGGCGGTCGACCTTTACAACGAGCTATTGGCCGCGCGTGCCTCGGGTTTGCGGGGCGAGGGGATTGGGGTCGAGATGATCGACTATGGCGCCGTGGCCAGCGCCATCACCGAGGACCCAGGCGGGTTCGGCATCATTGCCGGGCGCTCCGAGTTTCTCATCGACGGTGCGCCCTTCGACAGCGATCAGGTGGGGTTCTGGGACCCGATCCACCCGGCCGAAGCCGTGCACCAGGCTTGGGGGGCCTACGCCGCCTTCGTGATGGAGAGGGCGGCAGCACCTCGGCGCTGAGCAACGTCAGCACGCTCAACTTCCAGACAAGTGACGACAATGCGGTCTTTGCGATGGGCGGCAATGACACGGTTCTTGCGCTGGCGGGCGATGACGTCTTCATCTTTGTCCAGGACACGCTCGAGGGGAGGCGACCCCGTCGCAGGACCTGTTCAAGGGCGGATCGGGCAGGGACGCGCTCTACGTGGTCCTCGATGAAGCGACCTTCGACGCCTTCGTGACGCGCGGGGCGACGTCGGTCCTTTCGAGCCTGGGCATATCCATCTCGAGCATTGAATCCGTGGTCGCAATCGATGGGCGTGGCCAGGTTGAAGCGGCGCTGAGCGCCTTCGCGTGGTTCCAGTTCGGCGACTATTGGGGGCTCATTCCCGCACCTTCGTCCGCCGATCTTCTGGTATGACCTGCCACGGCTCCTGCCGAGAAGGAAAGCACCGGGAAGGTAGTATCCGCTCGAAATGAGCAGACGGAGCTTGTTCCTTTCACCTTGTTCCTTTGGAGAGCGCTCTCGACCAGAAGCAACATCTGGAACGTCAAGAGGCCGATTGCGCAATATCTTGACCAAATGCGCCAAGGAACTGCAACATTCCATAGTCCGAGTCGCAATCCGAGGGAAACATGGCCACGATCGAGCGCGTCGAGATATTCATGGCGAACCTGCTTCCGAAGGTGAAGCGCACCGACGCGATCCAGAGCTTCGTGAGCCAGGAAACGCCTTTCGTGCGGATCACGGATGCCGACGGCGCAAGCGGGCTCGGCTATTCCTACACGATCGGGCAGGGCGGTCCTGCGATCATGTCGCTCCTGCGCGAGACGCTGGTGCCCCGGCTGATCGGGCAGGAGGCCGAGGCGATCGAGCGCATCTGGCGCGACCTGCTGTTCTCGACCCATGCAACCAGCGTCGGGCCGATCACCTCGCTTGCACTGGCGGCGGTGGACACGGCGCTTTGGGACCTGCGCTGCAAGCGGGCGGGGCTGCCGCTTTGGCGCATGCTGGGTGGGGCGAAAGACAGCGTTCCGATGTACACGACCGAAGGCGGCTGGCTGCACATCGAGACCGGCGATCTTGTCGCCGATGCGCTTTCGGCGCAGGCCGCCGGGTTCGCGGGCAGCAAGGTCAAGATCGGGCGCCCGCACCTGAGCGAAGACCGGGAGCGGCTCACCGCTGTCCGCGAGGCCGTGGGTCCCGGGTTCGAGATCATGGTGGACGCCAACCAGTCCTTCAATCTCGCCGAGGCGACCCGCCGCGCGAAGGTGCTCGAGCCGCTCGACATCGCCTGGTTCGAGGAGCCGATGCCGGCGGACGACGTGGCCTCTCACGCGGTGCTGTCGGCGCGGACCTCGGTGCCGGTGGCCGTTGGCGAGAGCATGTATTCGCTCAGCCAGTTCAAGGACTACCTCGTCGGAAACGCGGCAAGCATCGTGCAAGTGGACGTCGCGCGCATCGGAGGGATCACGCCCTGGATGAAGGTCGCCCACATGGCGGAGGCGCACAATGTGCCGGTCTGTCCGCACTTCCTGATGGAGCTGCACGTGAGCCTCGTCTGCGCGATCCCGAATGCGCCGTGGCTGGAATACATCCCGCAGCTCGATGATCTGACGAAGGCGCCGATGCGGATGGAGAACGGCCGGGCCTACCCGAGCGACAGCCCCGGCCTCGGGATCGATTGGGACGAGGACAGACTTGCCGCGTCCCGGGTCGAGGGGCTGGATTTCACCACCGGCTAGACGAGGATCGGACCGCTTCACCGCGCTGGGGTCATTTGCCAGCGTCAGTCGGGTGAGCGATGCCTTGTCCAAGGGGGACCGGATTGCTGACGACGGCGTGATGCCCAAGACGTTCCGGAACGACCACCCGCGCTGCACTTTGCCTGACCGGCAGGTTTGGGCTGGCCCCGGTCGAAGGCGGAACTTGGCTCGTTCGTCAACAAGTCCCAGCCAGGGATCCCCTCCGGAGAATTCCAAGCTGGAACGGGGACGTTTTCGGGGATCACATCACCTTCGCTGCATCCGCGCGGTCTGGGGCCGACCAAGAGCTGCGTCACTCGGCCCCCTTGCGATCATAGGCACCGAAAAGTTCGGGATCGAGGCCCTTGCGGTCGAACACCCCCTTCAGCGCGATGTTGGCGATCTCGGGTCCATGCTCCGTCATCGTCACCCACATGACGTGGTCGACGTTTCCGGGCCCCTCGTGGTGGAAGGACGCTCCGGCAGGTCCCATCGTGATGTGCTCATAGCCGTCGATGTTGTCGTGGTCGTAGAAGTGCAGATGGCCGGCGATGATGGTGTGATCCCGTCCCTTGAGCATGTCCTCGATCGCCATGTAGCTGTCCGAAGGGTTCTCCCAGGCAGGCTCATGGAGGAACAGGAATGTCCAGCGCACGTCCGGGTTCTGCGCCAGGGCATTCCGGACGAAGCTGGTCTGCGCCTCGCTGAACTCTGCCTTCATCGCAAGCCCTGCAACGACGGACTCGTCCGACATGAACTCGGCCAGCATGCTCCTGGCGCGCTCCGGGTCTTCTGTCTGGAGCCGGTTGTAGAGCGCGATCTTGTCTTTCATCCCTGCCGGCGCCTCGCGGGGCGGGTCCTCGCTGTCGAGCACGAGGAACAGGGTGTCGCCGTAGACGAAGCTGTAATAGGTCGCGCCGAACCTTTCGCGCCAGACCTTTTGCGCGACCGAATTTGCGATGTCGTGATTGCCGGGCGTCCGGAAGAACGGCGTCTCCATCTTCGCCAGCTTGGCGTCGACCTCGTCCCATTCGGCGTTCAGTTCCGCCGGATCATCACTGTAGCCTTCGATCAGGTCTCCGACGTTGATCACGAACTCGGGCTGCAGCAGCCGGACCTGCTCCGCCGCCAGGTCGAACGTACCTTCGACGTTGGCGCCCCCCGTCCGGTCGCCGATGACGATGAACTGAAAGTCGTTGGGGTTGTCGTTGAAATCTTCGGACGTCCACGGTTTCGCGCCCGGGAGCGCAGCCGCGTCGTAGCTGAAATCCGCCGCAGTGCCGCTGGTTCCTGCAAGACTCAACAAGATCGCGAGGATCGCTCTCGGTCGCATGGCCAGTCCTCCCTCTACTCGGCGAAGCAGCAGTACCATGGTGCCGAGGCTGGCATCATTGACGACGAACAATCCTCTCGTTGACGAGCGGCCACGAAGGCTCGCGGACCTGCCGACAAAAGCCAGGTCAGCGCCAGCGTGACGTGCCTCTCGAGGTGCCCGATCCGGCGAAGCGCGCCTTCCCCCGAGAGCATGCGGCGACCAAGTCGCGCACCTTCCGGCCTGTCGCCCTTCGAGAGTGGTGCGCCCCAACCGATCCTTGACGACGGTCAATGCGTCCACCCAGATCGCACTCATTACTTGCAGGCATTCACATCATGGGAGTGCGGCAAGTGAAGAGCGTCATCATCGATCGTCGTACCTTGCTGGCAATCGGCGCGGTTGGCGCTGCGATGGCGAAGTTCTGCACTCCGGGGGTCGCGCAGGTGTCCGTGCCGGAGGCGACGACCCTGTTCACCAACGTCGATATCTTCGACGGCAGGAGCGAGACACGCGCAGAAAGCATGAGCCTGCTGGTCGAAGGCAACAGGGTCGCGAAGATCGCGACCTCGATCAGCGCCCCTCCAGATGCGACTGTCATCGACGGAAAGGGCCACACGCTGATGCCCGGGATCATCGGTGCGCATGAGCACGTCATGCTGCAACTCTCCTATGCCGAGTTCTACTCGGTCGATGACAGGTATTTTGCCATCGTCGCCACCCAAACGGCCAAGACCTATCTGATGAACGGATGGACCTCGATCCGCGATGCGGGCGGCAACACCTTCTCCCTGAAAAAGGCCATCGACAACGGCGTCATCCCGGGGCCGCGCATCTTTCCCTCGGGCACCATGATCTCCCAGACCGGCGGTCATTGCGATCACAGCCTCGACAACGAGCCCTCACGGCTCATCGGGGGTGAGCCTGATCCCGCCGTTCGCTTCGGCGACTGTGCGGTTGTCGACGGCGTCCCCGAAGTCCTTGAAGCGGCGCGCGACAATCTGAGGCGCGGCGCCACGCAGATCAAGATCGCGGTCGGCGGCGGCTTCGGTTCATTCGCCGACCCACTCGAGGTGGTCCAGTTCACTCCCGAGGAAATCCGCGCCGCCGTGCAGGCCGCCGAAGACTACAAGACCTATGTCATGGCGCACATCTACAACAACGACGGTATCAAGCGTGCCATCGAAAATGGCGTCAAGTGCATCGAGCACGGCAACCTCGTCGATGAACCCACCCTGAGGCTGATGAAGGAAAAAGGCATCTGGCTGTCGCCGCAGGTGATCACCTTCGCCACCGAACCGATCGGCCTGAATGCCGAGCAGAAAAGGAAACATGCCGAGGCCTTCGCCGGCATCGACAACATGTTCACGCTCACCAAGAAGATCGGCTTCGACAAGATCGCGTTCGGGTCAGACATCATCACCGACCCCAACCTGATCGCGCGCATGAACGAAGAATTCACGTTCCGCTCGAAATGGTTCTCGCCTGTCGAGATCCTGCGTCAGGCGACCTCCCTGAGCGGTGAGATGCTCGGCCTGTCCAAGCGTTTCAATCCCGGGAAACTGGGTGTGATCGAGGAAGGCGCCCTGGCTGACATACTGCTCGTCAACGGCAATCCGTTGACGGACCTCTCGCTCCTGACCAAGCCCGAAGAGAATCTGGCGCTCATCATGAAGGACGGGCGGATCTACAAGAACATGATCTCATGATAGCCGAGAAGAGGGCCGGTCGCCGAACGGCGCCGATGAGCCCGTGGCGATTGGCCCCTCAATGCTGCCGCAGCGAGATCGGACGTGATCGACTTATCCGGTTTGGGCGCGGAGCGGGCTTGTGGCGGCGCAGCATCAGCTTCTGAAGTGTTTCAGGAAGGAGAGCGGACGTGTCGGTCATTTGCTCCGATGACCGGGCGTCTCCCGCAGCGGCGCAAGCGCCCGGTTCTCGACACTGATGCGCCAGGTCAGCATCGCGGCATTGAGCAGCGTGAACAGCGCAGCGATCCAGGTCAGTCCGAGCACCATTGGCGCGACGATTATCTCCGCCGCGACGAGCATGTAATTCGGGTGGGAGACATACCGGAACGGCCCCCGCTCGATCAGCGGCTCTTCGATCACGATGATGCGCGTGGTCCACCGCGCCCCGAGGCTGGCGAGGATCCAGACCCGAAGGGCCTGAAGGACGACGAAGATGCAGAGCCAGCCGTAAGACAGGCTCCGGTCATGGCCGAAGACGACAAGGCAGAGCAGCCAGGCCGCGTGCATGAGCACCATCACCGGGTAATGCTCCCCGCCGACCTCACGCGCGCCGCGGGCCAGGAGGCGCGCGGTGTTCCGGCGCGCGAGCGCCAGCTCGCCAAGCCGCTGCAGCACGATGAAGCCGAGGAAGAGCGCCGTTCCGGTCTCCATCACGCGGCCATGGCCTCGACGGTGAACGGCAGGAAGGAGGCGGTGAAGCCGGGCCCTAGGGCGCAGGCCATCATCTGCCCCGTCCGGCCCGAGCCCAGCACCGATTGCAGCACGAACATGACCGTCGGAGCCGACATGTTGCCGGCACGGCGCAGGGTCTCGCGCTCGGCGTCGAGCGAGCCCTGGTTGAGATGCAGCGCGCCTTCGAGCGCCTCGACGACCTTGGCGCCTCCGGGGTGGCAGACGAAGCGGTCGATCCGCGTGTCGTCGAGCTCTGCTGCCCGCAGCGCCCCCTGCGCCGCGGCGCCGAATTCCTGCGTGACGAAATCCGGGATGGATCGATCGAAGACGACCCCGAAGCCGGTCTCGTCCACGTCCCAGCCCATGATCCCGAGCGTGTCCGGCCAGGTCTTCTGGTGTCCGGAGCCGAGCGTGACTTTCTGCTCCGACCGGGGCACCCCGGTCGAAAGGCAGGCTGCCGCGGCGCCATCGCCGAAAAGCACCGCCGCGATGATGTCCGCCTTCTGCAGGCGGTCGGCGCGGAAGGCGAGCGAGCAGGTCTCGACCACGACGAGCAGCACCCTCGATCCGGGCCGGCCCGCCGCCAGCAGTTCGGCCGTTGCCATCCCCGACACGCCCCCGGCGCAACCAAGACCGAAGACCGGCACCCGCAGGACGTTTTCGGGAAAGCCCATCTCGGCGAGCGCCTGCGCCTCGAGCGACGGCGTCGCGATGCCGGTCGAGCAGACGGTCACGACGACATCGACCTCCGAGCTTTCCCAGCCCGCATCCGCCAGCGCTGCGCGGGCCGCATCGACGAAGAGCGCCCTGGCGCCGGTCGCGAAGGCCTCTGCGCGGTCGGACCAGCCATGCGGGTCCGAGAACCAGGAGAGAGGCACCACCGAGTGGCGCGTGTCGATCCCGGCGGTGTCGAAGCTTTTCGAAAGGCGCTGGAAATCCGGATACTTCCGCCCGAAGATGAAGGCTGCGCGATCCCTCACCTCGTCCTGGCGCAGGCAATGTTGGGGAAGGGCCGTGGACAGCCCATGCAAATATACGCTCATCGCGGCACTTTCGCTGAGAGCCGCCTCCTCCCGGGCCCGGCACGCCGCCGGCCTTCCATGCGACCCATCACCGACAACGCGCGATGGCGGGCTCTGTTCCGCATGCCTGTCCGGAGGAAGCCCCGGCGGATGCGGAGGCAGTGCCGGACCCGGAGCATCATGCGGGGGCGAAGGGAGAGCCTGGGCGCAGGTGGAGCCAACCCATCGCCGCTCACGGCCCGTTCTTGAGGTTCGCCCTACCGTCACCCGCGGCGGCGCAGCGTCCCAAGGGCGAACTCGCTTTTTGCGAGCCGTCCGGACGATTGCCGCACATGCGAAGCCCGGCGCTGCACGGGGAGCGCCGGGCTTCAAGTTCGGTCGCTTCGGTCCCGCTCATGCCGCTCGGGCGTTGCAGCGCCCGACACCCTCGTCCAGCGCAGAACCGCTTTCGGCATCCTCGAACCACCAGCGGAATTCACCCTTTCCAAGCTCGAGGCGGAGCAATCCTAGATGACCGAAAATTGCCGCCGCGGTTGTGTCGAGCGTGGGCATCTCCGGCGACTTCTCGTCGCCCGTGCCAACGGTGAAGGCCATCGTCCCGTGCTCGGGGTCCGGCGCGCCGTCGGTCCCGAGAGGCAGCGTCCGCTCGTAGATATGGTTGTGCCCGTTCAGCACCAGCGTCGTGCCAGCTCTTTGAAGCTGCTCGAAGAGCGCAATGGCATTGCCGTTGCCGCTCCGATGCTGAAGCGAATGGGCGGGCTGATGGTAGAAGGCCAGGACACAGGCTTCGGGGGATGCGGCCAGGGCCTTGTTCAGCCACAGTGCCTGCGCCGAGCCGGGGCTCGCATCAACTTCGCTGTTGAGGGACAGGATCAGCCAATTGCCGGCATGCACCGCGTAGTATCCCCGGCTGCCCGGTCCGGCGCGCTCGCCCCAATATTGATAGTAACCAAAAGCGTCGGGCGTCTTGTACTCGTGGTTGCCGGGCGTGGGCAGGGTTCTGCCGCGATCCGCTTTCCACAGCGGATCAAAGCAGTCGGAAAATTCCACCGGCTTGCCAGAGCTGTAGACAAGGTCGCCAAGCGCGAGGATGGGAGCATCGGGCCAGCGCCGGGCAAGCCGGACCGTCGCTACCGCCGGCGCGCGCGACGGCTCGAATGCGGAGGGAAGGCCAAGCAGGTCGGCGGCAACCGGAAATGCGCTGGCAAAGCCGGGCCTCTCCGGGCAGTTGGCGATGTCGCCGACCGCGAGCAGGGTCAGGTTGCCGCCATCGCGGCTCATGGCATCGCTGATGGTCTGCTGCGGTGGGCCCTCGCTTTCCGAACCAGCCGCTTTCGCCGAGCCGACGAGGCTGTAGGCGGCATAGCCAATCCATTGGGATTCGAGCGCGGCGAGGACAAGGAGCGGCACGAGAACTGCTGCGATGACGGTTGTTATTTTCATTGGATCTGCCTGGAGTTGTAGCTTGGAAGCACGTCGGCTGCGGTAGCGGTGTGTGGCCGGGGGACGGGCGCTTGGGGTCAGCGCCGCCGCAGGCCGAGGCTCATGGCTGCGACGGTGGCGATGATGACCGCGAGGAAGCCGAGGCTGGTGGTCACCGTGCCGAAGCCGAGCCCGCCGTAGTCCACCGGCTGCGAGAGCAGGTCTCCGAAGGAGGCGCCGAGCGGCCGGGTCAGGATGTAGACCAGCCAGAAGGCGAGGATGCCGTCGAGGCCAAGGGCGAAGTAGCCGAAGGCAAGGCTCGCGATGACCGATCCGAAGAGGATGCCCGAGGCGAGGTAGCCAAGTCCGAACTGCTCGGCGACAAGGTCCCCCGCGGCGGTGCCGAGCGCGAAGGTGAAGAGGATCGCGACCCAGTAGAAGGCCTCGCGCACCGGGTTGTCGACGTCATGGATCGACAGCGTGCCTTCCTCGCCGTACCAGAGCGCGAAACAGGCGGCGAGCGCGACGCTGAAGACCGCCGTACAGGTCACGAGGCTGACGCCGAGATTGTCCACGAGGTTGTCGGTGATCAGCGTGCCGACGACGGAAATCAGCACCACGTTCAGCCAGTAGGTCCAGGGCACGTAGCGGTCGCGCGAGAACTGCAGGGCCAGCGTTCCGACCAGCAGCACCGTCATCATCAGCGAGGTGGTGGTCAGCCCCATCCCGAGATTGACGCTGAGATAATCCGCGGCGGTCTCGCCCATGGTGACCGCCATCAGCTTGATGAGCCAGAAGGCGGCTGTCACGTCGGGCACCTTGTTGCGGGGGTTGGTCTGGCGGCCGTCGAGAAGCTCGATGCCTGTGTCGAGAGCGGTCATTTTGTCACCTGCGTGGGCGTGAGAAGGGCAAGGGCCTGTGCCGAGAAGGCATCCGCCCGGCGGTCATCGTCGGCGTTGCAGCGCTCGGTGGCCTTGGACTGGAGATCGGTGATCTGCGGTCTGGCCGTGTCGGATGCGCGCCCGCCGGACAGCGCGTCGCGGAGATCGGACAGCATCACCTCGCAGGGCAGGGGATGCCCCGCGGCGTCGGTCACGGCGATGCCGTTCAGGGTCTGGGCCACGCCCCCGGCGGCGTCGGACGGCGTCGGATCGGCCAGCGTGGCCTGAAGAACGCTCAGCGCCGCCTCGACCCGTGCCGGGTCCGGGGACTTTGCGCGCAGGGCCGAAAACGCCGCGTCGGCGCTGGCATCGACAGTGCCCCAGGCCTCCGGGGCCTTCGCCCGCAGCTGCTCCTCGTCGTCATCCCAGGCGGTTTCGAGGTCGGTGATCCGCGTCTCGGCGGCGACAAGATCGCCGGTCGCCGCGATTTTCTGCGTGTCGCTCACGATCGCGGCGAATTTCGACAGATCGCCAAGCGACGGTATCGCGCCCTGCTGCGCCGGAGCGGCGGCGGCGCCGATGACGAAATGCTCCACGCCGGAAAAGACCGCCACGGGGAGGGCAATCAGCGCCGTGGCGAGCAGGAGTTGTTTCATGGCGAAGTCCTCACCGAAATGGTCGATCGGGTCGTTCTGGGGCCCGGGGTCTGCGCCCGTCTGACGGAAAGGTTGGGAAACCGTAATGTGACGGCGTTCGGCATTACGGATTATCAATCCCGTCGTCATGCGCCGCCAGAGGCCGCCGTCCATCTCTCTGTCACGAGGTCATGGCACGCCGCCGGACCGAAAGAGGAGAAAGACCCATGAAACGCATCATCCCCCTGAGCCTGATCCCCGTGACCCTTGCCGCCGGCGTGGCCGGTGCCGCTTGGGCGGGCACCGAGACGACCGCGGAGATGACGGACGCCGAGGAAATCCAGGCGGTCAAGGCGAGCGGCATGACCCTGACGCAGGCGGTGGATGCCGCGCAGAACGAGACCGGCGGCATCGCGATCTCGGCGGGCTGGGAGGACAATGACCAGGGCAGCTGGGGCTACGAGGTCGAGATCGCCGACGCCTCCAGCGCGATGCAGACCTGGTTCGTCGATCCCTCCAGCGGCGCGGTGACCAAGGTGACCGAAACCGATGACGACGAGGATCACGAGCAGGGCGAGGACGGCGAGGACAACGACTGACAGGCGCAGTCCCGTCCGTTACAACCGCTCGGGCGGCAGGGTTTCCCTGCCGCCCCTATCTTTCGGAGACCCAATGCATATCCTCGTCATCGAAGACGATCCCACGACTGGAGACTACGTCGCCACCGGCCTGCGCGCCGAGGGCCATGTGGTCGATCTGCTGGACAATGGCCGCGACGGGCTGATGCAGGCGATGACGGGCAGTTACGACGTGATGGTGCTCGACCGGATGGTGCCGGACGTCGACGGCATGTCGATCCTGCGCACCCTGCGCGCGTCGAGGAACCCGGTGCCCGTGCTGCTGCTGACCGCGCTCGGCGGCATCGAGGACCGTATCGACGGGCTGAACGCCGGGGCCGACGACTACCTGACAAAGCCCTTCGCCTTCGGCGAGCTCTCCGCCCGCCTTGCAGCGCTGGCGCGCCGTCCGCCGCCCTCGGACGAGCCGACGGTGCTGCGGGCGCGCGATCTCGAGATGAACCTCCTGACCCGCAAGGTCACCCGGGGCGGCCAGCCGATCGACCTGCAGCCGCGCGAGTTTGCGCTGCTCGAACACCTGCTGCGCCGCAAGGGCCGGGTGCAGACGCGGACCATGCTGCTCGAGGGCGTCTGGGACATCCATTTCGATCCGCAGACCAACGTCGTCGAAAGCCACATGAGCCGGCTTAGGACCAAGGTCGACAAGCCTTTCGAGGTGACGCTGATCGAAACCGTGCGCGGCTCGGGCTACCGGATCGCGGAATGACACGGTTCCGCTCGACGCCGCTGCGCCTCTCGGTGGTGCTCATCGCGGTCTTCACCGTCTTCATGTCCGTCGGGCTCGGCATTGCCTACGTGCTGATGCACCGGGCGCTCGGTGCCGAGATCGACCTGCGTGCAGAGCAGACCATCGAGGAGATCCGGGCGATCCCCGAGCCGGAAGAGCGGCTGGAGCGTGCGGCCGAAATCGCCGCCGCAGCCGACCGGCGCGCCTTGCTGATCCGGCTCGAGCAGGATGGGCAGACGGTGGCCAATATCGCGTCGGACCTGCCCGAAGGCATCGTCGGAGACGACGACATTGCCCTGCCCGAGCCGGTCGCCGACAGCTATCTTGTGCGGCATGCCGATCTTGAACCCGGCGCACTGACCGTGGCGGTGGGGCGCGACAGCATGTCCGAGCTGCAGGAGACCTTCATTGCGATCCTCGGCTTCGCGCTGCTGCCGGCGCTGCTGCTGACCTCGGCCATCGGCATCGTCGTGGTGCGCCGGACCACGGCGCGGGTGGAGGCGATCCGCAGCACGCTGCACGCCCTCAGCGAGGGTGACCTCGTCGCCCGTGTGGGGGCACCGCATCCCGACACGGACCTTGGCGACATTTCGCGTGATCTCGACCGCATGGCCGAAGCCCAGGAAGCCGCTGTCGGCGCGCTGCGCCAGATCGGCGCCGACATTGCCCATGATCTCAAGACCCCGATCCAGCGCGTCGCGGTGCGGCTGGAGCAACTTGCCGAAATCGACCTTCCCGATCCGGCACGCGGGCAGCTCGAACAGGCAAGTGCCGAGACCGAGCAGATCATCGCGACCTTCCAGTCCCTGTTGCAGATCGCGCAGCTCGAGGGCGGCCAGGGGCGCGAGAATTTCACCAGCGTGGATCTCGGAGCGCTTCTGGAAGACATGGCGGAGATCTACGCCCCCTCTGCCGAGGATGCGGGCTCTGCGCTGACCTGCTCGGTGTCGGGGCCGCTCCCGGTGAGCGGTGATCGCCACCTGCTGTCGCGTCTGGTCGCGAACCTCATCGAGAACGCCCTGCGCCATGCGCCGGGCACCGAAATTACACTCTCCCTGACAGGTCGGATTCTCACCGTCGCAGATGGCGGTCCCGGCATCCCCGCAGGCAAGCGCGATCATGTCCTGCGCCGCCTCGCGCGGCTCGAGGCCAGCCGGTCGACCCCCGGCTCGGGACTGGGGCTGTCGCTGGTCAAGGCCATCGCCGACCTGCATGGCGCGGAGTTGACGCTCGGCGACGCGCGGCCGGGGCTGCTGGTCACCGTGACCTTCCCGGGCTGACAAGAAAGGCCCGGCGGGAGGGACACCGCCGGGCCAGTTGGGACGCCGGAACAAGGGGGTCGGTACGCGCGGCGTCCTGGCAGTTTCAGACGGGCGCGGCCTCGGCATTGACGGGATGCGCGGCCTCCGCCCTCAGGTCGGTGGCGCGGCGCTCGGCCTCGGCGAGGATCTGCGGACCTGCGAGCCGGACGGCGAGCGTGATGCCAAGGCCGACGACCATGGCGACCCCCATCACCAGAAGCCCGAGCCCCATGCCCACGGCCACCAAGACGGCGACCAGCGCCCGCGCGATCCATGCCTTCATCCGTTCCATGCCGAAGTCTCCTTTACGTCCGGGTTTCCTGAAATCTGGGCATGGGATCTTGCCCGCGCATGATGCCTGCATTGTGGATCGGTAATCTTTGCCGGTTGGACTGACGATTGCGAAATCCCAATCTTTCGGACAGCTTGCGAAAATCCGCCTTGGCCATTCCCGGCCGGAAAGACATCGGGGACAGACCATGACAGACGCCAGCACCGCCCGCCTCACGCCTTGGCAGCGGGTGAAACCGCTGCTGCCCTACATCGTGACGGCGGCGCTCTTCGGGGCGGGTGCCTTTGCGCTCTACCGCCTGCTTGCCCCGGTCGACCTGCGCAGCGTGCTGACGCAGGCAAGGGCGACGCCGTGGCATATCCTCGCGCTGGCGGTGCTCACGACCTTTGCCAGCTACGCCGCGCTCATCGGCTACGACCGCTCGGCGCTGCGCTACATCGAGAAGGACCTGCCGGGCCCGGTGGTCGCCTTGGGCAGCTTCCTTGGCTACGCCTTCGGCAACACCATCGGCGCGGGGCCGATCACCGGCGGGGCGGTGCGCTACCGGGTGTATTCCGCGCTTGGGCTTTCCACGCAGGACATCGCCGCGATTGCCGCCTTTGCCTCGGTCGCCTTCGGCTTCGGCGCGACGATCATCGGCTTCGGCGCGCTGGCCATTCATCCGCTGGCGCTTGGGCACCTGCTGCCGTTCGGGCCGGGGCCGATCCGCCATGTCTCGCTGGCCGTGGTCATCGTCGTCACCGGGCTGCTGTTCTGGACCGCCTTTCGCAGGACCGAGATCACTCTGCGCGGCGTCACCCTGCGCGCGCCGTCGCCGGGGCTGATGGCGGCGCAGTTCGTCTTCACCGCGATCGACATGCTGCTGGCCGCCACGACGCTCTACCTGTTGCTGCCGCCCTCCGAGCTGGGTTTCGCGACCTTCCTCGCCGTCTATGCCGCGGCGGTGATGGCGGGCGTTCTCAGCCACGTGCCCGGCGGCGTCGGCGTGCTGGAGACGGTGGTCATCGCCGCGCTGCCCGCCTCGGTCCCGGTCGAACAGGCCGCCACCGGGCTGCTGCTCTACCGCATGATCTACTACCTTCTGCCCTTCGCCGTCGCGCTGGTGCTGCTGGCCCTGACCGAGGCACGCATGGCCTCGAGCCGCGCCGCCGGGCCGCTGATGCAGAGCCTTGCGCCGCTCGCCCGCTCGGTCAGTGCGCTGGTGCCGCTGGCGATGGCCACCATGATGCTCGGCTCGGGTCTGCTGCTCATGGTCTCGAGCCTGCTGCCGCCGACCTCCGATCTCGCCGAGGAACTCGAGCTGCTGACGCCGCTGGCCATCGCCGAGGGCGGGGCGCTGCTGGCCAGCATCTTCGGGGCGATGATGCTGGTGATCGCGCACGGCCTGCTGCGCCGCGTGCAGGGGGCGTGGTGGCTGGCGGTGCTGGCGCTTGCGGGGGGCATCGCCGCCAGCTTCGCCAATGCGCTGGACATCGAGCGCGCGGTGTTTCTCGGCGCGGCGCTGCTCATCCTCTGGCCGACGCGGCGCGAGTTCTTCCGCACCACACGCCTGACCCGCCAGGCCTTCAGCCTGCGCTGGCTGCTGCTGATCGCGGCGATTGGCGCCTCGGTCGTCGCGGTGCTGTTCTTTGCCCACAAGGCAACGCCCTACGCGCATGAGCTGTGGTGGCAGTTCGCCACCGATGCGAGTGCCCCGCGCGCCTTGCGCGCCGCGCTTGTCGGCATGGTCGTGCTGGTCCTGTCGCTCCTCGTCTTCGCCCTGCGACCGGGGCGGCTGACCCACGCGCTGCCGACGGCCGAGGAGCTTGCGCAGGTGCGGGCCATCGTCGCCGCCCAACCGGACCCCGAGGCGAATATCGCGCTGACCGGCGACAAGTGCCTGATGGTCTCGGAAAGCGGCCGCGCTGCGCTCATGTACCGCATCCGGGGGCGCAGCTGGATCGCCCTGCACGAGCCCTTCGGAGAGCCCTCGGAGCTTGCCCCTCTCGCCTGGGATTTCCACGATGCCGCCTACGCCGCCAATGCCCGCCCGGTGTTCTATTCCGTGGGGGCCGACCTGATCCCGCTCTGGCTCGAGATGGGGCTGGGGCTGGTGAAGATGGGCGAAGAGGCGGTGGTGGCCCTGCGGGGCTTTTCGTTGCAGGGTCCGGAGCGCAAGCGCCTGCGCACCACGCACAACCGCGCCCTGCGCGACGGCCTCGCTTTCGAGGTGCTGGAGCCGCCTTTCGCTGATGGCTTCATGGAGGAGCTGCGCGCGATCTCGGACAGCTGGCTCGCCACCAAGGCAGGCGCGGAGAAAGGCTTCTCGGTCGGCGCTTTCGATCCCGATGTCCTGTCGCGGGCCCCGATCGCCGTCGTGCGCCACGAGGGCCGCATCGTGGCCTTTGCAAACCTCTGGCTGACCGACACGAAGGCCCGCGCCACCATCGATCTCATGCGCCATGTCGAGAATGCCCCGGCCGGGCTGATGGAGTTCCTCTTCACCGAGCTGCTGCTGCATTTCGCCGCCGAGGGCTACGAGGAGTTCTCGCTGGGCAATGCGCCCCTCTCCGGGCTCGAGGCCCGTCGCGGCGCGGCGCTCTCGACCCGGCTCGGAGCGCTGGTCTACCGTCATGGACAGCAGTTCTACAACTTCGAGGGCCTGCGCGCGTTCAAGGAGAAATTCGATCCCGACTGGCGCCCGATCTACGTCGCGGTGCCGCCGCGGGCCAATCTTCTGAGCATCGCGGCGGACGTCGTGGCACTGATCGGCGGTGGCGCTCGGAAGGGAGAGGATGCCCGGCCCGCAGGTGCTTCCGGATAAGAGGGGCTGCCTCCAGCGATGACGCCCTCCAAAGCCGCGACATCCTGTCGAACGGTTCCCGCGAAGCGCCGCAGTCGCGAAAAGACCGGCCGGTAGAGACTGCGTGAAGGTCGTAACAGGGCTCGAAGCGGGCTTGCGGCAGAGCAGCGAGCCGTACACCCGGCGGGCAGAGCCGCGCCGGAGGCCCCTGTCTGCCCTGCCGATGAGGGGAAATGATGCGTGACGGACAGGATTGTTGCGCCAGGCGGGATATCCGCCGGGCATTCACGGGTGGTTGTCCCGGGGTCATCGGCAAGATGCTGAGAAATGGCCTCTATTTCGCCAAGATCGTCGAAATAACATTGCGCGATCTATGTAGGTGACGGTATTGCGTTTTTGCGGAAACGCCGGGTTTTCAACCATGTCAAGAGGCTCGTCGCTGAAGGCGCCTCCAAGAAAAGTCAAAAATCGACGGGACAGGCAACATGCAGCTGAACAGCGCCGAAATCATCGACATCTACCGGAAAAGCCTCAGCAGGGGCGAAAACGGTGTCGGCTGGGATGCGCAGCTTTATGCCGACGCCGCGACCGGTGATGCCCAGACGGCGGCGAATTCCATCGTCGCCTCGGCGCTGCTGCTGGCCACCGATTTCACCGCGCAGGGCGATCTTGGCATTTCCGCCGGCTCGCTCACCCAGATCGTGCAGACCCTGCGCGCCAATGCCGCCCAGATCTCGGTCTTCGAGAACCTCACCGACACGCAGCTCGCGGCCAATGCCGACGATTTTGCCCGCGTCATGGTGGCGGAGTTCGACCGGCTGGCGGTGGAAAACCCCGCGAGCTTCGGCCATCTCGCCGGCTTCGACGCGGAGGTCTGGACCGCGCGCTACCAGGAGCTGTTTACCCAGTACAAGGCCGACATGGGCGACTACAAGGCGCTCTTCACCGGCGCCGCCACCGAGGCCGAGGCGGTACGCGCCGGCATCGGCATCGCCTCGACCGCGATTTCGGCCATCGGCTTCTTCGCACCGCCCCCGGCCAGCATCGCGCTCTCGGTGGCCAATGCCGGCCTGACCATCGCCGGCGCCATCTATGCCGCCCAGGATCCCAACGTCAGCGATGAGGCCATCGCGCTTCTGGTGGGTCGCGCGGCGATGTCGGTGATCTCCTTCGGGATGACCGACTTCATGATCGACACGATGTTCCCGGCCGTGAACATCCTGTTTGCCGAAGCGCAGCGCACCGCCGATCCCTTCGATTGGTCGACGCTCGGGATCAGCAACCTGATCGACCTGTTCACCACCGACGACAGCGAGCGCTGGGACGACCGCTACGCCGTCTTCCAGCAGCAAATGCCGGATGTGGTGGCCAGCGTTCAGGCCTCGATGAACCGCATCGCCAGCAGCGTGGTCAGCAATTTCGTGCATCCGGGCAATTCGGCGGTCTTCGTCGAGATGGACATGACGCTGTTCCCGGACCTGTCCTTCGACCAGCAGACGAAACGCCTCGGCTTCGTGATGGACGATCAGGTCGGCATCTTCGGCCTCAGCGTCTCGACCGCGCCGATCGTCGGCTGGCGGGCCCCCACCAACGGCCAGCAGCTTGACGATTTCCGCCCCTACCTGACTTTCACCTCGCCGCAATGGCACGACCTCGGCACCTCCGAGATGGCCGACACCCTGCGCACCCAGGGCGGCACCTATCTGATGCTGACCGACGGGGTCGAGGACTGGCTGAACAAGCAGGACCTCTACAAGTCGGGGCAGGGCATCCACCCCACCATCATCGGCGGCGGCGACACCTCCGACACCATCGTCACCACCGCCACCCGCCACGTGCGCGCCGAGGGCGGCGATGACTACGTCGCGATCACCCAGCTGGTCGACGCCGCCTACTACGACAGCGCCTCGCACGACCGCGGCACGCCGCTGGTCTTTGACGGGGGCAGCGGCCATGACGTGCTCGACCTCTCCGGGGTGACGCCCTACACGGAGACCGGCACCGCCTACAACGGGCTGCGCCAGATCAAGGGCAAGCTCACTGTCACGCATGACAGCATCACCGCCACCGATGCCTGGTACAGCTACGACGGCGCCGGCAATATCAACGGCACCGTGATCCACACCTGGCAGGCGGCCACCTACAGCAATTTCGAGGAGCTGGTCCTCGGCAAGGTGATCTCCTACGACGCGCGCGGCTACACCGGCTCCGACGGCGTCAAGGTGACCTTCCGCGACGCCACCGATACCGAGCTGCGCGCCACCGTCGACGGCTCTGCCGGGGGCGATACCTTCGTGGTCGACAGCGACCGCAACTACACCGTGGCCTTAAGCGCCATGCAGTTCCTTGACGAGCCGATCACGGTGCGCGGGCACAACGGTGATGACTACATCGCCGGCGAACTGGTCGCGAGCGCGATTTATGACGGCGGATCCGGGCTCGATACATTCCAGGTCCTTGGACCGTCGGATGCCATCGCCGGCTGGAGCTTTTCCTTCTCGCTCGACCTCGAGGCGCAGACCGGCAGCGCCACTGCGACCTTTACCGCCAACGGCGTCACCCAGTCGCATACCGAGACCGGCATCAGCGTCACGGGGTTCGAATGGGCCGGCGGCAGCGCCTACAACGATACATTGAAGGCGCTGTCGACCGGTTCGATGCTGGCCGGCAATGGCGGCAACGACCTGCTGGTCGGGCGCGGCGGCAATGACCAGCTGTTCGGCGGCACCGGCAATGACACGCTGGAAGGCGGCGCGGGCCACGACAAGCTCGACGGCGGCGCCGGCAACGACAGGCTCATCGGGGGTGCGGGCCGCAACGTGCTGGCCGGCGGCGCGGGCGATGACACGCTGATTGCGGGCGACGAGGGCGACTACCTCGAGGGCGGCGAGGGGCAGGACAGCCTCCTCGGCGGCGCCGGCGACGACGAGATCGCCGGCGGGGCGGGCAATGACACGCTCCTGGGCGGGGGCGGCAACGACACGCTGGACGGGGGCGAAGGCGACAACCGCATCGAGGGCGGCAGCGGCAACAGCACGGTCACCGCCGGCAGCGGCAACAACACCGTGGTCCTGACCGAGGGCGACAATGTGGTCTCGCTCGGCTGGGGCGCCAACAGCGTCAGCGATGGCGGCGGCGCCAGCCGCATCAGCCTCGGTCGCGGCAGCGTCAGCGCCGGCGACGGCAACGACACCATCACCGGCGGCACCACGGTCGATGCCGGGGCCGGCGATGACGAGATCGCCTTCCAGGCATCCGTCATTCCGATGTCCTTCGCAGGCGGCAGCGGCACCGACCATGTCACCGTCACCGGCTGGTCGCTGAGCACCTACGCCACCGTCTACGTGGATCTGCGCTACATCCAGGAGCTGGATTTCACCTCTGGCAATTTCGAGGAAATCTCGACGCTCCGCGGCACGCTGAACGACGTCAATCGCCGTGCAGATGGCACCTACTACATCCGCGACGACGACTTCGGTACGATCACCGGCGTCGAGCATTTCACCTTCACCGACCTCAATGAGCGGATCGAGCTGTTCGGCGACGCCCATGCCGACCACATGGGCTATATCACCGGGCGGGGGATCTCGCTCGACAACTGGGTCGATGCGGGCGGCGGCGATGACAACGTCAACGCCGGCTGGGGCGATGACACGATCATCGGCGGGCTTGGCAATGATACCATCGACGGCTCGGACGGGGTCGATGTGGTGGATTACTCGCACCTCGGGTCCGAGTATTTCATCTCCGACGCGATCCGTGGCGATTTTGGCCGCTATACCGTGGTGGTCTCCAATGCGAGCGGCGTGGTCTTCACCGATACGCTCTACAATGTCGAAAGCGTGCTCGACGTGGGCGGGTCCGAGCTGGACTTCAACCGTGGCGACGATCTGCTCAACGACATCACCATCTACAACTCGACCGAGCGTCTCTCGGGCGGGTTTGGCAATGACACCCTGAATTCCAAATGGGGCAACGACACGCTCGACGGCGGTGCGGGCGATGACGTGCTCAACGCGCAGGAATACCTGCGCGGCGACGCGGTTCTGATCGGCGGCGAGGGCAATGACACGCTCACGGCGGGGGGCGGCAACAGCTGGCACCGCGGCGGGCTTGGCAATGACGTCATCTGGGACGGCGGCGGGCAGAACACAGTCGAGGGCGGCGAGGGCGACGACAGCATCGCCACCGGCGGCGGAAACGATCTGATCGACGGCGGCACGGGCAATGACACCATCAGCGCCGGGGCGGGCAATGACACCGTCGACGGCGGTGCGGGTGCTGATGTCATCGACGGCTGGGAAGGCGACGACCTGATCCGCGGCGGCGCCGGGGCCGATACGCTGAACGGCGGGGACGGCGGTGATACACTCGACGGCGGCAGCGAGGCGGATCTGATCGACGGCGGTACCGGCGATGACGTGCTCATCGGCGGCGCGGGGGACGACACGCTCACCGGCGGCACCGGCCGCGACAGCTTCCGCTTCGGCACAGCCGATGGCACCACCAGCATCACCGATCTCGAATGGTCGGAAACGCTGGTCTTTGTGACCCCGGACGCCTCGGTGACCGGCAACCCGTTGATCAGCCAGGTCAATGGCGTGGCCACCGTCACCTTTGGCAGCACCACCGTAACGGCATCCCTGCCGGGGGCGACGGTCTTTACCGTCGTGCAGGTGAATGACGCCACGGGCACCACCTTCACCATCACCGCGCATGAGGCGGGCACCCGCATCATGGCCGACACCGGCTATGCCTATGACGGCTACAGCACCACTGTCGACGTGCTGGCCAATGACTATGCCGAGCCGGGCGTGACCCTGACCCTCGTCGGCTTCGACAGCGCCACGGCCAAGGGCGGCACCGTCACCCTGAACCCGGATGGCACGCTGGAATATGACACCGGCAGCGTCTTCAACCGGCTCGGCGGTGGCATCTATGACACCGACACCTTCACCTATCAGGTCAGCAACGGCACCGAGACCTTCACCGAGACGGTGACGGTGACCATCCGCGGCACCAACCAGACACCCACTGCGGTCGAAGATGCGGTGACGCTGGACGAGGATACGTCGCTCAGCATCGACGTGCTGGCCAACGACATCGACCCCGACAGCAGCGACAGCCTCAGCATCACCGCGCTCACCGACGCGGCGCATGGTTCGGTGGCGGTGGTCGACGGGCGGATCACCTACACGCCGGACGCCAACTGGTTCGGCGACGACACATTCACGTACACGATGACCGACGGCAATTCGACGGAGCAGACGGCGACCGTCAACGTCACCGTTGCAGCCGTCGGCGATGTACCGATGGCGGGCGACGACACGCTACACGTCAGGTCGAGCGAGGCCGGCCAGACGCTGAGCATCGACGTGCTGGCCAATGACATCAATGTCGATCTCGATGCGCTCGCCATCACCGGCGTCACCCAGGGCAGCTACGGCTCGGTTGCCATCGTCGATGGCCGGGTCACCTACACCGCGCAGGACGTGACGGCGGGTGGCAGCGACAGCTTCACCTATACCGTGACCAATGCCGCCGGTCTCAGCGATACCGCCACGGTCAGCGTGACGCTCGACCCCTGGCTGGCACCGACCGTGGCCGACGATGCGATCACCGTGACCAAGTTCATGGGCTACGGGGCGCTGGTCCTCGACCTCCTGGGCAATGACACCGACCCGGACGGCCAGAGCCTGACCATCACTGCGATCACCCAGCCGGACAGCGGCGTGGTGACGCTCAATGCCGATGGCAGCGTCAGCTTCGACCCGGTGGACGATCTGGTGACGCAGGTGAGCTTCAGCTACACCGTCACCAACCAGATCGGCCTCAGCTCCACCGCCAATGTGACCGTCGACGTGCAGGGCAACAACGCCCCAACGGCCGCACTCTCGGCCATCGCGGGTGTCGAGGACACCGTTCTGCTGCTCTCGGTCAACGCCATCGCGCGGGACGTGGACGGCGATCTTCTGCGGCTGCTCGGCGTCGATGCCGCAGGCACCGAGGGCACCGTGGTCGAGATGGTCGACGACCAGACCCTGCGCCTGACGCCGGGGGCGAATTTCAACGGCAGCGAGAGCTTCGGCTTTTCCGTGACCGACGGGCTGGAGACGGTCAATCTCAGCTTCGATGTCATCTGGGCCTCGGTCTGGGATGCGCCGGTGCCGGTCAACACGGTGGTCTACATCACCCCGGACAGCGCGGGCGTGACGTTCAACCCGCTGCTGGATGACATCTATATCGACGATCCGCGCCCCGCATCGAGCAGCAACACAGTCTACATGCTCGGGCATGAGATCAGCCAGCCGGGCAATGGCAGCGTGGTCTGGCCCAACTATCACAGCACGACCCTGGACTGGTACAACGGCGATCCCGAAGCTTCCAACTCCGTCACCTATACGCCGAATGCCGGCTTCCGCGGGGTCGACAGCTTCACCTATACCTCGGTGATCCGCAACGACTTCGCGCTGCCCTACCTGCTGCAGACCCAGACCGTCTATGTGGTGGTGGACGAGAACCTGCCGGTGCTGGTCGATGACGCGCTCAGCATTGTCGAGGACCTCTCCGGCAGCATCGACCTGCTCGCCAACGACAGCGACATCGACGGCGACCCGCTGGTGCTGACCCATATCAACGGCATTGCCGTGAGCGAGGGGTCGGTGGTCGACCTCGGCGCGGCGGGCAGGCTGACGGTGGGGGCGGGCGGCACCGTCACCTATCAGGGCGGCGCCGATTTCAACGGCACCACCGATGTCACCTATACCGTCAACAACGTGTTCGAGGCGACCCTGGCCCTGACCGCGACCGTCGGCAACGACGCACCGCTGGCGCTGGCCGATCTTGCCACCACCGCCGAGGATACGCCCGTCACCCTCGACGTGCTGGCCAATGACAGCGATCCCGAGAGCGACGTGCTGAGTGTCACCGACGTGGGTCAGGGCAGCAACGGCAGCGTGGTGCTCAATGCCGACGGCACGGTTACCTACACGCCGGACGCCAACTTCTTCGGCACCGACAGCTTCACCTATACGATCAGCGATGGCGCGTTCACCGATACCGCCACCGCAACGGTCACGGTGACGCCGGTCAATGACGGCATCACCTGGGCCATCAACCGCTGGGGCCCGAATACCGAAGAGGGCAATTCGGTCTCCATCGACCTTTCGACGCTGGCGACCGACATCGACGGCGATGTGCTGACCTTCGAGAAGGTGCGGGAAATCTGGTACGTCGAGAACGATGTCGCCATCCCGCAGCTGGAGCAATATTCCTCGATCGAGGGCAACCTGCTCACCATCACCGCGCCCTCGCTCTGGAGCGGGTCTTTCTACACCCTGGTCCGGGCCACCGACGGCAATGGCGCGACGTCCGAGAACTGGGTGTCGATCGCGGTCTACGACTACGAGGACGTGCCGGTGGCCGTGGACGATGTGGCCGAAGTCCTCGCCGGTCAGAGCGTCGACATCGACGTGATCGCCAATGACAGCGACCGCGATCTCTCGGCGGAGATCATCGCCCGGCTGCCCTTCGCCATCGGCGTGCAGTCGCTGACCGCGCCGGACATGGGCAGCGCCAGCAAGGTGGTGAACCCCGACGGCTCCAGCTTCATCCGCTTTGACGCCAATGATCCGGCCTTCGCGGCGCTGAAGCCGGGGGAGACGATGCAGGTGAGCTTCACCTATGTCACCCGCTCCGACAACACGCGCGAGAAGACCTGGCTCGACAGCTATTCCAACTCGGCGACGGTGACGGTGACGGTCGTGGGGATCGACGATCCGCTGACCGCGACAGCCGGGCATTTCGCCCTGGGCGAGGGGGACGCGGCCGCCACTTTCACGCTGGATGCCCTTGATCCCGACAATGCGCTGAGCTTCAGCTTCGACCTCGCCGGCCTGCGCGGCACCGTCGTCAACAATGGCGACGGCAGCTTCAGCTACGATCCCGGCACCGCCTTCGAGAGCCTCAAGGCCGGCGAACAGGCGGTCGACACCTTCCTCTATACCGTCACCAACGGCACCGAGACGCTGACGCGCACCGTCGATATCACCGTGACCGGCATCAACGACGCCCCGGTGACGGTGGAGGTCAGCTCGCAAGGGGAGGAAGATCAGCCGCTGTTGATCGACATCCTCGGTACGGCCAGCGATATCGACGGCGACGCGCTGGCGCTGGTCTCGCTCGACGGGCAGGCGCTCCGTCCGGGGCAGACGGTGGAGACGGCGGCCGGCAGCTTCACGCTTGCGCCGGGGGGGCATCTCTATCTGGTGCCGGCGGCCAATGTCTCCGGCAGCTTCAGCTTTGCCTACGGTCTCAGCGATGGCACGGTGACGGTGACGAACACGCTGCAGGTGACGCTGGCGCCCGTGAACGATCCAGCCGTGGTCAGCGGCGACCTCGTGGCGCGGATGAGCGAGGACGACACCGGCGTCTCGGGTCAGATCCATGTGGCGGATATCGACAGCCCGGCGGCGCTGAACGCCGGCACCCTGACCGGCCAATACGGCAGCCTCGATCTGGGCGCGGACGGGCAGTGGAGCTACATCCGGAGCGTGGCGCTCGATTATCTGGCAGAGGGCGAGAGCCTTACCGAGCGCTTTGCCCTCAGCACCGCCGACGGCACCGCCGTGGTGCTGGAGATCGAGATCCTCGGCGCGGTCGAGCACCTCGATCTGGTCGGCACCGCGGCGGACGAGACGCTGATCGGCGGGCCGGGCAATGACACGCTGACCGGGCTCGGCGGCGATGACACGCTGGTCGGCGGCGAGGGGAGCGATCTTGTGCGCTATCTCGGCGCCAGCGACGGGTTCGAGTTCCGCTTCGCCCCTGACGGCAGCGGGCTCATCGTCACCGACATCGATCCGCTCGACGGGATGGACGAAGGCCGCGATCTGATCGCGGTCGGCACCGAGGCGCTGATTTTCGGCGACGGTGTGACGGGCGAAATCGACTGGGCGCCGGGGCGGGCGCCGCGACTGGTGCTGAGCCTTGATGGCGAGATCCGGGAGGTGATCGTCGACCGGCCCAGCGGCCTCGACGTCACGCGCACCTTCGAGAACGGGGTGCTGGTGGGCGAGACCGTGAGCGACACTGGCAGCGCGCCATGGGCCAATCTCGAGCGGCTCTTCACTGCAGACGGGCAGGTGGCGCAGGTCGCAATCGTCATGGACGACGGCAGCACCCTGCTGAAGGAAAACAGCTTTACCGACGGGGTGCTGACCGGGCAGCTGCAGACCGATGGCAGCGGCGCAACCTCGGGCAAGGCGTGGAGCACGCGCGAGCTGAGCTTTGATGCCGAGGGCCATATGGTGAGCATGGCCATGACTTTCGACGATGGCACCACGCGGTTGCATGAGAACACCTTCAGCAACGGTGTCCGGGTGGCCACACTCATCACCGATGGCGAGGGCACGGCCGGTTCTCTCCCCTGGAGCAGCCGCAGCATGACCTTCGATGCCGACGGCCACTGGACCGGTCTCGAGACCGTTTTCGATGACGGCACCACCATGCAGATCTCTCGCACTTACGTCGACGGCCAGCTGGCGAGAGAGCTGCAAGTCGATGGTATCGGCAACCAGAGCAGCAAGGCCTGGAGCACGCGCGAGTTCTTCTATGATGGCACCGGCGTGATGACGCAGAGCATCATCCTGCGCGACGATGGCGACCAGGTGACGCAGGTCTTCGAGAACGGGCTGCTGGCCAGCCGGCTGATCGAGGACCTGGACAATGACCAGGCCTTCACCAGCCGCCTGATCACCTTCGCTCCCGATGGTTCGGTGCTTGGCTCCGAGGTGGTCTGGGATGTGATCGGCTGAGCCTTCGGAGAAGTCCCGGCGCGGCCCCCGCAGGGGCCGCGCTCAACCTTCGGCGCGCAACGCGTCACATCGGTCGCTGGGCAGCTCCCGCTGCGGACGGCCGGCGCACCTCGATGCCCGGAGTTCTGACAGAGTCGTGGCCGCGGCGATGATCCGACCCCAGCGAGTGATCCCGGTTGAATGCTGATGCATGGGCAGGGTTCGACCTGGCGGGATGACGACCTCGGGCGCCGGCACCCGAAATCCGAGAGCACTCTGCGGCCGGTCCATGTTGTCGTGCTTGCGCCGTCTTTCGATGAGGATTTGCGCCTTCCTCAGCGAGTTGAAGACTTCGCAATAGGCGTTCTCCCAAGGTGACCCCGGCTCGATGTCGGCGGTCTTTGCTCCCACCGATGCGATCCGGACGCGGACCTGCTGCGCGACGAACTCGGGACCATTGTCGGATCTCGTGTACCGCGACGGGCGGTGCTGGATGACGAGATCGCTCAGGGCATCCAGGACATCGGTGGAGTTCAGCGGCCTGTCGACACGGATCGATATTGGCAACCCCAAGGATTGCGGCATGATCGCATCGGAGCAAGACCTCGAGCATTTTACCGCACGCGGAATACGCTCGACCGGCGGCAGCGCCATGCCGCTGGCGCTATGATACAAGGCACAGTCCGCCATGGTGCGGGAGGGTCTGCTCAACTCGCTCCCGAACGCCCCGTTGCCTGGGGAGCAGCGCATCCGCCCGAGCAGCGTAGCCCGTGTCACCAAGCCACACGCCTCAGCGCAGCGTGAGCGCGAGGACCATGCTGATGGTGACGAAGGATGCCACGGTCATCAGGAACAGGGCCAGCGAGGCGGATCGTTCCTCGCCTTGCGCTGCGCCTCGACCTTCCGCCGCCCCGGAAATACCCCGCGAGGATCAGCACGCGCGGGACCATGACCAGGTTCTCGACGATCATGTCGAGGGCGAGCGCCGTCTAGGCCACCTCCGGCAGGGCCATCAGCAGCACGGAATAGCCCACGAACCCGCTTTTGGCGCAGGACATGCCCATCGCGCCGAAGGTGCTCGCCAGTGGCGTCTCGCCCGCCACGCGCCGGGACCAGAGGTCGCCCGGTGCGAAGACCGGCAGCGAGCCGAAAAGCACGGCGCCGAGATAGCCGAAGTCGGCGATCTCGCCGAGCGGATGGGACGAGACGGCGCGGAAGATCAGCGCCGGAGGCGCGAGGTTCACCACGACCTTGCCGAGCGCGGCGGTATCGACCGCGGTGAAGACGCCGCGGCGCAGCGCGGCGAACCCCGTGCCGATGAGTAGGAAGATCACGCCGGTGATCGAGAGAATATCAACCCTGCCGTCCCACCACCGCGCCCCGGTTCGCCCCCGAGCGCGAGGGTTCCTTATGGACCCGGCCCGCCGGGGGCCAGCCCGAATCCGAGGCTACGGGGCAGGCCCGGGGCCGGATCAGCGGACCCCGACAGGTTTCGTGAAGAGGATCCACTCGCTCGCGTCGACGGCCCAGTCGCCCTTGACCACCGGGCGGCGGGCGATCTCCCGGTACCCCTTCGCCGCGTAGAGGCGCAGCGCCTCCTCGTGCGAATCCTCGGCGATCAGGCTGATGCTGTCGTGCCCCGCGGCGGCGGCGATGGTCTCGGCATGGGCGAGGAGCGCGCTGCCGAGGCCCTTGCCGCGAAATTCCTCGTAGGTGGCAAGGACGTTGAGGTACCACGAGCCGGGCGCCAGCGCCTCGAGCTCGAGCAGCGGCACGAAGATCGGCGGCGTGTCCGGGTCGATCGGGCCGGGCTCGGTCTCGGCGGCATAGCCGAGCAGGCAGGCCCCGACGGCGCCCTCCACCTCGGCGAGCCAGGCATTGCGATAGGAGAAGTTCCCCGTCTCGCGCGCCGCGCGCTCCTCTCCGTAGGCCCAGGGATCGCCCTCGGGGCCCACGGATTTTCGCCAGAAATGCAGCGGCAGGTCGTCCGCCGCCATGTTGATGAAGCGCACAAGATGCGCGGCATCCGATGCCTCGGCCCTGCGGATGTCCATGCTCGTTCCCCGTTCCAGATCGCGCCCGTCGCGCGCGCAAGTCATGGGCGATTTCGCGGTCGCTCGCCAGCCTCTTCGGTGATTGCGCACCCGCGCCCTTCGTCCGGCTTGCGCGGCGCCCACGGGCCGCCTACCAAGTGCGTGACCCAACGAGGCGCCTTGCGAGGACAGACATGAGCACCACGGTTTTCCGCTTTCCCGAACCGGGCCCCGAGCCCATCACCACCGATCTCGAGGGCTGGGTGAAGACCGAGGGGGAGCCCACCATGCGCTACTGGGTGCAGCACAGCTCGCTCGACGGCAGCATGATCTCGGGCACCTGGGAGGCGACGACCGGCACCTGGCACGCGACCTACCAGTTCTACGAGTTCGTCCACCTGATCGAGGGCCGCATCACCATCACCCCCGACGGCGGCGCGCCGGTGACGCTGACCCCCGGCGACGCCTTCGTCGTCGAGCCGAGCTTCCGCGGCACCTGGACCATCGAGGAACCGGTGCGCAAGCACTTCGCCATCAAGCTGAAATAGCCACGGACCCTGCCGCGGTGGCCCGCCCGGCCCCCTGACCGGGGCCGGGGGCGGCGCCGCGGCGGCCCCTCCCGGGATACGCCCATGACGACCGCCGACCTGACGACCGCCGACCTGATCCTGACCAATGCCCGCGTCCTGACCATGGACCCGGATCATCCGCGGGCCGAGGCCGTGGCGCTTTCCGGCGACCGCATCCTCGCCGTGGGCAGCGCCGCGGAGATCGCCGCGCTCGCCGGGCCGGACACGCGGATCCTCGACGCGGGCGGGCGCACGGTGCTGCCCGGCTTCTTCGAGGGGCACCTGCACGTCGGGCTCGGCGGCGCCGACCTCACGCACCTGCACATCGGCCATCTGCACGGGGCCGAGGCGGTCGGCGCGGCCTTCCGCGGCTTTGCCGGGGCGAACCCGGACATGCCGCTGCTCATGGCGCAGGAGGCGCATTACGGCATCCTCGACAAACCCGCGACGCGCCACGACCTCGACGCGATGATCGCCGATCGGCCCATCGCGATGATGTCGCCCGACCTGCACACGGTCTGGGCCAATACCGCCGCGCTCGAGGCCGCGGGGCTGCTGCACGGCGCCGAGATGCCGCATGGCCACGAGGTGGTCATGGGCGCGGACGGGCTCGCCACCGGCGAGTTGCGCGAGTTCGAGGCCTTCGGCCCGGTGATCGCCTTTGCCGGGGAGGGGCGCATCAACCTCGGCATCGCCACCGGCGAGGAACCCGACCCTCGGCCCGGCGCGGCCGAGCGCGCCGCCGACAAGGCGCTCCTGCTGAAGGGCATGCTGCACTGCGCCGCCCATGGCGTGACCAGCCTCGTCAACATGGACGGCAACCGTTACACGCTCGAGCTGCTCGCCGAGATGCAGGCCGAGGGCGCGCTGCCGCTGCGGGTCAAGGTGCCGTTCCACTTCAAGCCGCACATGGATCTGGACGCGCTCGAGCGCGCCTCGGCCATGGCGGAGGATTTTGGCGATGACTGGATCAGCTCCGGCTTCGTCAAGATGTTCATGGACGGGGTGATCGACAGCCGGACGGCCTACATGCTGCGGGATTACCCCGACCAGCCCGGCCACCGCTCCGAGCCGCTCTTCGCGCCGGAGCGCTTCGCCGAGATCGCCACCGAGATCGACCGGCGCGGCCTGCAGATCGCGGTCCATGCCATCGGCGACGGCGCGGTGCGGGCGGTGATCGACGGCTACGAGGCGGCCCGCGCCGCCAACGGGTCGCGCGACAGCCGCCACCGCATCGAGCATATCGAGTTGATCGACCCGGCCGACATTCCCCGGCTCGGCGCGTTTGGCATCACCGCCAGCCTGCAGCCGCCGCACGCGCCGGGGGCGATGGACTTCCCGCTGCAGCCGACGCTGTCGCGGATCGGCGCGGCGCGCCTTGCCGATGCCTTCAACTGGCGCAGCCTTGCCGAGGCGGGCGCGCCCATCGCCTTCTCGAGCGACTGGCCGGTGGCCGACGTCTCGGTGCTGCGCGGCATCGCGGCGGCCCTGACGCGCGCGCCCTTCGAGGGGGCCCGCGACGAGCGGCTCTCGCTGGCCGAGACGCTGCACGCCTACACGGCCGGCGGCGCCTGGGCCGCGCATCGCGACCACGTGACGGGGACGCTGCGCCCCGGGCTCGCCGCCGACCTCGTGATGCTGGGCGGCGACATCGAGGCGACCGAGCCCGCGCGGATCGCCGACCTCGGCGTGGTCCTGACGATCTGCGGCGGCCGCGTCATCCACGATGCGGAGGCCGGGGCCGGAACCGCCGCCGCGTCCTAGGCGCCGGATCCTTCCTGCAGGCCGGCCAGTACCCGCAGCGCCGCATCGCAGTGCTCCTCGGGCACGAAGACATGGTCGTGGTGACAGGCCGCGACCATGTTGCAGGGGATGCCCTGCGCCGCGAGCGCGCCCGACACCGCCGCCGTGAGCCCGACGCCCTCGAGCGAGGAATAGACGTTGAGCGTGATGCAGCACATCGGAACGATCTGCGGAACGGCCTGCGCCGGGCGATCCGCCAGAACCCGCTCCACGATCTCCAGCGGCAGGATCAGCGACAGCCCCTCGCGCTCGCGGAAGAGGCACAGCGCGTCCCGGATAAGCGCCTCGCCGAGGGCGGGGTCTTCGGTGCTGAAATAGGCGAAGCGCCCGGGCCTTTTCTCGGGCGACATGCCGGCAATCATCTCGGAGGCGGAGGCAACGACTTTCGGCATGGGGTCTCCTCGGGCGGCGTCACGTTGCGATGTGCTGATCTTCAGCGGAGCGGGCGCCACGCAGGGGCGTCCGCAGGCAGACCGAACCTTGGCAGCATCGGCCCCGGAAACAAGCGCCTCGATGCAACCGGTCCGCCGTCTGGCCCTCGGAAGCGCCACGGAACCCTGTCGCACCGGCGCTCCGCCGGGCGGCGATCATGTAAGCCAGAGTTTACCGCTTCGATCTTCATGCCTCGCGCCGCAGCCCCGCGATTCCGCCGGCAACAAACCGCCGAGCCTTTCGAAAAGGCAGTCCGGGCGCGTGATTTCCGTTCCAGATGACGTAGTTATGCCAAGAATGCCTGCTCAATGGGCAAGGATGAAAGCTGACCCAGCGGCCTGCTTCCAGGGTCGACCGCAAGGAGACAAGACATGCTGAAGTTTCTGAAAATTGGCGTTTCCACGCTTGTTCTGTCCACCTTCGTCGTGGCCCCGGTGGTCATGGTCGTGACCGCCGATCACGCCTACGCGAAGAATGATGGCAACAACGGCAATGGCGGCGGCAACGGCGGCGGCAAGAGCAGCAGCAGCGATCGCGGCAACGGCGGCGGCAACGGCATGTCGGCCTCGGCGCGGGACAATGCCGGGCAGGGCGGCAAGAGCCTCGGCCAGGGCATCAAGGGCGATGTCGCCAGCCTCGGGCGCAGCCTCAAGGCCGGGATCGGCGGCATCTTCGGCGAGCCGGCGAAGGGCAACTCCGCGACACGCCGCGCGACCGAGACGGGCGTCCGGGCGACCGGGACCGGCAGCCGCCGCGTCTCGCGCGCGCCCACCGAAGAGGCGCCGGTGACCTCGGTCCGTCCGCCCGAGCAGGTCGCCTCGCGGCTGAAGGGTCCGATGCATCCCAGCAACCTCGGCAAGCTCAACGGCGCGCTCAACTCCAGCCCGCGGGCGAAGGAGGCGCATATCGCCAACGGCAACTATGGCATCGGGGCAGGGCCTGTGGGGCTCGCGGCGGCGCTCGCCGTGGCCGATTACGACCTTGACCGGGCGCTGGCCTCGCGCGACGCGATCGTTGCGGCAGAGGACACGCTGGCGCTGGCCGAGGCCTTCGACCTCGTGGCGAACCGGCCCACCGAGGCAGAGATCGCCGACGCGCAGGACGTGCTCGCCGATCCCGAGGCGACCGACGAAGCGAAGGCGCTGGCGCAGGAGGTGCTCGACTACCCCGACACGAGCGCCGCGGAGGCGGTGATCGACGGGCAGGAGCAGCCCACCGAGGCCGAGCTGGCCGCGGCGCGCGAGGTGATCGACGCGGGCGTGACCACCGGGCCGGATTACGACACCGCCGCGCTGTCGGTGCTCGAGATCGAGGACGCGATCCTGTCGGGCACGGGCAGTGAGCTGACCGGGGAGGAGGCGGGCGCGCTTCTCGACGCCATCCGCGCCTCCAACCCGGACCCCGAGACCGTCGGCGCGGCGCTCGAACGCCAGGCGGCGCGGGGGACCGGGATCGGGGGCGAGGTCGAGCCCGAGGACGAGCTCGTGCCGGACGAGACCGAGGCGCCGGTGGTGATCATCGTCGACGACGCCGAGGCGCCCGCCCCCGACGAGGCCTCCGACGAGGACACCGTCGCCGGGCTCTGACCGGCACGGCGGCACCCCGGAGGCGTTGCCCTCGGAGAGACCAGCAAGGGCGCCCACCGGCGCCCTTTCTTTTTGCGCCGGTCGGTTTCCAATTGGGTTGGAATTTGGATCGTGTTTCGTTTTGGCTTTTAACGACCCTGCGCGTCGAATTGGCAGCCGCGCACCGGGCCCTGCCGGAATTGAATGGAGATTTGCGTCTCGACTGGAATGTGCAAACATCCCGGTATCTTGGCCTTCGCGCGCAGCGCGCTATTTGGGGATGCGGCAGATTTCCAGAATTTATGTTCCGACCACAGGGTCCGAAGACTGGCGGCAATTCCTCGCGGATCCCGCGACGCAATGGCGACGCGGCTATTCCGCGATGGCCGCGGCTCTTTCCTGGGAGGCGGCCGGCGGCGCATTGCCCGGCGAGATTTCAATGCTCCTTGGCGGCAATGCCGAACTCCTCCTCGCCCTGCCGGAACACAAGGTCTCCCTGCCCGGCGGGGGGCGCGCGAGCCAGTGCGATGTCTTCGCGCTGGTCAGGGCTTCGGGGGAGACCGTCGCGCTCGCGGTCGAGGCCAAGGTCGACGAGCCCTTCGGCCCGACGGTCGGCGCGTGGCTGGACGGGGCGAGCGCGGGCAGGCTCGGGCGGATGGCGTTCCTCTGCGAGTTGCTCGGCCTCGAAAATCCGCCGCCTGACCGGCTCCGCTACCAGCTGCTGCACCGGACCGCGGCGGCGGTCGTCGAGGCAGGGCGCTTCAAGACCGACCGGGCGGCGATGATCGTCCAGTCCTTCTCGCCCGAGCGCCGCTGGTTCGAGGATTTCGCCGCCTTCTGCGAGGCGCTGGGGCAGCCCGTGGACCCGTCCGGGGCCGCGCGCGTCACCCTTCCGTCGGGACTGCCGCTCCTGCTGGGCTGGGCGAGCGGATCGGAAGCCTTTCTCTAGCGCCTGCATCGCCGGGCAGAGCGGCTCCCCGTCCCGCGGGCCGCCGCCTCAGCCGTCGCGGTCCGGCGTCGCGAGGTCGTTGATCAGCAGCAGCTCTGCGGTGATGCAGATCCGGTTCTCGTGCGGCCGCAGCACGCCGCTCATCGGCGCCCCGTCGAAGCCGACAGAGGCGGCGTTGAGGATGACGCTGTCTCCGGTCAGCCGCCCGCAGCGCAGCAGCACCTCGGTGGCGTAGCTCTCGAGCCAGCCGGCCTCGAAGCTGGTGTTGACGAGGCTGCCGATGCCCTCGATCCGCGCCCGGCCCAGCGTCTCGCCCGCCGCCACCAGCAGCGCGTGCGGATCCTCGTTCGGGCGCAGCGTGCAGAGAAGGGCGGGATGGCCCTCCGCCTCGATGCCGCAGGGCACCGGGGTGAAGAGATCGAAGCCGGTCTCGGGATCGGGCCGCACCTCGAGCGCGGCGCCCGTGAGGCCCCAGCCGGTGGCGACGGTCTCTTCCGCCAGCACCGAGTCCGGGGCCAGCAGGTGACCCATGCGCAGCGGCTCCTCCCCGGCGGACCAGAGCCCGTGGCAGTGCAGGAAGGGCGCGCCGTTCTTCGTGCCGAGATGCAGTCCGGCCTCGGAAAGCCGGGCGTGCTGCAGCCGGTGCGTCGCGCTGTACCAGGCGGCGCGCCCGTCGCCGGGGGCGGGGGCGGGGATGACGTAGTCGAGCCGCTCGAACGCCGCCCCCGCGAGCCGCAGGTAGCCGGCGCTGAACCCCGCCTCGGCAAAGCCCTGCACCACCGCCTGCTCGAAGCTGACGCCCGCCGCCAGCCGCAGCTGCACCGGCGCGGCGCGGCAGGGCCGGGCGGCAAAGCGCGCCTCGGCGCGCGGGCCGGGATGGCCGAGGCGCTGGATCGGGCTCATCGCGCGGCGCTCTTTTCCGGCGCCTGCGGCACCGGCAGGTCGCCGCGCGCCAGAAGCTGCTCGCGGATCATCTTCTTGGTGATCTTGCCATAGGCGCTCTTCGGCATCTCGTCCCAGAAGACCACGTGGCGGGGCATCTTGTAGCGGGCGATCTTCGGCCCCAGCCAGTCGAGCAGCGCCTCGGGGGCCACGCCCCGGCCGCGTGCGACGCAGACGGCGACGCCGATCTCGCCCCAGACCGGGTCGGGCATACCGAGCACCGCGACCTCCGAGACCTCGGGGTGCAGCAGGATCTTCTCCTCGATCTCGCGAGGGTAGATGTTGGACCCGCCCGAGATGTACATGTCCGAGGCGCGGCCCGTCAGGTAGACGAAGCCCTCGGCATCCATGTGGCCCAGATCGCCGGTCAGGAACCAGCCGTTCCGGAAGCTCTTGGCATTGGCCTCGGGGTTGTCGAAGTACCCGGCAAAGACGGCGGGGCCGATGACGGCGATCTCGCCGGTCCCGCCCGGCGCGACCTCGCGGCCCTCGGCGTCCTGGATCTGCACCTGCATCCCTGTGCGGGCAAAGCCGCAGGAGCCGATGCGCATCGCGGCATCGTCCGCCGAGTGATGCGCGGGCGGCAGCACGGTGATGTTGCCGGTGACCTCGCCAAGGCCGAAATACTGCACCAGCTTCGGCCCCAGCACCTGAAGCGCGCGCACCTGGTCGGCGCGGTACATCGGCGCGCCCGCGTAGATCATGTAACGCAGGCTCGAATGGTCGTGCTGGTGGACGGACGGGTGCTCGACCAGCAGCTTGACGATGGTCGGCACGGTGAAGAGGTTGCTGACCTTCCACTTCGCCACCAGCCCCCAGATCTCGTCGGGGTCGAACTTGGCGCCAGCGGGCAGGATCGTCTTCACCCCGTGCGCCACCTGCGCCAGCTGGTGGATGCCCGCGCCGTGCGAGAGGGGCGCCACGACGATCGAGGCGTCCTCGGGCCCGGTGCCGGGCATCAGGTCGCAGAGGTGGTTGGTCACGACAAAGGCCATCTGGCCGTGCGTCAGCACCGCCGCCTTGGGCCGCCCGGTGGTGCCGGAGGTGAAGAAGAACCAGCAGGGATCGTCGCGGTGCACCTCGGCGGCGGCCGGGCGCTGTCCGAAGTGCTCGGCCACCAGCGCCTCGTAGCTCTCGCCCAGCCCTTCGCCGATGCCGACGGTGAAGCCGAGCCCGTCGCAGGCCGCCGCGTGTTCGGGGAACTCGGTGCCGCAGAGCATGCCCTTGGCCTGCGAGCTCTGCGCGAGGAAGGCGATGTCCTCGGGCGACTGGCGGAAGTTGGCGGGCACCCAGACCGCGCCGATGCGCCAGCAGGCGAACATCGCCTCGAACATCTGGTTGTTGTTGGCCGACTGCACCAGCAGCCGGTCGCCCTTCTTCAGCCCGTACTTGCCGGAAAGCGCGGCGGCAAACGCGGCGGAGCGCGCCTCCATCTCTTCCCAGCTCCAGGTCTGCGCGCCCCAGACGAAACCCACGTCCCGCGGATGCCGCCGGGCGCTTTCGGTCAGGAAGTTCGCGAGGTTCATCACCCGCGTCGAGGCGGGGGGCAGGCCCCCCGAGAGGTCGATGGTCATTTCACCCGCTCCAGGATCGACACGTAGTTGGTCACCGCCGCGCCGCCCATGTTGAAGACGCCGGCGATCTCGGCGCCGGGGATCTGCATCTCGCCCGCCTCGTTCGCCAGCTGCATCGCCGCCATGACGTGCAGCGACACGCCCGTGGCGCCGATCGGGTGGCCCTTGGACTTCAGCCCGCCCGAGGCGTTGACCGGCAGCTTGCCGTCCCTGGCGGTGATGCCCTCGCGGATCACCCGCCCGCCCTGGCCGCGCTCGGCAAGGCCCATGGCCTCGTATTCCAGCATCTCGGCGATGGTGAAGCAGTCGTGGGTCTCGACCAGCGAGAGGTCATCGAGGGTCAGTCCCGAGGTCTCGAAGGCCTGCGCCCAGGCCCGGCGGGCGCCGGCGAATTCCAGCACGTCGCGGCGCGACAGGGCCATGATCTCGTTGACGTGGCTGCGCGCGCGGAAGGCGATGGCGCGCTGCATCCCGGCGGCGGTCTCGGCATCCGCCAGCACCAGCACCGCCGCCCCGTCCGAGACCAGCGAGCAGTCGGTGCGGCGCAGCGGCCCCGCGACGATCGGGTTCCTGTCCGACACGGTGTTGCAGAAGGCGGTGCCGAAATCCTTGCGCATGTGCGCAAGCGGGTTGGCCATGCCGTTCGAATGGTTCTTCGCGGCGATCATCGCAAGCTCTTCGCTCTTGTCGCCGTAGCGCTGGAAGTAGCTGCCGGCGATCTGGCCGAAGAGCCCGGCGAAGCCGCCGCTGATCCCCGCCTCTTCCTTGCAGTAGCTGGCACCCAGAAGGATGTCGCCGACCTCCACCGTGGGCGTCGCGGTCATCTTCTCGGCCCCGACGACCAGCGCGATGCGGCCGCGCCCGGCGGCGATGAAGTCCATCGCGCCGTGCAGCGCGGCGGAGCCGGTGGCGCAGGCGTTCTCGTAGCGCGTGGCGGGGGTATGGGCGAAACGCTCATCCCCCATGGCAACCAGCGCGCCCTGGAAATCCTGCTGCGAGAAGCCGTTGTTGAACACGCCGACGAAGATCCCGTCGACGTCCTCGGCGCTGATCCCGGCGTGCTCGAGCGCCTCGGCCACGGCGGCGGCCATCAGGCTCTCGGTGTCGGGATGCTCGGACTTGCCGAAGGGCGTGTGGCCCCAGCCGACGATCTGTGGGTCTTGCATGATGTCCTCCTCAAATGCGGGTCCGCGCGGCGTAGAGCTGCGCGAGGGTTGTCTCGATGGTGCGCGCCGCGTCGCGGAGCTGCGCGACCAGCTCCTCGCGGCGCGGCTGCTGCATGCGGCTTTCGATGGCGGCGAGCGAGAGCGCGCCCACCAGCGCGCCGTCGGGGCGGCGCAGCGCGACGCCGAGGCCCCAGGAATCGGGGATCACCAGCCCGGGGTTCAGCGCGTAGCCGCTCGCCCGGGTCTGCGCGACGCGGGTGCGAATCTCCTCGGGCTGCAGCATCGGGTAGTCCTGCGCCAGCCGCCCGGCATTGGCGTCGAGCGCGGCATCGACCTCGGCATCGGGCAGGGCCGCGAGCATCGCAAGCGAGCCCGCACCTACGCCGAGAGGGTGCAGCCGCCCGGTCATCAGCGCGTAGGTGCGGATCGGGTAGGTGCCCTCCTCGCGGTGCAGGCAGAGCGCCGAGAAACCGCGCCGCACCGACAGGAAGGCGGCGTCGCCGGTGGTCTGCGCCAGCCGCGCCAGCGTCTCGTAGGACAGCTCCAGCAGCCCGTGCCGATGCGCCGCGAAGGTCCCGAGAATGTAGGATTCTTCGCCGAGGAAGTAGCGCCGGGTCGCGGCGTTCTGCTCGACCATGCCGTTGCGGATCAGCGCCAGCATCAGGCGGCGCACGGTGGGCTTGTTGAGCCCCGATTCCGCCACCAGCTCGCCGAGGCTCGCGCCCTCCAGCGGGCGGCGTCCGACCATGCCGAGAAGCGCCAGCGCGCGGTCCACGCTCTGGCTTCCGGCGAGGGTACCGGGGCTGCTGTCTGACTTGGGGTGTTCCATAATATGGACCATGTAGGTCCGTCTCCTCCCACGAGACTTCGAAAAGTTGCTGTGCAATATTTTGTTCCTTTCGGAATATTGCAAGTTCTTCTTGTCCGTGGCAATGAAACTGTTCCATGATGTGGATCGTCGTGCGGGGCAGGGAGGTCGCGCAGGGCGGGGCCGACGGCGGCCCGAGACTCCTGGGAGGACAGAATGACTTTCGCGAAACTGGGCACCACCGCCCTCGCAACCGTGCTCGCGGGCGCGCTGATGGTCGGCGCAGCCGCCGCCGAGACCCTGCGCCTGTCGCACAACACCGGCGACACCACCACCTGGCAGAAGGGCGCCGACAAGTTCGCCGAGCTGCTCGCCGAGGCGACCGGCGGTGACATCACCGTGCGCGTCTTCCCGAACGCGCAGCTCGCCGGCGGCGACCAGATGCGCCAGGCCGAGATGGTCGGCCGCGGCGCGCTCGATCTCGTGGTGACCTCGGCGATCAACGTGACCCCGCTGGTGCCCGAGATGGCGGCCTTCTCGCTGCCCTATCTCTATGCCGACTACGACCAGGTTGACGCGACCACCCAGGGCGAGCCCGGCGCCAAGCTGGCCGAGATCCTCAAGGGCAAGGGCATCGTCGTGCTCGCCTGGGGCGAGAACGGCTTCCGCGAGGTGACCAACAACACCCGCCCGATCCACGGCCCGGACGACATGAAGGGCCTCAACATGCGCGTCGCCGGCCCGATGTACATCGACGTGATGAACGCGCTCGGCGCCAACCCGCAGCAGATGCAATGGGGCGAGACGATGACCGCGCTGCAGCAGGGCGTGGTCGACGGCCAGGAGAACCCGATCGGCGCGGTGATCATCCCGCAGCAGGTCTACGAGGTGCAGAAGTACCTGACGACGTGGCATTATTCCTACGACCCGATCTTCATCGGCATCAGCCAGAAGAAATGGGACAGCTACGACGCCGAGACCCAGGCCAAGCTGAAGACCGCCGCCGAGGAGGCGATGACCTACCAGCGCGAGATCAGCCGCGAGGCCACCGCGACGGGCATCGACTTCCTGCGCGAGAAGGGCATGGAGGTCTACGAGCCCTCCGCCGAGGAGCTGGCCGCCTTCAAGGCCGCGACCCAGCCCGCCTTCGACGCCTGGGCCGAGAAGGTCGGCCCCGAGCTGGTGCAGAGCTTCCAGTCGGCGATCAACGGCAACTGATCCGAACCTTCCAAGGCGTGTCCCCGCGGGGACACGCCTTTTCCTCCGTCCGATCCAAGGGAGGGGCAATGGCCTTCATCCTGCGCGAGGCCGAGAAGATCATCTGCGCGGTGCTCTTCCTGGCCATGACCTTTCTCGGCTTTGCCAACGTGGTGGTGCGCTACGGCACCCATTACTCGCTGGCCGCCACCGAGGAGCTGCTGACCAACGGCTTCCTGCTGCTGACCATCTTCGGCGCCGCCATCGCCGCGCGGCGCGGCGAGCACCTCGCCGTGGGGCTGGTGCATGACATGCTGCCGCGCCCGGCGCGCCGCGTGGTCTTCGCGCTCTCGGTGCTGGCCTCGGCGCTGCTGCTGCTGCTCTCGGCCTGGTTCTCCTGGCAGGCGATGACCAACCTCATGGGCAACGGGATGCGCTCCTACGGTCTGCAGATCCCGGCGTGGTACTACCAGGCCGCCGTGCCCTTCGGCTTCGCACTGGTGCTGATCCGCTACCTGCAGCACGCATGGGTGGTCTGGCGCACCGGCGAGGACCACGAGGTGATCCCCGATGTTTGACCTCTTCCCCGGACTTCCCGCAGGCACCGAGATGGTGATCCTGTTCTTCATCCTGCTGGCGCTGCGCGTGCCGGTGGCCTTCTCGCTCGGCCTCTCGGCGATCTACGCCATGTGGCAGATCGGCTTCGGCCTCGAGCTGGCGGGCGACCTCATCGCCACCGGCATCACCAAGTTCTCGCTGCTGGCCATTCCCTTCTTCATCCTCGCGGGCACGCTGATGGGCTCGCTCGGCATCGCCGAGCGGATGATCCGCTTCTTCCGCGTGCTGATCGGCGCAACTCCGGGTGGCATGGGCGTCGTCGGTACAACCGTCTGCCTCTTCTGGGGCGCGGTGAGCGGCTCGGGCCCGGCCTCGGTCGCCGCCATCGGCCCGATGATCATCAAGGGCATGGAAGAGGACGGCTATCCCAAGGCCTATGCCGCGGGCCTCGTCTGCACCGGCGCGGCGCTGTCGATCGTCATCCCGCCCTCGATCGGGCTGGTGATCTACGGTGTGATCGCCGAGACCTCGATCTCGCAGCTCTTCCTTGCCGCGATCGTGCCGGGGATCTTCCTCGGGCTGATGATGCTGCTGACGCTGCCCTTCGCCAAGCCGCAGTCCGGCCGCGCCGCCGCGCTCGAGAAGCTGAGCCCGATGCCGCACGCGGACAAGCCCTATGGCCAGCGCCTGTGGCTGTCGTTCAAGGACAGTTTTTGGGGGCTGATGACCCCGGTCGTCATCCTTGGCGGCATCTACTCCGGCGTCTTCACCCCCACCGAGGCGGCGCTGGTCGCCACGGTCTACGCGCTGCTGGTCGGCGGGCTGATCTACCGCACGTTGACCCTGAGCGGGCTCTACACCTCGCTCACCAATGCCGCGGCCTCCTCGGCGACGGTGATGCTGGTCGTCGCCTATGCCAGCCTCTTCGGCTGGGTGGTGACGGTCGAGGATCTCGTCGGCACCTATTCGCAGGCGCTGCTGGGCCTTTCCGGCAACGAGGGCGTGATCCTGCTGGTCATCATGGTCATCCTGCTGATCGCGGGCATGTTCATGGACGCAGTGACGGTCATGTTCATCTGCCTGCCGATCTTCATGCCGGTGGTGCGCGAGCTTGGCTGGGACCCGGTCTGGTTCGGCGTGCTGGTGATGGTGAACCTTGCCATCGGCCTCATCACGCCGCCGGTCGGCATCAACCTCTACGTCGCCGCCAACGTCACGCGCCTGCCGATCGAGCGGGTGGCCCGCGGTGCCATGCCCTTCCTGCTGGTCTGCCTGATCGGGCTGGCGGTGATCGGCGCTTTCCCGCAACTTTCGCTCGGCCTGCTCGGCCCCGCCAACTGAGGAGCATTCCATGTCCCAGAAGACAGCCCCCAAGACCGCGATCGTCACCGGCGCCGCGCGCGGCATCGGGCTTGCGACCACGAAGCAGTTCCTCGCCGAGGGCCGAAAGGTCGCGATGATCGACCGCGACGCCGAGGTTCTGATGGCCGAGGCCGGGCAGCTCGAGAACGTGCTGCCGGTGGTCTGCGACGTCTCGCAGCCCGAACAGGTGGCGGCGATGATCGCCGAGGTGGCGAAGGAATTCGGCCGCATCGACGCGCTGGTCAACAACGCCGGCGTCGCCGATTTCGGCCCGATCGAGGAGACCACCTTCGAGCGCTGGCGGACAGTCATGTCGACCAACCTCGACGGCGTGTTCCTCTGCTCGCAGGCGGCGATCCCGCACCTCAAGGACGTGCAGGGCGCCATCGTCAACATCGCCTCGATCTCGGGCCTGCGCGCCTCGACTCTGCGGGTGGCCTACGGCACCTCCAAGGCGGGGGTGATCCAGCTGACGCAGCAGCAGGCGGCGGAACTCGGGGAATACGGCATCCGCGCCAATTGCGTCGCGCCGGGCCCGGTTCGGACGAAGCTTGCCATGGCGGTGCATTCCCCCGAGATCATCGCCGCCTACCACGACGCGATCCCGCTCAACCGCTACGGCTCGGAGGACGAGATCGCGAGCGTGATCGTCTTCCTCTGCTCGGACAAGGCGAGCTACGTGACCGGGCAGACCATCGCCTCGGACGGCGGCTTCCAGTCGACCGGCGTCGGCCTTCCGGCGCTGCGCAGCTGACCCAGCGCCTGCCCCGCGGGACGCGCCGCGGGGCAGGGTGCTCTTACTCTGCGGTCTCGTGCGGCGCGGCGACTTCCTCCGCTCTGCCGCCGATCACCGCCTGCCGCCTGAGCGCGCGCAGCTGCGCCTCGGAATAGCCGAGCTTCTCGCGCAGCACCTCGGCGGTGTCCTCTCCCAGCAGCGACGGCGCCCGCGCGCCCGAGGGTCCGGCCCCGTCGAAACGGATCGGGCTGGTGACGAGCCGCAGCGGGCCGATCTCTGGGTGCTCCACCGTCTCGATCAGCCCGTGCGCCGCGACATGCTCCTGCTCGAGCGCCTCGGCGATCGAAAGGATCGGCGCGTTCGGCACGTCGAATTCCGACAGCCGGTCGAGCCAGTGCGCGGTGCTCTCGCGGCCCATCTCGGCAAGGATGATCGGCTCGAGCGCCGCGCGGTTCCTCAGCCGCGCCTCGTAGGCCGCGAAGCGCGGATCCTCGATCAATTCGGGCCGCCCGATGCAGCGGGCGAAGTTGTGCCAGAACCGCTCGGTCAGGCAGGCGACGATGACATGCCCGTCGGCGGTGGCGAAGGAGCCGTAGGGCACGATGCTGGGGTGCTGCGTGCCCACCGGCTGCGGGCTCTGGCCGCTGACGAAGTAGATCTGCGACAGGTACCCCTGCATGGCGATGAGGCTGTCGAGCATGGCAACCTCGACATGCCGCCCGTGGCCGGTGACGTGCCGCTCGTGCAGCGCCGCCAGCACCCCGAAGAGCGAGAAGATGCTCCCCGCCATGTCGCCGAGCGGCAGGCCGAGCTTGTTCGGCGCCTGCCCGGGCTCGCGGTTCACGCTCATCACGCCGGACAGCGCCTGCGCCACGATGTCGAAGGCGGGCTTGTTGCCATGCGGGCTGTCCTTCCCGAAGCCGGTGATCGAGCAATAGATCAGCTTGGGGTTGTCAGCCTTCAGCGCCGCGTAGCCGAGGCCGAGCCGGTCCATCACGCCGGGCCGGAAGTTCTCGAGCAAGATGTCGCTCTGCGCCGCCAGTTCCTTGGCGATGCGGATGCCCTCGGGGCTCTTGAGGTCGAGCGCGACGCTCTTCTTGCTGCGGTTGAGCGCGATGTAGTAGTGGCTCAGCCCCCCGACGAAGGGCGGGAAGGCGCGGGTCTCGTCGCCGCGTTCCAGCGGCTCGATCTTGATCACCTCGGCGCCGAGATCGGCCAGCACCATGCTGGCATAGGGCCCCGACAGGATGCGCGAGAAGTCGAGCACGCGGACGCCGGCAAGCGGGCCGCTGCGGGTGTCGGTCTGGGGGGCGCTCATGCGTCTGCTCCTGCTCTTGCGGATATCTTCATCACCGCCGTGGCGGTCGCGATCGGAGTGTCGCCGCGCAGCACCTCGCCGTCGACGAAAATCAGCGAGCGGGTCTGGTGGCGGATCTCGGCGCGGGTCTCGAGGAAATCCCCGGCCTTTGCCGCGCCGAGAAAGCGGGTGTCCATCTGCACGGTGACCGTGGGCTGGCGATCAGCGGCGTTCCAGGCGGCGATGGCGATCACCTGGTCGAGCAGCGTGGTCAGCACGCCGCCATGGATGGAGCCGATCGGGTTGGCGTGCATCTCGTTGGTCTGCAGGCCGAAACGGGGGCGGGCGTCGCGCACCACCGGCCGCAGTAGCGGGCCGACGAGGCTGGCGAAACCCTTGATCTTCACGATCTCCCAGTCGTCGAGGGACAGCGGGGCGTCAGCCATGGCTCAGGCTCCCACCGCGATCTGCGTATGCTGCAGCTCGTCGCGGATCTGCTGCATCGCCCGCACGAGGCGCGGCACCTCGCCGTCCTTCAGTCGCTCGGAGATGCCGATGGCGACGAGCGAGCGGATCATCCGCCCGTCGGCGCCGAAGACCGGCACCGCGACGACCGTCACGCCCGAGATGTAGAGGCCCTGGTCGACGGCAAAGCCCTGCGCCTTCGCCTCGGCCACCTGCGCGCGCCAGTCCTCGAAGCTGGGCGGGTGATCCCAGACGAGGCGCGAGAATTTTTCCCGCAGGCGCTCCTCGGGCATCTCGGCATAGGCGGCGAAAAGCCGGCCGGTGGCGCTGATCAGCGCCGGGAAGCGGCTGCCGAGGTCGACCTGCAGGCGGAAGGGCATCGACGACTGCGAGAGCGCGACCACCACCATCTGCGACGGCTCGGCGAGCTGCGTGGCGATGCCGGTGACCCCGAACTCCTGCGACAGGGCCGAGAGCCGGGGCTGCACCAGCGCCGAGAAGCTGTTGCGCTGAAGCGCGGCGCGGGCCAGCGGCAGGATGCCGATTCCGATCGAGTAGCGCTTCGTCGCCGAATCGAAATCCACCAGCCCCTCGTCCTGCAGCACGCGCAGGATGTGCAGGCAGGTGGAGGGGATCAGCCCCAGCTCGCGGGCGATGGGATTGACCCCCACGGGCTCGGGCGAACGGCCAAGAAACCTCAATATTGCAATGGCTCGGGTGACGGCGGGCACCTGCCTCTTGCTGCTTGTCTTGCTGTCGTCCTCGGCCATCTGACCCTCCCGTTTCGGCGGCATTTTGTTGTCTATATACAATAAGAATAGCGTATTGACAATAATTCGTCCCGATCCCTACCCTTGTCAACGAGGGGGACGCAAAAAGCGCGGCCCGCTCGGAGGAGAGGCTGGGAGGCAGGATCGGATGACCCGACTGACGGATTTCACGTCCTACGCGGACGCTCAGGCGCAGTACTCGAAAGCGGGTCTGTGGGAGCTGTTCGACGGCACGCGGGAGCGGTTCAACATCGCGCATGAGTGCATCGACCGGCACATGACCGGCGAGGCAGTGGCGCTGCGGATCGCCCATGCGGATGGCCGGGACGAGATCGTCAGCTTTGCCGAACTCTCCCGCCGCTCGTCGCAGATCGCGCATTTCCTGACGGCGCGCGGCGTGAAGAAGGGCGAGCGGGTCGCGGTGATGATCGAGCCCTCGCTGCCCTTCTACTGCGCGCTTTTCGGCGCGATGAAGGCCGGGGCGGTGGCGGTGCCGATGTTCACGCTCTTCGGTCCGGACGGCATCCGCCTGCGGGTCGCCGACTGCGCGCCGACGGTGTTCTTCACCAATGCCGAGAAGGCCCCCGAGGCCGAGGAGGGCGGCGCGCGGAACGTCATCGTCGCGGACGCGGCGTTCCTCGACAGCCTCGAGGGTCTGCCCGGGACCTTCGACTGGGACACGGCGGGAGACGATCTGGCGGTGCTGCAATACACCTCGGGCACGACCCGGCTGCTGCCCGCGGCGGTGCATCACTCGCACCGATCCATCGTCACGCTGATGGTCGCGGCGCTCTATGCCACCGGCATCCGGCCCGGCGACCGCTTCTTCTGCCCGTCCTCTCCGGCATGGGGCCACGGGCTCTGGCACGGCACGCTGGCGCCGCTCGCCATGGGCGTCTCGACCGGCACCTTCTCGGGCAAGTTCGACCCGGTGCGGCTGCTGAAGGCGCTGCAGGATTTCCGCATCACCAACCTCACCGCCGCCGCGACGCATTACCGAATGATGCGCAACTCGGGCGAGGCGGAGAACTACACCTACGCCTTCGAGAAGCTCTCGTTCACCGGCGAGCCCATCGACAGCGAGACCGCGGCCTATGTCGAGCGCGTCTTCGGCACCAAGGTCCGCTCGATGTACGGCACGACCGAGATCGGCGTGATCATCGCCAACTATCCGGGCGCCGACGATCTCGAGGTGCGCGACGGGGCCATGGGCAAGGCGGTGCCGGGGGTCGAGGTCGAGGTGCAGCGGGGCGACGGCACGCGCTGCGATCCCGGCGAGACCGGCGAGTTGATGGTCAGGAAGGGCGGGCAGTGGTTCCCGACCAAGGACCTCGGCCGGGTCGATGCGGACGGCTATTTCTACCACGGCGGCCGCGCCGACGACGTCATCATCTCGGCCGGCTGGACCATCGGTGCGATCGAGGTCGAGGACGCCATCCTCAGCCACCCGGCGGTGGCCGAATGCGGCGTCATCGGCGCGCCCGACAGCCTGCGCGGGCAGGTGGTCAAGGCCTACATCATTCTCAAGGGCGCCCCCGAGGAGGGGCTGGCGAAGGCCATCCAGGACCATGTCCGCGCCCGGCTCGCCCGCCATGAATACCCGCGACAGATCGAATTCGTCGCCGAGCTGCCGAAGACCCCGGCCGGCAAGGTGAACCGCAAGATCCTCAGGGATCTTCAGGCCAGCACGCTCGCGGCCGCCGGCTGACCGGCCCGCCGCGCCCATTTTTCTAGGAGGAACAAGATGAACGACATGACCCGCAAGTTTCCGAAGATCACCGAGGAGGGCCTCGACGATCTGCGCAAGCGCATCGGCGTGAAGATCGAGAAGACGGTCGAGCCCTGGTGCTACGAGGCGACCCGCGACAACATCCGCCACTACGCCCATGGCATCGGCGACGACAACCCGCTGTGGTGCGATCCCGAATATGCCAGGACCACCAAGTATGGCGACGTGATCGCTCTGCCGAGCTTCCTCTTCTCCACCAGCCGGATCATCTCGGGCTACGTCGGCGGGCTGCCGGGCGTGCACGCCATGTGGTCGGGCGCGAACTGGACCTGGCACAAGGTCATCCCGCGCAACACCGAGTTCCGCACCGAGGCCTACCTCAAGGACCTCGTCGAGCATGACACGCGCTTTGCCGGCAAGGCGGTGCAGCAGATCTACCACGTCGATTTCTACGACGCGAAGACCGGCGACATGCTGGCCGAGGCCGACAGCTGGTGCTTCCGCACCGACCGCGACGCCGCGCGCGAGAACGGCACCAAGTACACCGAGGCCAAGGCCAAGGGCCGCCGCGTCTACACCGAGGAAGAGCTGCGCGAGTACTACAAGTACTACGAGCAGGAAGAGATCCGCGGCGCCGAGACCCGCTACTGGGACGACGTGGCCGAGGGCGACGAGCTGCCGACCATGGTCAAGGGTCCGATGACCGCGACCGGCTTCATCGCCTATGCGCAGGGCTGGGGCGGGCTTTATATCCGCGCCAACAAGCTCGCGTGGCAGTTGCAGCAGAAGCACCCCTCGGCCGGGATCAAGAACCGCTTCGGCATTCCCGATTGCCCCGAGCGCGTGCATTGGGAAGAAGAGTTTGCGCTCGAGGTCGGCGCGCCCGGTGCCTATGACTACGGCCCCGAGCGGACCTCGTGGCTGACGCACCAGGTGACCAACTGGATGGGCGACGACGGCTTCCTGCGGCAGGCGAAATGCCAGGTCCGCCGGCACAACCCCGAGGGCGACATCATCCTGATCCACGGCTCGGTGGTGCGCAAATACGAGGAGGACGGCCGCTACCTGCTGGAGATCCAGCAGCGCGCCGAGCAGCAGGACGGCGAGATGTCGGCGATCGGCTCGGCCGTCGTCGAGCTGCCGAAACGCTAAGGGGCCCGCGCCCCCGCCGGGACACCCGGTGCGTCAACCATCTGGGAGGCAAGGTTGAACGTCATTGGCACCATCCTGAGAAAACTCGAGGACACCCTGCACCTGCTGGGGTGCCTCGGCCTGCTGGTCGTGGTCGCGCTGATCAACGCGGACATCCTGATGCGGCTGGTCCTGCACAAGCCCGTGCAGATCCAGTTCGAGCTCACCGAGCTCTACCTGATGCCCGCGCTCGCCACGCTCTCGCTGTCGCGGGTGTTCCGCGACGGCGGGCACCTGGCGCTCGACTTCGTGCCGGAACACCTGCCCGGACTGCTGGGGACCGTCATCGACAAGCTGCGCCTGCTGCTGCCGGCGCTGTTCTTCGGCCTCGTCACCTGGATGTCCGGGAAATTCGCGCTGCATGCGTTCCAGAGCGGCGAGGTCGAGTACGGGGTGGTCGATTGGCCCCTCGGCTGGGCCTACGCCATCGTGCCGCTTGGCTGCGGCGTGCTGGTGCTGCGGCTGATCTACGATGCGCTGTCGCGGGAGGCGGCGGCGCAAATCTGATTTTGTCATAGGGAGGAGGACAAGATGAAGATGACCAACAAGGTGGTGGCTGCCATCGTCGGGGCGCTTGCGCTGGCGGGCGGTCATGTCAGCGCCGAAACGCTGCGGCTCGGGGACTTCCAGTCCACCAGCCACATCGTCTCGGTCGAGGGGACGACGAAATGGATGGCCGCGGTCGAAGAGGCGACCGGCGGCAAGCTGTCGTTCGAGCATTTCCCCGCCGAGCAGGCGGCGAAGTCGAAGGCGCAGCTCGACGCGGTGAAGAGCGGCATTCTCGACGCCGCTCTGCTCGGCACGACCTACCATACCGACGAGCTGCCGCTGAACTCGGTGGTCGGCCTGCCGGGCTATTACGGCACGGCCGAGCAGGGCACCCGCGCGGTGCAGGCGATGCTGGCCGAGGGGCCGATGCGCGACGAGCTGCTGGCCGCCGGCGTGACGCCGATCTTCGGCTTCGTGCTGCCGCCCTATCAGGTGCTGGCCAAGCAGCGGCTCGGCATGCCGAGCGACTGGGAGGCGCTGGACGTGCGCACCTCGGGCGCGACGCAGGCGATGACCGCGCGCGGCCTTGGTGCCGTCGGCATCTCGATCCCCGGGCCGGAAGTCTACACCGCCGTCGAGCGCGGCCGTCTCGACGCCGTCCTGTTCCCGCTCGCCTCGGTGCCGGGCTACAAGCTCAACGAGGTGGTGAGCCACATTTCCACCAACGGCTCCTTCGGCGGCTACAGCTTCGTCATGGTGGTCCGCAGCGATCTTTATGACAGCCTCGCCCCCGAGGTGCAGGACGCCATGAAGACCGCCGGCGACGAGATCGCCCTGCACGTCGCCAAGGCGCAGGACGACAGCGTCGGCGAGCTGATCGCCACCTGGAAGTCCGAGGGCATCGACACCTACGAGTTCACCGACGAGGAACTCGCGGCGCTGCGTGCCGGCATGGAGCTGGTGACCGAGGACTGGGTGGGCCGCATGGGCGGCGAGAAGGGGCAGGAGGTGCTGGACCGGTACACCGAGCTGACCAGCCAGTAACCGCTTCGCATTTCCCGGAACGACCGGGGCGGCCGGCCAAGGCGCCGGCTGCCCTTCTCAGGAGCCCGTGCCCGCTTCATGCTGACCTTCCTTGCCATCCTCGTGCTGCTGGCCCTGTTCATGGCCATGCGCATCCCGATCGCCTTTGCCATGGGGCTGAGCGGCTTCATCGGGCTTGCCCTGCAACTCGGGCTGCGCCCGGCCATGGCGGTGCTCGAGCGCACCTTCTTCGACAGCTCGTCCTCCTTCATCCTCGTCGCCATTCCGCTCTTCATCCTGATGGCCGAGCTGCTGACCGCCGGCGACGTGACGCGCCGCGCGATCCTTGCCTGCCAGGGCTGGATCGGCCACGTGAAGGGCGGGCTTGCGATGGCCACGGTCGGCGCCTCGGTGATCCTTGCCGCGCTGGTCGGCAGCTCTACCGCCTCGACCGCCGCCATGGCCGCCTCGGCCTTTCCCGAGATGCGCAGCCACAACTACTCGCAGCGGCTTGCCGCCGCCGTCGTCTCGGTTGGCGGCACGCTCGCGGTGGTGGTGCCGCCCTCGATCGTGCTGGTGGTCTACGGCGTGCTGACCGAGACCTCGATCGGCAAGCTCTTCATCGCCGGGATCATCCCCGGCCTGCTGACCGCCTGCGGCCTTGCCGTGGTCATCAAGCTCATCGCCCACACCACCGACCAGGCGCCGAAGGGCGCGCCCTTCGAGCTTGGCAAGGCGGTGAAGGCCAGCCGCCACGTGCTGCCGATGATCCTGCTGATGGTGCTGGTGATCGGGGCGATCTACGGCGGCATTGCCTCGCCCTCGGAGGCCGCGGCGCTGGGCGTCATGGGCTCGCTGATCATCGTGATCTTCCAGCGCTCGCTGTCCTTCGTGAACTTCAACCGCTCGGTCTCGGGGGCGATCCGCGCGACGGTGATGATCGTCGCGATCGTCGCCTGCTCGGCGATCTTCTCGAACTACCTCGCCTTCACCCGCATCACCCATGCGCTGCTGGAATTCGTCGCGACGACGAGCCTGCCGCCCGCGGCGATCATGGCGATCATCGTGCTGATCCTGCTGGTCATGGGCATGTTCATGGACCAGCTGGCGATCCTGTCGCTGGCGATGCCGCTGGCCTTCCCGACCGCCATGGCGCTCGATTTCGACCCGGTGTGGTTCGGCATCGTGGTGACCAAGACGGTGGAGATCGGGTTGCTGACCCCGCCGTTGGGGCTCAACGCCTATGTCGCGGCAGCGCAGACCGGGGTGCCGCTCGGCAAGATCTTCCGCGGGCTCCTGCCCTTCCTCGCGATGGAGATCGTGATCCTGCTCGTTCTGCTCTGCTTCCCGCAGATCACCCTCTGGCTGCCGGGCCTGATGCTGCGCTGAGTGCCTGCCGCGCGGCGACCGATGGACGGTGCCGCGCGGCAGGGCCGGGAAGGTGGGCCCGGCGTCAGGCTGGAATGCTGGCGCCGGCTTCCCGATCCTGCGGGCTCTGGGGCAGGCGGGCCTCGATCCAGGCGACGATGTCGCCCAGCACCTCCTCCTTGCCGATGTCGTTGAGCAGGTCGTGGTAATGGCCCTCGTAGAGCTTCAGCGTCTTGTCCGCCGAGCCGGCATGGGCGTGGAAATACTCGCTGCCATGGCAGACGGTCGCGTGGTCGTCGGTGCCGTGCAGGATCAGCACCGGCAGGGTGATCTGCTCGAAACTGTCGTGCAACCGCTCGTCGGCGCGCACCAGCGCCGCCACGGTCGCCGCGGGCTGGGTCTCGCCCCTGGTGAGCGGATCGGCCTCGAGCACGGCCAGCGCGTCCGGATCGCGGGTGAAATCCTGCATCTTCAGCTTCAGCACGCCGAGCTTCGGCGACAGGTGGCTGAGCCCCTTGATCGCCGAGAGCACGAAGCCGGGGGCGGGCACCTGGAAGGCGAAGCTCTCGCAGATCAGACCGTCGATCTCGTCCTGGTGGTCAAGCGCGAAGCTGCAGGAGATGACGCCCCCGGCGCTGTGCCCGAGCAGGAAGAGCGGCAGCCCCGGATGGCGCTCGTGCGCGATGTGGATGAGCCCGCGCAGGTCGGCCACGTACTCGGCGATGTCCTCGACATAGAAACGCTCGCCATCGGAAAGCCCGCGCCCGCGCAGGTCGAGCGCGTGGACGGTGAAGCCGAGCGCCGCGAGCCGCTCGCCGGTCCAGCCGTACTGGCCGCCGTGCGAGTTGACCCCGTGGCAGATCACCACGATGGCGCGCGGCGGGCCGCCCGCCTCCCAGGTGCGCATGTGGATGCGCAGCCCGTCCGTCGATGCGAAGTCTTCCTCGGTCATTCGTCCCTCTCCCTGATGCGTGGCCGGCCGGGGTTCCCGGGGCCTGTCCTCTGCCGGTCAAGCGCCTCTCGGGGCCCGGCGCGGGCGTTCCGGGAATCGGCGGAACGCGGTTGCGCCACAGGGTAGGCAGGCCGAGGCGGGCCGTATTGAAGGCTTGTCCGCGTGCTATCACGCGGCCTTGCCGGGGTGGCGGGAGCGCCCGTGCGCGGCATTTTCCGATGGAAATCCCGCAACCCATGCTACCCTGCGCGCGGCGGCTCCGGCGTGAACCGGGCCCCGCACCTCCCCGTGCCGCGCCCGCGGCGCACGAAGACCCCCGAACTTCGCAGCGACTTCCGACCCTTCTTCCGCATGCCGCCCCGCACCGCCCGCTTTTCGGTCGCGGCTGCGCGGCGGGCGGCGCAGACACGAGGCAGAGATGACCGGACCGGCGACAGGATTGACGACTGAGCGACCCCGCGAGGGCGCGCCCTCAGGCCCGAAGGGCGCGTGATGGACACGCTCGGGCAGGACCTGCGGCAGATGCAGCGGATGCCGCTGCACGCCGAGCACGTCGCCGCGTTGCGCGCCACCGGGGACGAGGTGCATTTTGCCGCCGGAGAGATCGTCGCCGCGCTCGGCGCGCCCGCCGACCTCTTCCTCTACGTGCTCGAGGGCGAGATCGAGGTGCTCGACCCCTATGCCGAAACCCGGCTCTTTGCCTCGACGATCGGCGCGGCGCAGTTCACCGGCGAGATTTCCTTTCTCGGTGGCGGGGTGCACGCGCTGCCGATGCGCGCCGCGCGGGACACCCGGGCGATCGCGGTGAAGCGCGAGGCCATGCTGCGGCTGATGGCCGAGGTGCCCGAGCTGTCGGACATCGTGATCACCGTCTTCGCCGCGCGGCGCAGGCTGCTGCTCGAGCAGAAGGCGACCGGGCTCACGCTGATCGGGGCGGACCGCGACGACACGCTGCGCCGGATCGAGGAATTCGCCGGGCGGAACCGCATCCCGGCACGCTCCTTCGACCTTGGCTGCCCCGATGCCGAGGCGGTGGCCCGCGACTGCGGCATCGCGCCGGGTGTTCCGGCGGTGGTCTTCGGCAAGGGCGAGGTCATCGAGGATCCGACCCCGCTTAGGGTCGCGCAGCGGCTGGGGCTCGACCTTCAGGCGGACCCCGGCGAGGTTTTCGATATGCTGATCGTCGGCGGCGGCCCGGCCGGGGTCTCGGTGGCGGTCTATGCCGGGGCCGAGGGGCTGCGGGCGCTGGTGATCGAGGATCTGGCGGTGGGCGGGCAGGCGGGCACCTCGAGCCGGATCGAGAATTACATGGGCTTTCCCACCGGGATCAGCGGCGCCGACCTCGTCTGGCGCGGCGAGGTGCAGGCGCTGAAGTTCGGCACCCGCTTTGCCATGCCGCGCCGGGTCGTGGGGATCGAGCGGCAGGAGGACGGGCAGTTCTGCGTCACGCTCGACTGCAGGACGCGGATCTGCGCCCGGGCGGTGGTGGTGGCGACGGGGGTGCAGTACCGCCAGCTGCCGGTGCCGGGCCTCGCGCGCTTTGCCGGGCGCGGCGTCTACCACGCGGCGACCGAGATCGAGGCCCGGCACTGCCGCGGCGCCGCGGTCGTGGTCATCGGCGGCGGCAATTCCGCCGGGCAGGCGGCGATGTTCCTGTCGCGCGCCGCCAGCCACGTGCACGTGCTGGTGCGCGGACCGTCGCTGGCGGAGTCGATGTCGGACTACCTGTCGAGCCGCCTTGCCGCCGATCCGCGCATCACCGTGCATCTCGGCGCCTCGCTCTGCGGCATCCACGGCGAGGAGCGGCTGGAAGAGGTCGAGGCGGATTGCCGCGACAGCGGGCGCTGGCGCATCCCGGTCTGCGCCGTCTTCGTCATGGCGGGGGCTGCGCCCAACTGCGAATGGCTGGGCGAGATGGTGACGCTCGACCCGCGCGGCTTCATCGTGACCGGGGCGGCGGCGGGGCGCGAGCTTTCCTTCGAGACCTCGCAGCCCGGGGTCTTCGCCGTCGGCGACATCCGCGCGGGCTCGGTCAAGCGCGTGGCCTCGGCGGTGGGCGAGGGCTCGGTCGTGGTCTCCGAGGTCTGGCGCTACCTCGCGGCGGAGGACGGCGCGGCGGGCTGAGGCCTCGGAGGCCGTGCCGCGCGGGGCGGGTTCGCATTTGGCCGTCAGGTGGTCGCGGCGGTCGAGAGGGGCGCCATGTCACCCTGGCAATGCAGCGGCATGGCCCGGCCGGTGCAGCGTTTGGGTCGACCCGCAGGGAGGAGGAGAGCAGGCCGACCCGGTCGCAAAACGAGGCCCGTGGAGGGCCCCGCGTCGACTGGTCCGGTGCCTCGGGAGGAGGAGTGAGGCGACCGGATGGGTGCTATCTACAAATCGCGCGGGCGTCTTCAACCTCCGCGGGCAAGAATTCACCAATCTGTCATGAATTCCGTAGGGTTGCCCCGCGGAAACGCGCAAACTTTGGGCATTCGCGGCGCGCCCCGGCGGGGCAAGGACGGCGAGGCGCCGGTTTCAGGCGGCTTTCCACTTGATCGAGCAGCCCATGGAGGGGATCTGCTCGATCGGACCGGCGCCGGTGCGGGCCACCTGAAGCATCGCCTCGTAGAGGTCGCGGCGGGTGTCCCCGGGCGCGGCCTCCTTGCGCGAGGCGTCGAGCCGGCCGCGGTACTGAAGCCCGAGGTGAGCGTCGAAGCCGAAGAAGTCCGGGGTGCAGGCGGCGCCGTAGGCACGGGCGACCTGCTGGCTCTCGTCATGGAGATAGGGGAAGGGAAAGTCCTTCTCCCGCGCCATCTTCCGCATGTTCACGAAACTGTCGGCGGGGTAGCTTTGCGCGTCGTTGGAACTGATCGCGACGACGCCGATGCCCTGTTGCTGCAGATCGCGCGCGTCGCGCAGGATGCGATCCAGAACCGCCAGCACGTAGGGGCAGTGGTTGCAGATGAACATGACCAGCGTGCCCTTCGGGCCCCGGATGTCCTCGAGGCCGTAGGTCCTGCCGTCGGTGCCGGGCAGGGAGAAGCCGGGCGCGACCCAGCCGAAATCGCAGACGGGCGGAGAGACGGGCATGGCGAGGCTCCTCGGATCAGGCGGCGTCCTGCGCCCCGGTCGCGGCGGCGCGGATGGCGCGGATGTTCTGACCATATGGGGCGGGGTTGGCCACCGATCCACCCCGGAACACCGCCGAGCCCGCCACCAGCACGTCGGCCCCGGCCCGGGTCACCAGCGGCGCGGTCGAGGGATCGACGCCGCCGTCGATCTCGATGTGGATCTCGCGATCACCGATCATCTCGCGCAGCTTGCGGACCTGCGCGACCTGGCTGTGGATGAACTTCTGCCCGCCGAAGCCGGGGTTCACGGTCATCAGGCAGACGAGGTCGCAGAGGTCGAGCAGCGGCGCGGCGGCCTCGACCGGCGTGCCGGGGTTGAGCGCGAGGCCGGCTTTCGCTCCGCTGGCGCGGATCGCCTGCAGTGTGCGGTGGGTGTGCGCCCCGGCCTCGAGATGGGCGGTGATGACATCCGCGCCCGCCTCGGCAAAGGCCTCGATGTAGGGATCCACCGGCGCGATCATCAGGTGCACGTCCATCACGGTCGAGATGTGCGGGCGGATCGCCTTCACCAGCGGCGGGCCGAAGGTGAGGTTGGGCACGAAATGCCCGTCCATCACGTCGACGTGGATCCAGTCCGCGCCCTGCGCCTCGACGGCGCGGATCTCGGCGCCGAAATTGGCGAAATCGGCGGAGAGGATCGACGGGGCGATCTTCACGGTGCGGTCGAAGCTCATCGGGCGGTTCCTTCTGCTGCGGGGTCGGGGGGCGCTGCCCCCGTCCGCGTGCCGCGGACTCCCCCGGGATATTTCCGACATGTGGAAGCCGTCATTCGGCCGCCTGTTGCAGGCGGCGGTCACTGCCCAGCCCGCCGCGGAACACGCGCGAGCCGCGCAGGTCGGCCTCGGTGATGGTCGAGAGCTCCTCGGCGCCGAGCGGGCCCTTCGCCTCGTTGAAGAGCCGGTTGGCCTGGCGCAGCCGGGCGCGGTCGAGCGCGTTGCGGATCGAGCGGGCATTGGCGAAATGCGGCTGGTGGCGGCGGGCGGCGATGTACTCGGCCATGGCGGCGCGGGCGGGCGCGTCGAAGCCGTAGTTCTGCGCGCCGAGCATAATCCCGGCGATGCGCAGGAGCTCGTCGTCGCTGTAGTCGGGGAACTCGATGTGATGGGCGATGCGCGAGCGGAAGCCGGGGTTGCTCTCGAAGAAGCGGTCCATGCGGTCGGCGTAGCCGGCGAGGATCACCACGAGGTCGTCGCGGTTGTTCTCCATCACCTGCAGCAGGATCTCGATCGCCTCCTGGCCGTAGTCGCGCTCGTTCTCGGGGCGGTAGAGGTAATAGGCCTCGTCGATGAAGAGCACGCCGCCCATGGCCTTCTTCAGCACCTCCTTGGTCTTGGGGGCGGTGTGGCCGATGTACTGGCCGACGAGATCGTCGCGGGTGACGGTGACGAGGTGGCCCTTGCGCACGTAGCCGAGCCGGTGGAGCAGGTCGGCCATCTTCAGCGCCACGGTGGTCTTGCCGGTGCCGGGGTTGCCGGTGAAGGACATGTGCAGGGTCGGCGTCTCGGTGGCGAGGCCCATCTGCCGGCGCGCCTTGTCCACGAGGAGCAGCGCGGCGGTCTCGCGGATGCGCGCCTTGACCGGGGCGAGGCCGATCATCGCCGCGTCGAGCTCGGCCAGCACCTCGCGCACGCCGCTTTCCTCGAAGGCGGCGGCAAGGTCGACGGTGGCGGGGCGCGCGGGGGCCGGGGTGGCTGCGGCCACGGTGTCGGGGGCGGTCTGCGGGGTCTCGGTCATCTCGGGCTCCGGGCTGAGGGGACGGCGGGAGGGGGGCGCCCCGGCATGGGGGGACGGGGCGCCCGGGCACCGCACCCGGGGAGAGGTCCCGGGCGCGGGGATGGCTCAGGCGTAGCGGCGGCCCTCGGGTTCGCGCATGGCGTAGCTCTCGATCGTGTAGCGCACGATCCGGCCCTCGCCCTCCTGCCGCACGACGCGGAAGCCGGGCTCGTCGGCGGGACGGTTCACGATGAAGCTCATGCGGATCGACTCCCAGCCGGCGGTGCTGTCGAAGGCGATGACGCGGATGTATTTCCCGCCATGCTCCTTGCGGCACTCATTGACCTCGAAGACCACGGCGGCGGCGTCGCGGTTGTCGAACATCGGGTGGCCCCACATCTCCCAGTAGGTGTTCCTCGGGTGCGGATCGTCGGTGTACTCGACCGACACGGCCCAGCCCTTGTCGATGGCGTATTGGGCCTGCGCGTGGATGTCGTCATCCGTCAGGTCGGGCAGGAAGCTGAACTGTCCTTGTCTCAGGCGCATCGGGTCTCTCCTTTGGCGGTCTGGCTCTGCCGGGGCGGCAGCGTGGCGGGGTTCGGGGCCGAGGGCGCGTGCGCCAGCGGCAGGGGCGGGGCGGCGCCCGGGGCGAGGGGCAGGCGGCTCATGCCGAGACCTCGGGGGTGGGCGCGAAGTCGGGCGCGTCGGTGGAGGCGTAGTTGAAGCTGACGTCCTTCCAGGTATCGAGCGCCTGCTTGAGCGGGGTGCAGGTGCGCGCGGCGTCGCGCAGGATGTCCGGCCCCTCGTTCCAGATGTCGCGCCCGGCGTTGCGGGCGAAGACCATCGCCTCGAGCGCGACGCGGTTGGCGGTGGCCCCGGCCTCGATCCCGTGCGGGTGGCCGATCGTGCCGCCGCCGAACTGCAGCACCACGTCCTCGCCGAGATAGGTCAGCAGCTGGTGCATCTGCCCGGCGTGGATGCCGCCCGAGGCGACCGGCATCATCTTGTTGAGCGAGGCCCAGTCCTGGTCGAAGAAGATGCCGTTCTCGAGCGCCATCGGGTTCCGCTCCTCGCGGAAGATGTCGTAGAAACCCTTGGTGGTGGCGGGATCGCCCTCGAGCTTGCCGACGACCGTGCCCGCGTGCAGGTGGTCGACCCCGGCAAGGCGCATCCACTTGGCGATGACGCGGAAGCTGACCCCGTGGCTGCGCTGGCGGGTGTAGGTCGAGTGCCCGGCGCGGTGCAGGTGCAGGATCATGTCGTTGTCGCGCGCCCATTTCGCCATGGACTGGATCGCGGTGTAGCCGATGACGAGGTCGATCATGACGATGACGCTGCCCAGCGACTTGGCGAACTCGGCGCGGGCGTACATCTCCTCCATCGTGCCGGCGGTCACGTTGAGGTAGGTGCCCTTCACCTCGCCGGTGGCGGCCGAGGCGCGGTTCACCGCCTCCATGCAGTAGAGGAAGCGGTCGCGCCAGTGCATGAAGGGTTGCGAGTTGATGTTCTCGTCGTCCTTGGTGAAGTCGAGCCCGCCCTTCAGCGCCTCGTAGACGACGCGGCCGTAGTTGCGGCCCGAGAGGCCGAGCTTGGGCTTGACGGTGGCACCCAGCAGCGGGCGGCCGTAGGCGTTGAGCCGCTCGCGCTCGACCACGATGCCGGTGGCAGGGCCCTGGAAGGTCTTCACGTAGGCGACCGGCAGGCGCATGTCCTCGAGGCGCAGCGCCTTCAGCGGCTTGAAGCCGAAGACGTTGCCGATGATCGAGGCGGTGAGGTTGGCGATGCTGCCCGGCTCGAAGAGGTCGAGGTCGTAGGCGATGTAGGCGAAGAACTCGCCCTCGGAATTCGGCACCGGATCGACGCGGTAGGCCTTGGCGCGGTACTTCTCGCAGGCGGTGAGCCGGTCGGTCCAGACCACGGTCCAGGTGGCGGTGGAGCTCTCGCCGGCGACCGCGGCGGCGGCCTCGACCGGGTCCACGCCCTCCTGCGGGGTGATCCGGAAGAGCGCGATGATGTCGGTGTCGCCGGGGGTGTAGTCCGGCTCCCAGTAGCCCATCTGGGCGTATTTCATCACGCCGGCGGCGTAGCGCTTCTTGGCGTCGGTGACTGTGGACATGTCGTTCATCGGGGGGTCCTCCTCAGGAAAGTCAGGCCGCGCGGTCGGCGGCGATGCGGGGGGCGAGCGCGCCGCTGGCGTAGCGGCGGGCCATGTCGTCGAGGCTGATCGGGGTGATCCTGCCGGCCTGCCCGGCGGTGCCGAAGCGCTCGAAGCGGTCGGTGCAGAGCGCCTCGAGTTCCTTCATCGCCGGGATCATGAACTTGCGCGGGTCGAACTCCTCGGGCTTGTCCATCGCCACCTTGCGGAACTGCCCGGTCATCGCCATGCGGCAGTCGGTGTCGATGTTCACCTTGCGCACGCCCATGCGGATGCCGCGCTCGATCTCCTCGACGGGCACGCCGTAGGTCTGCGGCATGTGCCCGCCGCTCTGGTTGATGAGATCCTGCAGGTGCTGCGGCACCGAGCTCGAGCCGTGCATCACCAGATGCGTGTCGGGCAGCTTCTCGTGGATCGCGGCGATGGTCTTCATCGAAAGGATGTCGCCGTCGGGCGCGCGGGTGAACTTGTAGGCGCCGTGGCTGGTGCCGCAGGCGATGGCGAGCGCGTCGCATTGCGTGGCAAGCACGAAGTCCACCGCCTGCTCGGGATCGGTCAGCAGCTGCGAATGGTCGAGCTTGCCTTCCGCGCCCGAGCCGTCCTCGGCCGCCGCCTCGCCGGTCTCGAGCGAGCCGAGCACGCCCAGTTCCCCCTCGACGCTGGCGCCGACCGCATGGGCGGCGCGGGTGACGCGGGCGGTGATCTCGACGTTGTAGTCGTAGGAGGCCGGGGTCTTCATGTCCTCCTCGAGCGAGCCGTCCATCATCACCGAGGTGAAGCCGTGGCGGATCGCCGAGAGGCAGGTGGCGTCGTTGTTGCCGTGGTCCTGGTGCAGCACGATCGGGTTGCGCGGGAACATCTCCGAGAGCGCCTCGACCATGTGGCGCAGCATGATGTCACCGGCGTAGCTGCGCGCGCCGCGGCTCGCCTGCAGGATCACCGGCGCATCGCAGGCCTCGGCCGCGCGCAGGATCGCGAGCCCCTGTTCCATGTTGTTGATGTTGAAGGCGGGCACGCCGTAGCCCTGTTCGGCGGCGTGGTCGAGAAGCTGTCTCAAGGTGATGAGTGCCATGGGTCTCCTCCCTTCCGGCGGTCAGGCGTCTTGCAGCGAGGCGGAGGCCTCGGCGCCGATGAGCTTGCCCATCGCCACGGCGGTGTCCGCCATGCGGTTGGAGAAGCCCCATTCGTTGTCGTACCAAGACAGGATCCGCACCATCCGCCCGGCCATGACGCGGGTCTGGTCCATGTGGAACACCGAGCTGTGCGGGTCGTGGTTGAAGTCAGTCGAGACGTTGGGCCGGTCGGTGTAGCCGAGCACGCCCCTGAGCGGCCCGTCGGCGGCGGCGCGGATCGCGGCGTTGACTTCTTCGGCGGTGGTGTCGCGGGCGGCCTCGAAGACGAGGTCGACCACCGAGACGTTCGGCGTCGGCACCCGGATCGCCACCCCGTCGAGCCGGCCGTTGAGTTCCGGCAGCACGAGGCCCACCGCCTTGGCGGCGCCGGTGCTGGTGGGGATCATCGACAGCGCCGCGGCGCGGGCGCGGTAGAGGTCCTTGTGCATCGTGTCGAGCGTCGGCTGGTCGCCGGTGTAGCTGTGGATCGTGGTCATGAAGCCCTTTTCGATGCCTATGGCGTCGTTGAGGGCCTTGGCGACGGGTGAGAGGCAGTTGGTGGTGCAGGAGGCGTTCGAGACGACGACGTGCTCGGGGCGCAGCTCGCGGTGGTTGACGCCGTAGACCACGGTCTTGTCCGCGCCCGAGGCGGGGGCCGAGACCAGCACGCGCTTCGAGCCGTTCTGCAGGTGCAGCGCCGCCTTGTCGCGGTCGGTGAAGAGCCCGGTGCATTCGAGCGCCACGTCGACGCCGTCCCAGGGCAGTTCGGCGGGATTGCGCAGCGCGGTCACCTCGATCGGACCGCGGCCTAGGTCGATGGTGCTGCCGCTGACCGTCACCTCGCCGGGGAAGCGGCCGTGCACGCTGTCGTAGCGCAGCAGGTGGGCGTTGGTCTCGACCGGTCCGAGGTCGTTGATCGCGACCACCTCGATGTCGGTGCGGCCCTGTTCCACGATGGCGCGGAGCACGTTTCTCCCGATACGGCCGAAGCCGCTTATGGCAACCCTGACTGTCATCCCTGATCCTTTTCCTGATCTATTGCAGGTTCTTGGCGAGGCGGGTGACCGCCTCCGCGGTGATGCCGAAATGGCGGTAGAGCTCGGGTGCGGGCGCCGAGGCACCAAAGCTGGTCATGCCGACGAAGCCGTCCCCGGGGCGCAGGAGCTGGCACCAGCCCTGCCGGATGGCGGCCTCGATGCCGATGCGCGGGGCCTCGCCAAGCACCTCGGCGCGGTAGTCGGGCGCCTGCTCTTCGAAGAGCTCGAAGCAGGGGGCGGAGACGACGGCGGCCTGGATGCCTTCGCTTGCCAGCGCCTCGGCGGCGGCGAGTGCCAGCTCGACCTCCGAGCCGGTGGCGATCAGCGTCACGTCGCGCTTCGGCGCCTCCTTCAGCACGTAGACGCCGCGGGCGGTGAGGTTGGCCTCGACATGGCGGGTGCGCACCGTCGGCAGGTTCTGCCGCGACAGGCACAGCACCGAGGGGGTGCTGTCCTGCTCCATCGCCAGCGCCCAGGCCTCGGCGGTCTCGACCGCGTCGGCGGGGCGGAAGACCAGCATGTTCGGCATGGCCCGCAGGCTGGCGATGGTCTCGACCGGCTGGTGCGTGGGCCCATCCTCGCCGAGGCCGATGCTGTCATGGGTCATCACGTAGGCGACCGGCACGCCCATCAGGGCCGAGAGGCGCATCGCCGGGCGGCAGTAGTCGGCGAAGGCGAGGAAAGTGCCGCCGTAGGGCTTCAGCCCGCCATGCAGCGCGATGCCGTTCATCGCCGCGGCCATGCCATGCTCGCGGATGCCGTAGTGGATGTAGTCGCCCGCGTAGTCGGCGGCAGTCACCGCGCGCATCCCCTTGGTGCGGGTGTTGTTCGAGCCGGTCAGGTCCGCCGAGCCGCCGACCGTGTTGGGCAGCGTGCCGTTGACCACCTCGAGCGCCATCTCGCTGGCCTTGCGGGTGGCGACCTTGGGCGCGTCCTGCGAGAGCCGGTGCTTGTAGGCGCAGATGGCGGCGTCGAGCGCGGCGCGGTCGACGGGGGCAAAGGTGGCGCGGAAGGCCTCGGCCTGCGGGTCATCCCCGAGCCGGCGGAGCCAGGCCCGCCGCGCCTCGCCACCACGCGCGGCCACGGCACGCCAGGCGGCGGTGACCTCGGGCGGGATGTCGAAGGCCGGGAGGGACCAGTCGAGCACCTCGCGGGCGGCGGCGATCTCTTCGGCGCCCAGCGGGGCGCCATGCACGTCATGCGAGCCCTGCTTGTTGGGCGCGCCGTAGCCGATGATCGTCCTGCAGGCGATCATCGAGGGGCGGTCGTCGGCGCGGGCCATCTCGATGGCGGCGGCGATGGCCTCCTTGTCGTGGCCGTCGACGGCCTGCACGTGCCAACCCGCGGCGCGGAACCGCGCCTGCTGGTCGGTCGAGGTGGAAAGCCCGGTGCTGCCGTCGATGGTGATGCGGTTGTCGTCCCAGAAGAGGATCAGCCGCGACAGGCTCAGGTGGCCGGCAAGGTCGATCGCCTCGTGGCTGATCCCCTCCATCAGGCAGCCGTCGCCGGAGATGACATAGGTGTAGTGATCCACCAGCGCGTCGCCGAAGCGGGCGTTCAGCATCCGCTCGGCCAGCGCCATGCCGACGGCGGTCGAGATGCCCTGTCCGAGCGGGCCGGTGGTGGTCTCGATGCCCTTTGCATGGCCGTATTCCGGGTGGCCCGCGGTGCGCGATCCAAGCTGGCGGAAGCGCCGGATCTCGTCCATCGGCATGTCGTCGTAGCCGAGCAGGTGGTGGATCGCGTAGACCAGCATCGAGCCGTGCCCGGCGCTCATCACGAAGCGGTCGCGGTCGGGCCAGCGGTCGTTCTTCGGGTCGAGCGTGATGAAGCGGTTGAACAGCACCGCCGCCACGTCGGCCATGCCCATCGGGGCGCCAGGATGGCCCGAGTTCGCCTGCTGCACCGCGTCCATGGTGAGCACCCGGATGGCATTGGCCATGAGGTCCTCGGTGGCGGTCACCTTGGTCTGAACGTTCATGTCGTCTCCTCCAATCAGGCGCGCTTGCTCTCGGTGACGAGGCGCTGGACCATGGGCGTGAAGATCAGCTGCATCGCGAGATCCATCTTGCCGCCGGGGATCACGATGGAATTGGCGCGGCTCATCCAGCTGTTCTGGATCATCGAGGTGAGGTAGGGAAAATCGATCCCCCTCGGGTTGCGGAAGCGGATCACCACCAGGCTCTCGTCGGCGGTGGGGATCCAGCGGGCGATGAACGGGTCCGAGGTGTCGACCACCGGCACGCGCTGGAAGTTCACGTCAGTCTGGATGAACTGCGGGCAGATGCAGTGCACGTAGGCGTGCATCCGGCGCAGGATCGTGTCGGTGACCGCCTCGGTGGTGTAGCCGCGGCTGGCCTTGTCGCGGTGGATCTTCTGGATCCACTCGAGGTTGATGACCGGCACCACGCCGATCTTGAGGTCCGCCAGCGCCGCGAGGTTCACCTCGTCATTGGCCACCGCGCCGTGCAGACCCTCGTAGAAGAGCAGGTCGCTGCCCTCGTCGAAGCTTTCCCAGTCGGTGAAGGTGCCGGGGGCGGTGCCCCAGCGCGCCGCCTCGTCGTCGTCGTGCACGTAGTGGCGGGTGCGGCCGGTGCCGGTCTCGCCATAGCCGCGGAAGATGCTCTCGAGCTCGCCGAGCTCGTTGGCGTCGAAGGAGAAATGCGAGAAGGTCTCGTCCCCGGCGGCCTTGCGGGCATCGAGCTCGGCCTTCATGTCGGCGCGGTTGTAGCGGTGGAAGGCGTCGCCCTCGATGCTCACCGCGGTGATCCCCTCGCGCCGGAAGATCTGGTCGAAGGTCGTCTTGACCGTGGTCGTGCCGGCGCCCGAGGAGCCGGTGACGGAGATGATGGGGTGCTTCTTGCTCATGGGTTCGGTCGTTCCGTGAAACTCGGGACAGGGCGGCGGGCGAAAGGCTCAGGCGCGGAACAGGCCGCGGTTGCCGAAGAGGGCAGAGACCTCCTGGTCGGGCAGGTCGTGGTAGGCGGCGACGTGGTCGACCTTGCCCGCCGAGCCGAAGACGAAGGGCGTGCGGGCGTGCAGCGTCTCGGGGATCAGGTCGAGGATGCGGGTGGTGCCGTCGGTGGCGCGGCCCTGCGCTGCCTCGATCAAGAGCGCGATCGGGGCGCATTCGTAGACCATGCGCAGCCGGCCGGCCTCGTAGCCGGGGCGGGCGTCGGACGGGTAGAGAAACAGCCCGCCGCGCATCAGGATGCGGTGGGTCTCGGCGACCAGCGAGGCGATCCAGCGCATGTTGAAGTTGCAGGCGCGCGGCCCCTCGGCCCCGGCGAGGCAATCGTCGATATAGGCGCGGATCGGCTTCGACCAGTGCCGGTAGTTCGAGGCGTTGATCGCGAACTCGGTGCTGGCGCCGTCGACGGTGACGGCATCGCCGAGCAGGGTGAAACGCCCGGTCTCGGGGTCGAGGATGTGGTGCTGCAGCCGGTCGCCGAAGCTCAGCATCAGCATCACCTGCGGGCCGTAGATCACGTAGCCGGCGGCCAGTTGTTCATGCCCGGGGCGGAGGAAGGTCTCCGCCCCGGTCTCGCGGGCGGCACGGAGGGAGAAGATCGTGCCGATGGAGACATTGGTCTCGATGTTGGAAGAACCGTCGAGCGGGTCGATGGCCAGCGCCAGCGTGCCCTCGGGATCGATGAGCAGCGCCTCGTCGCGCTCTTCCGAGGCGTACCAGCGCACGCCGGTGCCGCGCATCGCGGCGGCGAAGGCCTCGTCGGCGAGCACGTCGAGCGCCTTCTGCGCGTCGCCGTCGGCGTTGGCGCCGACATGGGCGGCCATCTGCCCTGCCAGCGGGCCGCGGGCGATCCTTCGGGCAAGGTCGCGGGAAACCCGGCCAAGGGCTTCGAGCGCCGGGCGCAGGACAGCCGGGATCGGCGCCTCCGCGGGGAAAGCTTGGGTGTCGGTCATCAAGGCCTCCTCCTCCTCGACGCGTGACTTGCCCTTGATCTTGGCGGCGCGGCCTTGTTAGAAAAATTTAAAATTTCTGACTGACGTTTAGGAAAATTCTAATGCGCCGTCTGGCCTCGCTGACGCTGAAACAGCTGCGTGCTCTGGAAGCGGTTGAAAGAACTGGATCAATTTCCCGGGCTGCCGAAGAGCTGGGGCTGTCGGCCCCGGCGGTCCACAGCCAGCTGAAGGCGCTTGATACGACTTTCGGATGCGTCCTGTTGACGCGGGAAGGGGCGGGGAAATTCACCGCGACGCCGGAGGGCGCGGCGCTGCTGCAGGCCTGGGCCAGCTCCGAGGCGAGTTTTCGCCGCGCGCTGCAGCGAATCGACGCGCTGCAGAAGGGCATGGCAGGCAGCGTGGTGCTGGGTGTGGTCTCGACCGGGAAATACTTCGCCCCCGGCATCGTCGCGCGGCTGCGCAAGGCCTGCCCGGGGATCGAGATCGTGCTCGAGGTCGGCAACCGCGATGCCATCGTGGCGGCGCTGCACGACCGGGCGCTCGACCTCGCGATCATGGGACGCCCCCCGCGCGAGCCCGCCGTCGAGGCGCTGTCGATCGGCGATCACCCGCACGTGCTGATCGCGTCGCCCGATCACCCGCTCGCCACCGCCGCGACGATCACGCCGGAGGACGTGCTGGAAGAGACCATCCTGATGCGCGAGCCCGGCTCCGGCACGCGCATCCTCGCGACGCGCTTTCTCGACCGGATCGGCGAGGGCAAGCCCTATGCGCGGTCCGAGATGAACTCGAACGAGACGATCAAGCAGGCGGTGATCGCGGGGCTTGGGATCGCGCTCATCTCCTATCACACCGTCGCCGAGGAGCTGCGCAGCGGCCGGCTTGCGACGATCGACCTGCCGGGCCTGCCGATCGTGCGCCACTGGTTCCTGCTGCACCGCGCCGACATGCCGGTGACCGGGGCGGCGCGCACGGTGTGGGATTTCATCGCGGCCGAGCGCGCAGGCTTCCTGCCGAGCTGGCCGCCCTCGGCCTGAGCTGGCGGCGGGCAGGGCGTGCCCCGGCGCGACAAGGTCGCGCCGGGGATGGTTTGGGTCAGAACGACTTGGTGAGCGAGACGTTGAAGGTCCGGGGCTCGCCGCGGAAGTTGAACACCGAGGTGCTGCCGACGCGGGCGTAATATTCCTCGTCGAAGACGTTATCCACGCCGGCGCGCAGCACCAGACCGTTGTCGAAGCTCTTCGAGGTCATCAGGTCCACCGTGCCGTAGCTCGGGGCCTCGATGCCGCGCGACGAGAACTCGGACATCCAGGTGACCTGACCGCCGAAGCTCCAGCCCGCCAGCGCGCCCTCCTGCACGTCATAGGAGCCGGAGAGCTTGACCATGTGCTCGGGCGTGTAGGTCGAGAAATTCTCGCCCTCGCTCTCGCCGTTAAGGTACTCGGTCCAGGTGTAGGTGTAGCCCGCCGCGAGGTGGATGTTCTCGGTGACCTCGCCCGCGACGCCGAGCTCGAAGCCCGAGGACGAGACCTCTTCCTCGGCGACGTAATAGTCCTCGCCGATCACCTGCACCGGGCGGTTGACCTCGCGCAGGTCGAAGATCGCCGCCGAGACGTCGAGCCCGTAGGCCAGCCGCGCCTTCACGCCGATCTCGACCTGCTGGCCCTCGACCGGGTCGAGCAGGTCGCCGCCCTTGTCCACCTCGGACTGCGGGATGAAGATCTCGGAGTAGCTTGCGTAGAGCGTGATGTTCGGGGTCAGGTCATAGGTCAGCCCGCCGAAGGGGGTAAGCTGGGCCTGGACGTCGTACTCCTCGGTCGCGACCGCGCCGGACGAGAGGGTGGTCGTGTCCACCGTGCCCTCGTACCAGCTCAGCCGCGCGCCGCCGATGAAGGTGAGCGCCTCGGTCGGCGAGAGCCGGAGCTGCGAGTAGAGGCCGGTGGAGTCCGTCTCGGTCCGGGTCTTGGTGGAATAGTCCACGTCGGGTCTTGCCACCGAGGAACTGTCCCAGTCGTCGAGATCCCAGCTGCCCGAGATCGTCCCGCGCGCCTGGTACATGGTGTTGTCGGTCTTCTGCCAGTCCGCCCCGACGATCGCCACGCCGTCCCAGCCGCCGAGCATGAAGGGCAGTTCGGTATGCAGGTCGAGCGCGAGGCTGTCCTGCTCGAAGTCGCGCGCGAGCCAGGCAAGGCGCGAGACGGTGTTGTCCTCGGCGGCGTTGGTGCCCGCGTAGGCGTAGAGGAAGTTCGCCTCCTGGTGCGAGTTGCGCAGCGAGAACTTCACCCGCCCGCCATTGTCGAAGAAATGCTCCGCCGCGACGACGGCATCGGTGGTCGCGTTGTCGAACTCGTTCCAGTCCATCGCCGTGGTGGCATCGACATCGGTCCAGATCAGCGAGTTGTCGGCATAGGTCGGCAGGCCGTTGAAGGGCGCGATGTCGCGCTCCATGTGGCTGAGCGAGAAGGTCAGCCTGGTGTCGGGGGTCACGTCCCAGGCCAGCGTGCCATAGAGCGAGGTGACGGCGTTCTCGGTCTCGTCGATGAAGCCGTCGCCCGCGCCGTAGGCCGCCACGAAGCGGCCGCGCAGCGTGCCGTCGGCGTTGAGCGCACGCGACACGTCGACCTCGGCGCGGGCCTGGCCGTTGGAATCCGCCGAGATCGTGCCGTAGCCCTTGAGCTCCTTCGAGGTGGCCTGCTTGAGGCGCATGTTGATCGACCCGGCGGGCTCGCCGGTGCCGATGAAGAGGCCCGCCGGACCTTTCAGCACCTCGACGTGGTCGACGATCGAGAGGTCGGGCTGGGTGCCGTAGATCGAGCTGACCGGGGCCGGGAGCCCGTCGAAGTAGAGGTAGTCGAACTCGTAGCCGCGCGAGAAGATCGACGACCGGCCGGTGTCGTTGTTCAGGATCATGATGCCCGGCGTGTCGGCCAGCGCCTCCTCGAGCGCGGTGTAGCCCGCGTCCTCGATGACCTTGCGGGTCACGACCCAGGTGGATTGCGGCACCTCGCGCGGGGTCATCGTGGCCTTTTCGCCGACCGAGATGAGGTCGGTCGTGTAGCTGTTGCTGCCCTCGGTCTCGTAGCTCGCGCCGTCGAAGGCGATCTCGCCGAGGTAGACGTCGTCCTGCGCGAAGACAGGCGTCGAGAGGGCCGTCGAGAGCAGCAGAGCTACCTTCGCCGGCATGCAAGTGCGCGGAATCATGTGTCCCTCATATCTGAGTATTTTTATAAGTTTAGTATTTTGCTTGGTTACTAGCCGAGGGATTTGACGCCGTCCAGCATCAATCGCGCAGGCCCCGCCGGGAGGGCCGGCGGGGCCGTTGGGTCTTCAGGACATCGGTCTGGGAGAGGCGCCCCGGGCTCAGGCGACGGGCGTCACGGGTGCCAGCGCGACATGTGCTGCCGCTGGCGCTCGGTCAGGCCGTTGCGGAAGAGCTGCTCGTAATACTCTTCCTCGACGTGGTGCGCCTGCAGCCAGATGCCGGGGGCGTGGATCGCCTCGCAATGGGCGGGGAAGCGGCCGTGGGTCTCGTGGATGTAGGTGCAGATGTCGCGGCAGCAGGCGATGACGTCCTGCTCGTATTCCGCCGCCTCGCGCAGGTAGCGCGCGCCGAAATCGCCCTTGTAGATGCGCTCGAAGATGCCCGCGTCTTTGTAGAGCCCGCCCGGGCCGAACTTGCCCGCGACCACCGTGTCCACCGCCTCGGCCATCGAGGCGTAGTTGGGCGGGCACTTGCACCTGATGAGAGCCTCGCCCTGATGGGTCAGCCCGACCGCGTGGCTGCGCACGTGCCTCATGGCGCGCACCGGCAGGGTGTGCCAGCGCAGCAGGTCCATGAAGCGCCACTTCGGCGAGACGTAGTCGAAACCGAGCATGGTGCCGAACCGGCCGCGGAACTTCGGATCGCCCATCAGCACCGGCGGCGAGATCGCCCCGTGAATCCACCCGCCGAGCCCCAGCGCCTCGGTCGTCAGGAAGAGGTTCTGCACCAGCAGGCTCGCCTCGATCTCGGTGCGCATCTGGTAGACCGCGCCGAGCGGCAGCTTGATGTCCTTGTTGAGAAAGCCGTTCCTGATCCACTTCTTTGTCCCGGCGGGGCGGTAGAAGTTGCGGTCGTCGATGAGCGCGGGCCGGGCCTTCTCGGGCTGGGTCAGCAGGTACATCAGCCCGTTGATGTACTGGTGCGAGAGGTCGACGACCGGGAAGAACACCGTGGTGCCGGGCCGGTTCGACAGGAAACGGTTGGAATCGAGATAGGCCGGGAAGTCGCGCATCCCCGTCGGCACGTCGATGCGCCGGTCGAGGAGCCGGACCTTGGCGGCCTCGGCGCGGGACAGAAGCGCCGCCTCGGACCAGGGGTCGATGCCCTCCTCGGGCGGGGGCAGGTGGCGGATGAAATAGGTGCCTTCGTCGTTGATCATGAAGAAATAGGTGCCCTGCGCATTGTCGGGGCTGCCCGCGGTGCGCCCCTCCATCACGAGGTTCGGCTTTGACATGATCGGATCGCCGGTCTCGTCGTCCTGCCACGGCCGGTCGGGCATGGTGAGCCCGGTGGCCCCGGTGGCCGCGATGAGGATCGCCTCTTCAAGCTTGCTCAGCGGCACCGGCTCGGCTTTCGACGTGTAGGAGGCCGAGCCCGCGGGCACGTCGTAGCCGCGCGGCACGCGCCGGGTGCGCCGCGACCAGAGCACGCGGGCGAGGGGCTCCTGCAGGAAGGCGGCGAGGCCGGACTGGGGGTGATCGTGGTCCTTCATGACGGCGCCCTCCTAGACCGTCCGCCACGGCGCAAAGGCGGTGGCGTCGCGCGGCAGCACCGGCCCCAGCTCGGGACAGTGGCGCAGGATCACGCTGGTCATGGAATTGCGCTCGATCCAGTCCATGCCGAGCGGCGAGTAGATCTCGGGCCGGAAGTCCACCGTCAGGAAGCGATCCGACTGCAACCGGCGCGAGGCCATGAGGATGAAGATGCGGAAGGCGGTGTCGGAGAAGCCGAAGCCGGTGGGCGGCGCCTCGCCGAGCAGGCCGACGACCGTATCGACGTGGTCGAGCTGGCCGTAGATCTCGCGGCAGAGCCGGTTGGTCTCGGGGTCCGGGGTCAGGTCATCCCAAGACTTGATTTCCGGCATGTGCAGCCCGCGGCGGAAGCCGTTGTAGCGCGGCACCTTGCGCACCCGCGTGCGCATGATGTCCACCACCGACAGGTCGATCACCTCGCCCTCGCGCTCGAAATGCTGCAGCGAGCGGGGGAAGTTGTGCAGGGTGATCGCCCCGGGATGGGCGGTGCCGAAGGAGTAGAGCGCGTCGCGCAGCCCGATGGCGCGCATCTCGTCGTCGGCCTGCGCTCCCTGGATGTCGAGGAAGCCCCGGCGCAGCCGCTGCTTCCCGGTGCCGTAGTCGTAGAAGATGTAATCGTCGGGGATGAGAGGGTGCATCCGGTAGACCGTGGCGAACTCCTCGGTCAGCGAGTAGGGCGCGGCGTGGTGGTCGGGCATGGTCCGGGGGATGCCCTTCAGCGCGTGCACGTCGGTCAGCCAGATGCCGAGCTTCGTCAGCCAGTCGCCCGAGGGCGGGCCGTACCAGTTGGTCTTCATGCCGATGTCGAGCGCCTCGGTGCCGAGGATGGCGGGCGTCCATTCCACCGTGTGGATCTTGGCGATCAGAGCCGAGACGATCAGCCGGGCGGTCTGGTAGAGCCGCTCGTCGTCCCAGTGCGGGTAGGCGCGTCCGAGCTCGCCCACCAGCACGTTGTGCTCGCGCGCGAAGAGCGTGTGCATCACGGACAGCCCCATCCACCAGCTCTCGTTGAAGCCGGTCATCGACATGCCGTTCACGTCCTCGGGCAGGTAGCCCTTCTCGTTGAGCCTGATCCGCGGCCCGTCGCGCAGCGAGCGGGCGCGCTCGGGATCGGCGCCGTAGACCTCCGATCCGTCCCACCAGTGCGAGGTGGTGTTGGTGAAGACCCAGTCCGACGACGGATGGGGCACGTTGCCCGAGATGCGCATCTCGCGCCCCGGGGTGTCGCCGGGACGCGAGGCCCAGTCGGGATACTTGCCGGGGATCGGCACGACCAGGTCCTGCTCGCCCAGCTTGCGCCGCTGGTGCGCCACCCAGTCATGCACCTGGAACTGGATCCAGGCGGCGGCGAGGATGTTGAGCGTGCGCGCCGGGATGAAGGCCTTGCGGTCCATCAGCTCGCGGCAGACGGTGACGGCGTTGGGCTCGTCGGGGGGGATCGTCTCGAGCGGCATGTTGCGCCCGAAGGTCGCGCCGACCGCGCCCATGCGCGGATCGCTCAGGTCATTGGCGCGCCCGTCGTAGGTGCGGAAGGCGCGCTCCTCCGGCAGCGGGGCGACGGGCAGGGCGCGGGCCGAGGGCGGGGCCTCGCGCGGCTCGGTGTCGACGAGGTTCTGCGCGCGCAGGTCGTAGCGCAGCGCGTCGAGGTTGAGCAGGCTGGTCCGCAGCCGCATCCGGTGCCACGGCACACGGGTGTTGAGCTTGCGCAGCAGCCACCGCGTGCCGCCGCCGAACATGCGGTTCTGCAGCGGCGGGCGCTCGGACCGCCAGCGCATCGCGCTGCGGTGATGCAGCGAGGCGTCGTAGACCGCCTTGCGCGCGCGGTTGAGGTGGCCGAGTGGGCGGAACTCCTCGGTGGTGTTCCACGGGTTGAACCCGCCGTCGTCCAGCGCCCGCTGCTCGGCGATCGCATCGGGAGCGGTCAGGTCGCGCCGGGGCAGGGTCAGCGTGGCGGCAAGGATCGGCGGGCTGTCGCGCTCGGTCCAGTCCTGCGCCGCGTCCTCGATCGGGGTGAGGCTTTCGGTGACGAAGCGCTGCAGGTAGAGCTCGAAGGTGACGTCCCCCGCCGCGATGCGCTGGGCGAACTCGGCCGAGAGCCGGCCCGCACCATGGGCGGGGAAGGCCCCGGGCGTGCCGCGCGCGGGCTTGAAGGCGTAGCGCACCGCTTCGTCGCCCCAGCGGATCGCGCCGCGGCTCCAGTAGCTTTCGAGCGCGACGCTGTCGCAGGGCCGCAGCGCCTCGCGCACGTTGCCGAGCATCCGCCGCACCTCGCTGACCCCGAGCGTCCGGCAGAGCCCGGCGAGCCCCGCCGCCCGCGACAGCCCGCCGCCCGAGACGGCATGGGCGAAATGCACGAACTGGTGCGCGTCGCGGGCGTGCGGCACCGGCCAGTTGGTGGCGAGCAGGTCGTGGTGCTCGGTCTCCGAGACCGCGATGCGCAGCGCAAGCCCGCGCAGGTCCTTCTCCTCGTCGGATTTCGCGAAGGAGGCGGCATTGGAGAAACGCACGCTGGCGGGATAGCTGGCTCCGGGCCGGGCGAAGCCGACGCGCAGGTCCTCGGGCAGCGCCTGCGAGAAGGTGAGCGTCCCGCCGGAGAAGGCGGCGATCGACTTGGCGTGGAAGGCGCGGTCGACGCGCCGCGCCTTGCCCGCCTTGCGCGACTTCAGCTGCGCGTCGAGCATGAGATCGGCCAGCTTCAGGAACTCCGCCCGTTCCGCCTCGGGCGAGCCGCCACGGTAGGTTTCCGCCCATTTCACCCGTCCGGCCGAAAGGCCGCCATCGCCACCGTCAGACACCGATCCGCTCCCTTATGCCGTGCCAGATCGCCGCGAGGATGCCCTCGGGGTCCGGGCTGTAATGGGGCAGGGCAAGCCGGGTGATCCGCGCGTCGATCAGCGTCGGCCGGCCGGAGGCGATGGCCCTGCGGAATGCCTCCTCGAAGTCTTCCTCGTCCTCGACCCGGAAGCCCTCGGCGCCGCAGGCATGGGCGTAGGCCACCCAGTCGGGGGTCTCGAATTCGGTCAGCGCCGTGTCGAAGAAGGCCGAGAGCTGGTAGAGCTTGATCAGCTTGAACTCGCCGTCGTTGAAGATCACCCAGACCACGGGGATGTTGTGGGTGACGGCGGTCATCAGCTCGAAGCCCATCATCAGGTAGCAGCCGTCGCCCACCGCGGCGACCACCGGGCGCGAGGGATCGGCGAACTTCGCCCCCAGCGCGCCGCAGACGCCGATGCCCATCGGCCCGTAGGTGCCGGGCTTGCGGAAGTTCTGCCCCTCGCGCATCTCGAGGTAGTAGCCGCACCAGGCCGCGTGGGCGCCCGCGTCGGCCAGCACCACGCCGCGCGGCGGCAGGTTGCGCGAGATCGCCTGCACCATGCGCCCCGGATGCAGCCCCTTGTGCACGCCGATCACGAAGCGCTCGTCGTAATCCTTCGGGCGGTAGTCGATTTCCGGGCGGTGCCCGACGCTGGCGTCGAGCCTTTCATGCAGCGCCGTGAGCGCCAGCTTCGCGTCGGCGACGATGGCCGCGTCGGCGCGGTAGATCTTGTCGATCTCGCCCGGGTCGATGTTGATGTGGATGAGCTGCCTGCCGTCGAAGAGCCCGTCGTCGAAGTCGAAGGTCGCGTGCTGGGCGAAGGAATTGCCGATGGCGAGCACCAGCTCGCTCTCCTCCCAGATGTCGCGCGCGGCCTTGTGGCCGCTGTCGCAGAAGATGCCGATGGCGAGCCGGTGCTGCTCGTCGACGATGCCCTTGCCATCCATGGTGGTCAGCAGCGGCAGCTCGAACCGCTCGATGAAGCGGCGCAGCGCCTCGCCGGCGCCCGAGCGGACCGCGCCGAAGCCGGCCAGCACGCAGACCCGGTCGCCGCGGTTCAGCGCGTCCTCGAGCAGGTTCCCCGCCGCCTCGAGCTGCGCCGGGTCGGGCGCGACCGGGGCGGGGCGCACGTCGATGCGGCGGAAGTTCGGCACCTCGACGCTGCGCGGGGTGATGTCCTCGGCGATGGCGATGTGTACCGGGCCGGGCCGCCCCTCGAAGGCGATGCGCACCGCGCGCTCGAGGGTGTCGACCAGCTTCGCCGGATCGGTCACGAGGAAATTCGCGGGCTTGCCGGTGGCGGGATCGGTCTTGCAGCAGGCGTCGAACATCATGTGCGAGTTCGGCGTGCGGCCGCGGCCCGAGGTCTCGTTGAGCCCGCCGCGCCCCTCCCACGCAACGGTGGAATAGCCGCTGATCGCCAGCACCGGGTAGCTGTCGGTGAGCGCGACGCAGAGCCCCGAGATCAGGTTGAAGGCCCCGGGCCCCGCGGTCGCGAAACAGACGCCCAGCCGACCCGTGAACATCGCGTAGCCGCAGGCCATGAAGGCGGCGGCCTGTTCGTTCTTGGCGATGATCGGGCGGATCCGCTTCGAGGCGTCGAGCGCGAGCATCAGCCCCGCCGCGTTCTCTCCGGCGCCGCCAAACGCAGCGTCAACGCCGATGTCCCCTAGTGCCTCAACAATCGCTTCATGGACGCGCATTGGAACCCCGTGGATCGGTAGACCGAATGGGCTGTCGTCGCGGGCGAAGACCAGCGAGTAGAGCAATAAATTCACAGCGGAAATTCCCACCACTATAGCGCGAGTCCGCCGAAAAATCCATCGCTCCGGGTGTATGGTATTCCACCACTCCGCACCGCCCGGGGGAAAGCGGCCCCCCGAGGCGGCGCGGCGCTCGTCCGGCGCGCTTTGGCACCTATGTGTTTTGACCTGAGGCCCCGCGCAGTATAATGGGACTGCAATCCAGAGAGGCATTGCTCGTGATCAGGTTCATCTTCTCCTTCTTCGGGGCCATCTTCAGCGTCATCACCCTCGGGCTGATGGCCATCGCGCTGTCCATCGGCGCGGTGTTCTGGATCTATGGCCGCGACCTGCCGAGCCACGAGAGCCTGGCGCAATACACCCCGCCGACGATCAGCCGCATCTACTCGCAGGAAGGCCGGATCATCGACGAGTTCGCGCAGGAGCGACGGCTCTTCACCCCGGCGGACCAGATCCCCGACCTGGTGAAGGAGGCCTTCATCTCGGCCGAGGACAAGAACTTCTACGAGCACCACGGCTATGACGTGCGCGGCATCGCCGCCGCCGTGGTCGACGCGGTGCGCACCCGCGGCCGCGACGTGCGCGGCGCCTCGACCATCACCCAGCAGGTGATGAAGAACTTCCTGCTCTCGGGCGACCGCAAGATCGAGCGCAAGATCAAGGAGATCATCCTCGCCGCCCGGCTCGAGGAGACGCTGAGCAAGGACAAGATCCTCGAGCTCTACCTCAACGAGATCTTCCTCGGCCAGAACTCCTACGGCGTCACGGCCGCGGCGCAGACCTATTTCAACAAGAGCCTGTCGGAACTCGCCCCGCACGAGGCGGCGATGCTGGCCTCGATGCCCAAGGCGCCCTCGGACTTCCACCCGGTGCGCAACAAGCAGCGCCTGCTCGACCGCCGCAACTACGTGCTGCGTGAGATGCTCGAGAACGGCTACATCGACGAGGCCACCTTCGAGAGCGAAGTGGCGCTGCCGCTGAAGTCGGTGCAGAACGGCGATTTCGAGCCCTACCAGGACTCGCTGCCGCCGCGCGACTACTTCACCGACGAAATCCGCCGCCAGCTGACTTCCGAGTTCGGCGAGGGCGAGTTCTTCTCGGGGGGCCTGTCGGTCCGCGCGACGCTCGATCCCGAGATGCAGGTCGAGGCGGCCAAGTCGCTGCGCATCGCGCTCGAGGATTACGACCGCAGCCTCGGCCGGTGGCGCGGCACCGGCAAGACCATCGCCGAGGACCAGCTCGGCTCGGAAGAGGCCTGGCGCGCGGCGCTGGCCGCCGTGCCCGTGGCGCGCGACATCGACCTCGACAGCCAGTGGTACCCGGCCGTGGTGCTCGATGTGGCCGACGCGCAGATGCGCCTCGGCATCGAGGGCGTCGAGGACACCGCCGAGCGCCCGACCGTGGTGCCGCGCAACGACATCAGCTGGGCCAAGGGCAGCTTCGCCGACAACTTCAAGCGCGGCGACGTGGTGCACGTGCGCGCGATGAATGACGACAAGACCGGCGAGTTCATCCGCTGGACGCTGCGCCAGGTGCCGCGGGTGCAGGGCGCCTTCATGGCGATGGACGTGAACACCGGCCGGGTGATCTCGATGCAGGGCGGGTTCAGCTACCAGAACTCGGTGTTCAACCGCGCCACCCAGGCGCTGCGCCAGCCCGGCTCGAGCTTCAAGCCCTTCGTCTACGCCGCGGCGCTGGACTCGGGCTTCGCCCCCTCGACGATCATCATCGACGCCCCGATCGAGATCAACACGCCGCAGGGCGTGTGGCGGCCGAAGAACGCCTCGAACACCTACTACGGCCCGACCCCGCTGCGCACCGGCATCGAGCAGTCGCGCAACCTGATGACCATCCGCCTCGCGCAGGAGATCGGCATGGACACGGTGGCGAACTACGCCGAGAAGTTCGGCGTCTACGACCACATGGGCCGGGTGCTGGCCAACGCGCTCGGCGCGGACGAGACCACGCTCTACAAGATGATCTCGGCCTATGCGATGTTCGCCAACGGCGGCGAGCGGGTCGAGCCGACGCTGGTCGACCGGGTGCAGGACCGCTACGGCCGCACGGTCTACAACCACGAGTACCAGAAGGGCAACGAGCGCACCTGCCTCGACTGCGCCGATCCCAACCTGCCGCCGGGCCGCGGCCCGGACATCCGCAACAACCGTGACCGGATCATGGACGCGGTCACCGCCTACCAGCTGACCTCGATGATGCAGGGCGTGGTGCAGCGCGGCACCGCGGCGCGCACGGTGAACCTGCCGGTGCCGACCGCCGGCAAGACCGGCACCACCAACGACTCCAAGGACGTGTGGTTCCTCGGCTTCACCTCGAACATCGTCGCCGGCTGCTACATCGGCTACGACACGCCACGCCCGCTCGGCCACGGTGCCTCGGGCGGCGGGCTCTGCGGGCCGGTGTTCAACCGGTTCATGCTCAAGGCGGTCGAGAAATACGGCGGCGGCCAGTTCAAGGTTCCCCCGGCCTGCAACTTCATCAACATCGACCGCTTCACCGGCGCCCGGCTCGGCCCGGACGCCAGCGGCGACAACGTGGTGGCCGAGTGCTTCCGCTCGGGCGAGGAACCGCTCTTCGGCATCCAGCTCGATGGCGGCTGGGCGATGACCGGCAATTTCGACATGATCCAGCCCGACGGCTCGACCCGTCCGCGCGAGATCACCACCTCGACCGGCCGCAAGGCGACGGTGGGGCCCAAGGCCTCGTTCGGTACGCTGAGCTCGGGCGGGCTCTACTGAGCGCAGCGCCGCATCCCGAAGACCGAGGCGGAGGGGCTGTCCCCTCCGCCTTTTGCTTTTCCGGCTGAAAGGGCGTGGAGGGGCGCTGCCCCTCTTGGCCTTCGGCCAATTCACCCCGGCGTATTTTCAAAGAGAAGAGGGGCCAGGGGGGGGGCGCCGCGCAGCCTTCCGGCTTCTTCTCTTTCCAAATACGCATGACCACCCTTGCCGCCCGCGCGGCGCGGGGGAGGCGCGCCGATGAAAAAGGCGGGGGGCTGGGCCCCCCGCCTCCGGCGGTACTTCAAGCTGAGGTTGCGCGCTCAGCGGCCGCGGATGCGCGGGTCGAGCGCGTCGCGCAGCCCGTCGCCGAGGTAGTTGACCCCGAGCACGGTGAGCGAGATCGCGATGCCGGGCAGGATCACCCGCTCGGGGAAGTCCTCCATCCGCGCCACCGCGTCGGCCAGCATCTTGCCCCAGGTCGGGAAGTCCGAGGGGAAGCCGACGCCGAGGAAGGACAGCGCGCTCTCGGTGATGATCGCCGTGGCGAGGCCGAGCGTCGCCGAGACCATGATCGGCGAGAGCACGTTCGGCAGCAGGTGGCGGGTGATGATCTGGAACGGCCGCGTGCCGATCGAGCGCGCCGCCAGCACGAACTCGCGCTCCTTCAGCGCCAGCACGTCGCCGCGCACGATGCGCGCCGTGGGCATCCACGAGGTGATGCCGACCACGGTGACGATGAGGATGAACATGCCGCCCTCGGGGCCGAAGTTCGCCCGCAGCGGCTGGCGGAACAGGGTCACCGCGACCAGGAGCAGCGGCAGGATCGGCAGCGACAGGAAGAGGTCCGTCAGGCGCATCAGCGGGCCGTCGAGCTTGCGGAAGTAGCCGGCCAGCACGCCGATCCCGGCGCCGATCACCAGCGACAGGATCATCGCCGCCCAGCCCACCGCCATCGAGGCGCGCCCGCCGGCGATCAGCTGCGAGAGGTTGTCGCGGCCGAGCTGGTCCGAGCCCAGCGGATGCGCCCAGCTGGTCTTCGCCGTGCCGTCCCAGAGCGTGGTGTAGATCGGCCGCATGTCCTTGGCGCGGATGTCGAGCGCCTGCGGATCGAGCGTCCAGAGATAGGGCCCGAGCAGCACGCCCAAGGTGATGAAGAGCAGGAAGAAGGCCCCGACCATCGCGCCCTTGTGCTTGCGGAACTGGCTCCAGACGTCCTTCCACTTGGAGCGCGGCGGCTTGTCCGGTCCCTTGTCGCGCAGGGCCTCGATCGGGGCGGGGGAGGCGGGAACGGGCTCAGTCATAGCGGATCCTCGGGTCGAGAAGGCCGTAGAGGATGTCGGCGATCAGGTTGAACAGAACGATCAGCACGGCGAAGATGAAGGTCAGCGTCATCACCATCGGCAGGTCGTTGGCAAAGAGCGCGGTGATCAGCAGCTGGCCGATCCCGTTCACCTTGAAGACGTTCTCGGTGATGATCGCGCCGCCGAAGATCGAGGGCACGCCGAGCGCGATGACGGTGATCACCGGGATCATCGAGTTGCGCAGCACGTGCACCATGACCACCACGGCCTCCGAAAGGCCCTTGGCGCGGGCGGTGCGCACGTAGTCCTGGTTGAGGTTGTCGAGCATCGAGGCGCGCATGTAGCGCGACAGCTGCGCGGTGGTCTGGAAGGCCAGCACCATGACCGGCATGATCATCTGCACGATCTGGAACTTGAAGCTCGCCCAGTCGCGGACCACGTGGGTGGTGTCGTAGATCGACGGGAACCAGCCGAGGTAGACCGAGAAGATCACGATCAGCAGAGGGCCGGTGAAGAACGGCGGGATCGAGAAGCCGACCATGGTGATGAAGGTGCCGGCCTGGTCGAAGACCGAGTATTGCCGGTAGGCCGAGTAGATGCCGATGGGCAGGGCGATGAGCACGCCGACCACGTAGCTGAGGCCGACCACCCAGAGCGTCTGCGGGATGCGCTGCAGCACGATGTCCATCACCGGCGAGCGGGTCTGCCAGGAGATCACCCGCAGCTGGCCGTTGTAGAGATGCGTGTCGGGCAGCCAGCCGAGCAGCCAGCTGTCGCGGGTGAGCCAGTCGATGAAGATCTTGGGCTCGATCCAGAAGACCTGCACCAGCCATTTCCAGTATTGCACCAGCGCCGGCTCGCCGACACCGAGCGCGTCGCGCATCTTCTGCTTCACCTCGGGGGGCACGGTCAGCGGCACCTGCGCCATGGGATCGCCCGGCGCGAGCTGCAGCAGCATGAAGATCACGAAGCTGATGAAGAGCAGCGTCGGGACCGAAAGGACGAGGCGGCGGATCGCGTAGGTCAGCATGGGCGGACCTTTCGGATGGGGGCGCGGGCGGGGCGGCGCCGCGTGTGCGGCGGCAATGTCCGGCACCGGGCGTGGCTGCGGGCTGTGTGCGTCATGAATTCCGTGTCATTGCTGTTGGACCCGTGCGGCGGCACCGGCTGTCGCCGCGAGGCGCCGTGGGCCGGGAAGGAGGACCGGCCCGAGGGGCCGAGGTCGGGGTTCCGGAGAGGTGAGGTCACGGGCAGACCTTCCAGAAGGGGCACGCCCCCGCGCCGGGCGCGGGGACGTGCGGGTCACGGGGTCAGCCCTTGATGCGGAACCAGTCGGCCGCGTTCCACAGCTCGCTGTCCCAGGTGTTCAGGATCACACCGCCGAGCGTGTTGGAATGCGCCGAGACGCGGCCACGGTCGACCAGCGGAACGATGGTCATCGTGTCCTTGGTGATGATCTCGTTCAGCTTCTTGGCGATCTCGCCGCGCTTCTCGAGCTCGCCGGTCTTGGCCAGATCGTCGAGCAGCGCGTCGTATTCCTCGTTGCAGAAGCGGTTGATGTTCTCGCCCTGCCACTGCGACGACGGCTTCGGCTCGTTGCCGCAGCGGTACATCTGCAGGTAGGACTGCGGGTCGGTGCCGTCGAAGTTGTTCGCGTACATCTCGACGTCGGCGTAGAACTTCTGGAAGGTGTCGGGCGAGCCCGGGTCACCGCCGAAGTAGACCGAGGCGTCGATGTTGCGCAGTTCGGTCTCGACGCCGATCTGGCGCCACCAATCCTTGATCAGCGCCTGGAAGTCCTGGCGGACGGCGTTGGTCGAGGTCTGGTAGAGCAGGCTCAGCTTCATGCCGTCCTTCTCGCGGATGCCGTCACCGTCGCTGTCGGTCCAGCCGGCTTCCTCGAGCAGCGCCTTGGCGCCATCGAGGTCCTGGGTGAGGCACTCGGTGTTCGGCGAGGCGTAGAGCTCGGGCGCGGGCACGAGGTTGCAGGTGGCGCGGCCGGCCTGGCCGTAGCCGACCTCGGTCAGCAGGTTGCGGTCGATCGCCATCGACAGCGCCTTGCGGACCTTGAAGTCCGACAGGATCGGGTGCGGATGCGCCACGGTCGAACGCTCGCCCTCGGGCAGGTTCGGCGAGGGGTCCGTCATGTTCATCTCGAGCCGTTCGACCAGGGTGCCGAAGGCCGAGACCGGGGTGCCGGCGCCGCCCTGTGCCATCGAGGCAAGGACGTCGGGTGCGAGCTGCAGGTTCCAGGCGTAGTCGAACTCGCCGGTCTGCAGCACCGCGCGGGCCGCCGATTCCGCGTCGCCGCCGCCCTTGAGCGTGGCGGTCGCGAAGGCGGGCTTGGCCGGGTCACGGTAGTTGGGGTTGGCCGAGAGCGAGATCACGTCGTTCGGCTTGAACTCGTCGACCTTGAACGGGCCGGTGCCGATCGGGTTGAAGTTGGCCTCGGTGCAGGTCGATGCCGCGGCGCCGACGCAGTTCTCGAACTGCGCCTTCTGCAGGATCGGGGACTGGCCGCCCATGAACGGGCCGTAGGGGTTCGGCATGGCCTCGTCGAAATTCACGATCACGGTCAGGTCGTCCGGCGTGTCGATCGAGGTGATGTGGTCGAACTTGGCGAGCTGCGCGCAGCCGCCGTCGGGGCTCATGCAGTAGTCGGCGGTGAATTTCACGTCGGCCGAGGTCACCGGGGTGCCGTCGGACCACAGCAGGCCGGACTTCAGCTTCCAGGTGATCGACTTCAGGTCGGCGGCCACGCCGCCGTTCTCGACGGTCGGGATCTCTTCGGCCAGGAAGGGAACCAGTGCACCGGTCTCGGTGTAGCGACCGAGGGGCTCGAGGACCAGCGACGAGGCCTCGATGTCCTTGGTGCCGCTCGACAGGTAGGGCGTCATGATCGACGGCGCCTGCCAGTAGATGATGTTCACGTGCCCGTCCGAGCCGCGCTCCGCCATGGCGGCGGCGGGGGCCAGCACGAAGCTGGCTGCGGCCCCGAGGAGAAGGGTCTTCAGTTTCATAGGTCACTCCCTGTTATCGACCTAAGACCGGTTGGTCTCTTCTTTGTTGCAGCGGGAAAAACGCCAAGTGACGGACCCTTGGGGTTCGATGTTCACATGGCCTCATCCCGCTTGCCGGTCATCGAAACAGAACGGGCGCAAAAAGCAAGCATTGCCTTAGGGTCAGCACGCGCTTGGGTTTGACAGGTCACCGAACCTGCCCTTAGCGTTTGCAGTGACCCATACGGAGAGGCCCTGATGCTGGACAACCCCATCGCGCGGATCGAGCGCCTGCGCGTCGAATTCGAGACAAAAGACGGTCCCGTCGCGGGTGTCGAGGACGTGAGCTTCGACATCGGGCCGGGCGAAACCGTCTGCGTCGTCGGGGAATCCGGTTCCGGCAAGTCGGTCAGTTCGCTGTCGCTGATGCGGCTGATCGAGTTCGGCGGCGGCGAGATCGCCAACGGGCGCCTAATTTTTGATCGCAAGGACGGCGGCGAGACCGACCTTGCCCAGGCCTCGCAGGAGGTCATGCGCGACATCCGCGGCAACGAGATCGGGATGATCTTCCAGGAGCCGATGACCGCGCTGAACCCGGTCTTCACCGTCGAGCGCCAGCTGACCGAGGGGCTGCGCGTGCACCGCGGCATGAGCAAGGAGCAGGCAAAGGCCCGCGCGCTTGAACTCATGCAGCAGGTCCGCATCCCCGAGCCCGAGCGGCGCCTCAAGCAATATCCGCACGAGCTTTCGGGCGGCATGCGCCAGCGCGTGGTGATCGCCATGGCCATGGCCTGCAAGCCGCGCCTGCTGATCGCCGACGAGCCGACCACCGCGCTCGACGTGACCATCCAGGCCGAGATCCTCGCGCTGATGGACCGGCTCAAGCGCGAGACCGGCACCTCGGTGATGTTCATCACCCACGACATGGCCGTGGTCGCGCAGATGGCCGACCGGGTGGTCGTCATGTTCCGCGGCCGCAAGGTCGAGGAGGGCACCGTCGAGGACATCTTCGAGCGGCCGCAGCACCCCTACACCCAGGCGCTGCTCGCCGCCGTGCCGAAGCTCGGCGAGATGCGCGGCAAGCCGCTGCCCGAGCCGATGCGCCTTCTGGGCCGCGAGCAGGACGAGATCATGCCGATCCCCGGCACCGACACGCCGCTGCTGCAGGTCGAGGGGCTGACCACGCGCTTCCCGGTGAAGGGCGGCTTCTTCCGCCAGACCGTGTCGAACGTGCATGCGGTCGAGGACGTGAGCTTCACCGTCAACAAGGGCCAGACGCTGAGCCTCGTCGGCGAATCCGGCTGCGGCAAGTCGACCTGCGGGCGCTCGATCCTGCGCCTCGTCGAGCCGATCAAGGGCAGGGTGGTGCTCGACGGCGTCGACGTGATGGGGCTTGGGCCGAACATGCTGCGCGACGCGCGGCGCGAGATGCAGATGATCTTCCAGGACCCCTTCGCCTCGCTCAATCCGCAGATGAACCTCGCCGACCAAGTGGCTGAGCCGATGCGCAATTTCGGCTCGCACAAGGGGTCCGAGATGACCGACCGCGTGGCCATGCTCTTCGACCGGGTCGAGCTGCCGCGCAGCTTCATGCGCCGCTTCCCGCACGAGCTGTCGGGCGGCCAGCGCCAGCGCATCGCCATCGCCCGGGCGCTTGCGCTCAACCCCAAGCTGATCGTCGCGGACGAGGCGGTCTCGGCGCTCGACGTGTCGGTGCAGGCGCAGGTGGTGAACCTGATGATGGAGCTTCAGGCCGATCTCGGCCTCTCCTACCTCTTCATCAGCCACGACATGGCGGTGGTCGAGCGGGTGAGCCACAAGGTGGGGGTCATGTACCTCGGCCGGATCGTCGAGATCGGCCCGCGCGCGGCGGTTTTCGAGAACCCGCAGCACCCCTACACCAAGGCCCTGATGTCCGCCGTTCCGATCGCCGATCCGCACCGGCGGAAGACCGAGAAGGACCTCAATTTCAAGCCGATCCCGTCGCCCATTCACCCGGTCGGTTACGAGCCCGAGCCCAACGTGTACAAACAGGTCGGGCACGATCATTTCGTACTCACATCGGCGTCCGGCTACTAAGGGTTGTGGTTTCGCGGCGGCATTTCTCTGCCGACCGAGAGAAAAATAGACTTGGATGTGGATCCCCGGTCGTGGGATGATTATGCACGATAGAACGAAGCACAGACTCGAATCTGTGCCAGGCCCGAGAGCAGAAGGCTAAGAACAAGCGTGCAGACAGACGTCGCCAGCGGCAACATCGATGGTGTCGGGACGACACTGAAACCCTTCCAGTTCCGGGGGCGGTTCCTGACCGCCCTGGCCCTGCGCCTCAGCACGGCGCCGGACGCGCGGTTCTACGAGATGCTGGCCGACCGGCTGGAGAAGACCCCGAACTTCTTCACCGACGCGCCGGTGATCATCGACCTCGAGCAGTCGCAGGCGCAGATCACCGCCGAGGCGCTGACCGAGCTGGTCGCCGACCTGCGCCGCCGCGAGCTTGCGGTGTTCGGCGTGCAGGGCGGGGACGAGGCGCTGCGCGCCGCCGCCGCCGGGCTCGGCCTGATCACGGTGACCGGGGGGCGTGACGCGCCGCTGCGCGGGGCGCTGCCGAGCTCCGAGCAGAAGCGCCCGAGCCGGGTCTTCCCGGACCGTGCCGCCGCGCCGGAGTCCCAGCCCGAGCCGGAGCCCGCGCCGGCCCCGCAGCGGCTGGCGCCGGAGAACAAGATCGTGACCATGCCGGTGCGCTCGGGCCAGACCGTGATCGCCGACAAGGGCGACCTGACCGTGGTCGGCCCGGTGAGCTCGGGTGCCGAGCTCTTCGCCGCCGGCAACATCCACGTCTACGGCCGCATGCGCGGCCGCGCCTTCGCCGGCATCGACGGCGACGAGAACGCCCGCATCTTCTGCCAGTCCCTCGACGCGGAACTGCTGGCCATCGCCGGTCTCTACCGGACCTCGGACAGCCTCGGCGCCGACGTGCGTCACAAGATGGTGCAGATTTACCTCGAGGACGAACGGCTGATCGTCGCGCCGTTCGCATGACCTCGGCATTCAACAGGAGCCGCCAGTGAGCAAAGTTATCGTTGTGACCTCGGGCAAGGGTGGCGTGGGCAAGACCACGTCCTCCGCTGCCATCAGCGCGGGCCTCGCATCGCGCGGGCACCGCACCGTCGTGATCGACTTCGACGTGGGTCTGCGCAACCTCGACATGATCATGGGATGCGAGCGCCGCGTGGTGTTCGACTTCATCAACGTGATCCAGGGCGATGCCAAGCTGAACCAGGCGCTGATCCGCGACCGCCGGCTCGACAACCTCTACGTGCTGCCGACCTCGCAGACCCGCGACAAGGACGCGCTCACGCAGGAAGGCGTCGAGAAGGTGCTGAACGAGCTGCGCCAGGAGTTCGACTACATCATCTGCGACAGCCCCGCGGGCATCGAGCGCGGCGCGCAGCTGGCCATGTACTACGCCGACGAGGCCGTGGTCGTGACCAACCCCGAGGTTTCCTCGGTGCGTGACAGCGACCGGATGCTGGGCCTGCTCAGCTCCAAGACCGCCCGCGCCGAGCGCGGCGAGGAAGAGCAGATCAAGAGCCACCTGCTGCTCACCCGCTTCGACCCGAAACGCTCGGGCGACGGCGAGATGATGTCGGTCGAGGACGTGCTCGAGATCCTCGCGATCCCGCTGGTGGGCGTGATCCCGGAAAGCCCCGCGGTGCTGCGCGCGTCGAACGTCGGCGTGCCGGTCATCCTGAACGAGAAGTGCCGTGCGGCCACCGCCTACGAGGAAGCCGTCGCGCGCCTCGACGGCGAGGACCTGCCGATGAAGATCGAGGGTGAGAAGGTTCCGGGTCTGATGTCCCGTCTCTTCGGGAGGACCGCATGAATCTTTTCGGCTTCACCTTCAACCGCAAACCGAGATCCTCGGCCCAGGCCAAGGAACGCCTGCAGATCCTTCTCGCGCACGAGCGCGGGTCGGGTCCCAGCGCGGACTTCCTGCCGCTGCTGCAGCGCGACATCGTCGAAGCGATCAAGCGCTACGTGCAGGTGAGTGACGATGCCGTTGGAATCCGCATGGATTCCATCGGCGACGTCTCCAGCCTCGAGATCAACATCGAGCTGCCGTCCGATCCGAAGGCCGAGGCGAAGACCGAGGCCAAGGCGGACAAGCCGGAGCAGAAAGCAGCGGCGAAGGGCTGAGGCCCCTCGCCGTTCCTGCATCTTGCGCGGACCTGTTGCCGGGGCGGCCCCTGCCGCCGCGGATGCCCGGCGGGCCTTTGCCGCCGGTCGGTGATGACCCCGTGTGCCGAGGGCGCGCTCTCTTTCCCGTAGCGTGCCCATGGCGCGCGCCCGGAACCAGCGGGGCTCTGCCCCCGCCCGCCGAGGCGGACGTCCCGGGGATATTTCCGCCTGACGGACGGGGCGGGCGTTTCGCCCTTGCCCCCGTTTCGCGTTTTCGGTAGCCCCGGCGCTTTCCAGGCCTTGGGAGCGTGCCATGTCTGCGAGCGGCGACTGTCTTGCGATCGATTTCGGAACCTCCAACTCCGCGGCGGGCATCGTCGAGGACGGCGCGGTGCGCCTGCTGCAGATCGAGGCCGGGGCCGAGACCCTGCCCACCGCCGTGTTCTTCCCCGAGGAGGGCGGCATGCGCATCGGCATGGCCGCCTCGGAGGCGCTGATCGCCGGCGAGGAGGGGCGCTACATGCGCGCGCTGAAGAGCGTGCTCGGCACCGCGCTCTTCCATGAAAAGCGGCTGATCGGCGGCAAGCGCCGGACGCTGGCCGAGATCGTCACCGCCTTCCTTGCCGAGGTGAAGGCGCGGGCCGAGGCGCAGGCGGGGCGGCAGTTCACCCGCGCGCTCTCGGGCCGGCCGGTGCATTTCCACTCGGGCGACGCCGAGCGCGACGCGCGGGCCGAGGAAGACCTGCGCGGCTGCTACCTCGCCGCGGGCTTCAAGAGCGTCGAGATGATGTTCGAGCCGGAGGCGGCGGCGCTCGCGAGCCGCATCGCCGAGGGCACGGGCGGCACTGGGCTCATCGTCGACATCGGCGGCGGCACCTCGGACTTCACCGTCTTCCGCAGCGCCGGTGACGGCATCGCCATCTCGGCCAGCCACGGCATCCGGCTCGGCGGCACGGATTTCGACCACGCGGTCTCGATGCGCCATGCCATGCCGCTGCTGGGGCTCGGCGGCGCGCTGCGGCGGGATTTCGGCGAGGGGCTGCTGCCGGTGCCGAACGCGCTTTACGTGGACCTTTCGACCTGGGCGAAGATCCCCTTCCTCTACAACCGCGACACCGAGCGCGCGGTCGAGGACATGCTGCGCCACGCGGTCGAGCCGAAGCCGATGCAGCGCCTGCAGGCGGTGATCACCGACGAGCTCGGCCACGAACTGGCCTTCGCCGTGGAGCGCGGCAAGATCGCCGCGAATTCCGGCACGGCCGGATCCGAGATCGGCATGGGGATGATCGAGCCCGGGCTCGGCGCGCGGGTCACGCCGGGCACGCTCAACGCCGCGCTCGGCGAGGCGCGCGAGGCGCTGCGCATGGCGATCTACGAGACGCTGATGCTGGCGCAGGTCTCGCCGATGCAGGTTGACAGCGTGGTGCTGGTGGGCGGCTCGAGCCTCATGGCGCTGGTCGCGGACGAGGCGCGGGCGGTCTGCCCGGGTGCGGCGCTGCACCGCTCCGAGGCCTTCACCGCGGTGGTGGACGGGCTGGCCTGGGCGACCGCGGGTCGGGGCGTGGCGCGCGGCTGAAGAACGGGCAGTTGCGCCGCGCCCGGGGCGAAAGCCGGGGCGGGGTCCCGCGGCCCCCTTGTGGCCGGCGCGCAGGCAGGCTTAGGTCGGCGCCGAAGACAGACCAAGGACGCCGCATGACCCCCCGCCTTTCCCCGCGCGAGCTTCTGGAGAAGCTCGTTTCCTTTCCCACCGTCAGCACCGGCAGCAACCTCGACCTGATCGGTTGGACCGAGGACTACCTCGCCAGCCACGGCATCGCGAGCCACCGCCACGCCAAGCCCTCGGAGCCCGATCTGAAGGCGGCGCTCTTTGCCCACGTGGGGCCCGAGGAGGAGGGCGGCGTGGTGCTCTCGGGGCACACCGACGTGGTGCCGGTCGAGGGGCAGGACTGGAGCTCGGACCCCTGGGTGCTGACCGAGCGCGACGGGCGGCTCTACGGGCGCGGATCGACCGACATGAAGGCCTTTGACGCGCTGGCGATCTGGGCGATGGTCGAGGCGCGGCACCGCGGCGTCAGGCGGCCGCTGCAGCTGGCGTTCAGCTACGACGAGGAAATCGGCTGCGCCGGGGCGATCGACCTCGTCGCCGCGATGCAGGGCGTGGTGCCCAAGGCCAGCGCGGTGATCGTCGGCGAGCCCACGATGCTGAAGCCGGTGACCGGCCACAAGGGCGGCATCAGCTTCGACGTGCATGTCCACGGCTTCGAGGTGCACAGCTCGATCCTCGAGACCGGCGTCTCGGCGATCATGTGGGGCGCGAAGCTGATCGACTGGTGCAACGCGGTGAACGCCGAGAACGCCGCGGCCGCGCCGGGGCCGGTGGCGGCGCTCTTCACGCCGCCCTACACCAACGTCCACGTCGGGCAGATCCGCGGTGGCACGGCGCAGAACATCACCGCCAAGGACTGCTGGTTCCCGCTGGGCTTCCGCGTCGTGCCGGGCGAGGACCCGGACCACTGGCGCGGGCGGCTGCTCGACAAGGTGGCCGAGCTCAACGCCGAGATGCAGGCGGTGCGCCCCGAGGCGTGGATCGAGGTGAAGGGGGCCTTCAACCTGCCGCCCTTCGCGCCCACCGAGGGCAACCGCGCCGAGGAGATGGTGCGCCAGATCACTGGCGACAACGCCAGGCGCCATGTCAGCTACGGCACAGAGGCGAGCCATTTCCAGGCGGGCGGCTACGACGTTGTCGTCTGCGGGCCGGGCGACATCGGCATTGCACACCAGCCGGACGAGTCGATCGCGGTCTCGCAGCTCGAGGCCGGGCAGGCCTTCATGGAGAAGCTCCTGGAGCGGCTGGCATGAGCGTTACCTTTCCCCTTCCCGAGGTGATCCCGGCGGAACACGCGGGCGATCTGCCCGAGGTCGCCGACCTCGTGGTCATCGGCGGCGGCGTCATCGGCACCTGCACGGCGCTCTTCGCCAACCGCGCGGGGCTCAAGGTGGTGCTGCTCGAGAAGGGCCGCATCGCCGCCGAGCAGAGCTCGCGCAACTGGGGCTGGATCCGGGTGCAGGGGCGCGACCTTGCCGAGATCCCCGTGGCCATGGAGGCGCAGCGGCTCTGGCAGGAGCTGGACCAGCTCTGCGAGGGGCGGCTCGGCACCCGCACCGTGGGCGTCGGCTACCTTGCCAAGACCGAGGCCGAGATGGGGAATTTCGCGGGCTGGCTCGAGCAGGCGAAACCGCTCGGCGTCAGCTCGGAGCTGCTGGGCGCGGCCGAGACCAAGGCGCTGACCGGGGCCACCGACAGCCCCTGGGTCGGCATGCTGCACACGCCCACCGACATGAAGGGCGAGCCCTGGGTGGCGGTGCCGGAACTGGCGCGGCTCGCCGCCTCCGAGGGCGTCATCGTGCGCGAGCGCTGCGCGGTCCGCGGGCTCGAGCGCAGCGGCGGGGCAGTCACCGGGGTGGTCACCGAGGCGGGCACGGTGCGCTGCGCGCAGGCGGTGCTCGCGGGCGGGGCCTGGTCCGGGCTCTTCCTGCGCCGCCACGGGGTGAGCCTGCCGCAGCTCTCGGTGCGCTCCACCGCCATGGCCACCGCGCCGCTGCCGCAGGTGGCGAACAAGGCGGCGGTGGACGACGTGCTGGCCTTCCGCCCGCGCGCCGACGGCGGCTACACGCTGGCGCCCTCGGCCTTCTCCGAGCTCTTCCTCGGCCCCGACGCGCTGCGCCACGCGCGGCCCTACCTCGCGCTCGCCCGGCAGGGCAGCTTCGACGTGCATTTCCGCGCCAAGGCCCCGGCGGGCTATCCCGATGCCTGGGGCACGCCGCGCAGCTGGCGCGACGACGAGGAGAGCCCCTTCGAGCGGATGCGCATCCTCTCGCCCGCGCCCAACGCCGGCCGGGTCGCAACGACCCGCGCGCAGTTCGCGCAGCATTTCCCGCAGATGGGCGACGTGCCGCTGCAGGCCAGCTGGGCGGGGATGATCGACGTGATGCCCGACGTCGTGCCGGTGGTGGACCAGGTGGCGCAGATCCCCGGGCTGATCGTCGCCACGGGCATGTGCGGGCACGGCTTCGGCATCGGGCCGGGTTTCGGCCGGGTGGTCGCCGACATGGTGCTTGGGCGGGATCCGGGCCACGACCTGACGCGCTTCCGCCTGTCGCGCTTCACCGACGGCAGCAAGCTGGTGCCGGGGCCGAACCTCTAGCGGCGACACCAGCCCCGGGGGAGGGCGCGCCATACGCGCTTCCCTCGGGTCACGCCCCGCCGCCGCTTGCCTCGGCGCGGAGCCGGTGGCAGGCTCCGGCCAAAATATGATCAAACAACAGGGACCTGCTGACATGCCCGTCAAGAACCGTTTCGCCGAGCTCCAGTCCGAGATCACCACCTGGCGCCGCGACATCCACGAGAACCCCGAGATCCTCTTCGAGACCCACCGCACCTCGGCGCTGGTGGCGGCAAAGCTGCGCGAGTTCGGCTGCGACGAGGTGGTCGAGGGGATCGGCCGCACCGGCGTCGTCGGCGTGATCAAGGGCAAGGCCGGCGGCTCGGGCAAGGTCATCGGCCTGCGCGCCGACATGGACGCGCTGCCCATCCTCGAGGACACCGGGCTCGACTACGCCTCGAAGACCCCCGGCGCGATGCATGCCTGCGGCCACGATGGCCACACCGCGATGCTGCTCGGCGCCGCGAAATACCTCGCCGAGACCCGCAACTTCGACGGCACCGCCGTGGTGATCTTCCAGCCCGCCGAGGAGGGCGGCGGCGGCGGCAAGGAGATGTGCGACGACGGCATGATGGACCGCTGGAACATCCAGGAGGTCTACGGCATGCACAACTGGCCGGGCATGCCGGTCGGCAGCTTCTCGATCCGTCCGGGCGCCTTCTTTGCCGCGACCGACGTCTTCGAGGTGACCGTCGAGGGCAAGGGCGGCCACGCCGCCAAGCCGCACGAGACGCTCGACCCCACCGTCGCCTCGGCGCAGATCGTCACCGCGCTGCAGACCATCGCCGCGCGCAACGCCAACCCGGTGACCGAGATGGTCGTCTCGGTGACCAGCTTCGAGACCTCGTCGAAGGCGTTCAACGTGATTCCGCAGCGCGTCACGCTGCGCGGCACGGTGCGCACGCTGGCGCCCGAGAACCGCGACCTCGCCGAGAAACGCATCTCGGAAATCTGCACCGGAATGGCGACCGCGCTCGGCTGCGTGGCGACGGTGGACTACACCCGCAACTACCCGGTGATGGTGAACTCCGAGGAGCAGACCGAGTTCGCCGCCGACGTGGCCCGCGCGGTGTCGGGCAACTGCCACGACGCGCCGCTGGTCATGGGCGGCGAGGATTTCGCCTTCATGCTCGAGGAGCGCCCGGGTGCTTACATCCTCGTCGGCAACGGCGACACGGCGGCGGTGCACCATCCCAAGTACAACTTCAACGACGAGGCGATCCCGGCCGGCTGCTCCTGGTGGGCAGAGATCATCGAGCGCCGGATGCCCGCGGCCTGACCGCGCGCCCGGGACGGCCACGCGCCGTCCCGGGCCCCCTTTGCCGGAGGGCCCTCATTGCCCTGCCGGAGCGCACCGCCGCGGTGCCGGTTTTCCCCCGAGAGACATCTTCCGACAGACCCGTCGACCCGGCAGCCGCATGGCCGGCCGCCGGGCCCGTTGGCCTGCGCGTTTCCGCGGTGAGGATTATTTTGCCCGGGTAATATTGCGCTGAAATAAACCCGGGTATAAATAACGGGCATCCAGCTGCGGAGATAGCCCATGACCAACCGACTCGACGCCCGTCTCACCGCCTTCCGCGGCCATGACCTGCTGATCCGCGGGGGAAGCCTCGAGGTCGCGCTTGCCGTCAGGGACGCGATGGCCGGGGATCCTTCGGCGCAGGTGCTTGTCTTCGACGACGCCAATGGCCGGGTGGTGGACCTCGACCTGCGCGGCGACGAGGACGAGATCGCCGCCCGCCTCGCGGCGCCGCTGCCGAGCCCGCGCGGGCGTTACCGGTCGCCCGACGTGGAGGCCCCCGAGGACGAGGCGGCCACGAAGGGGCGCGGGCGTCCGCGGCTCGGCGTGGTCTCGCGCGAGGTCACGCTGCTGCCGCGGCACTGGGACTGGCTCGCGGCGCAGCGCGGCGGCGCCTCGGCGACGCTGCGGCGGCTGGTCGACGAGGCGCGCCGGGCCGAGGGGGACGCGGCGCAGCGCAAGGCGGGGCAGGAGGCGGCCTACGCCTTCCTGCAGGCGATCGCCGGGGACCTTCCGGGCTACGAGGAGGCGGTCCGCGCGCTCTTCGCCGGCGACCGGGCGGGCCTCGAGCAACGCCTCGCGGACTGGCCCGAGGCGATCCGCAGCCATGCGCTGCGGCTTGCCTTCGGCGGTGATGCGGAGGAGGGCTGAGCATGGGCATGGTGATGGCAAACGGGCTCGACCTGTCCTACGACGCGTTCGGCGCGGCGGAGGATCCGGCGCTGCTGCTGGTCAGCGGGCTCGGCACCCAGAGGATCCGCTGGGGCGATGGGTTCTGCGCAGCGCTGGCCGGGCGGGGCTACCACGTCATCAGGTATGACAACCGCGATGCCGGACTTTCGACCCACCTGCACGGCGCTCCGGTGCCCGACCTCGGCGCGGTGATCGCGGCGCTGCGGGCGGGGCGGGCGCCGGAGATCCCCTACGGGCTCGGGGACATGGCGGCGGACGCGGTGGCGCTGCTCGACGCGCTGGCGATCCCGCGGGCGCATGTGGTCGGGCGCTCGATGGGCGGGATGATCGCGCAAGTCCTCGCCTGCGAGCACCCGGGCCGGGTGCGCTCGCTCACCTCGGTCATGTCGGGCACCGGCAACCCGGACCTGCCGCAGGCGGCACCGGACGTCATGGCGCTGATGTCCGCGCCGAGGCCCGATCCGGCGCTGGACCCCGAGGGCTACGTGGCCGCCAGCCTCGCCTTCGCCCGGCGCATCGCCGGGACCGGCGCGCCTTTCGACGCGGCGCATCACCGCTGGCTGGTGCTCGAGGAGGCGCGGCGCGGGCATGATCCGGCGGGGGCGGCGCGGCAGCTGGCGGCCATGGTGGCGACCGGCGACCGGCGGGCGCGACTCGCCGGGATCACCGTGCCGACGCTGGTGATCCACGGCACCGACGATCCGCTGATCCCGCCCGCCTGCGGCGCGGACACCGCCGCCGCGATCCCCGGCGCCGGGCTCATGCTGGTCGAGGGCATGGGGCACGACCTGCCCGCGGCCCTCGACGAGCGGATCGTCTCGGCCATCGACCGCACCGCGCGGCGCGCCGCCTGACCGGGACCCGCACTGCGGATCCTTCCGGGATAATCTCGACTGGAGGGAAGGGGATAGGCGTGTCCCGCCCGGCCGCGGCTCAGAGCGGGCGGCCGGTCACCGACATGCCGCGGGCGAGGTAGCCACAGGCCTCGTTGATGCCTGCCGAGCAGGCGACGGTGAGCACTTCAGCCTCGGTCGGCTGTTTCGCGGCGCAGGCCGCCAGCGCCAGCAGCGCGGCGCCGAGGATGGCAAGTCGCATCATGGCCCTGTCCTTCTTTACCTGATGAAGCCCGAGTCCGGGCCGCATTGCAAGCGCCCGTGGTACCTCAACGCGCGTCCGGCGAAAAGGCCTCATCCCAAAGACGCAGCAGCCGGTCGCGGGTGCTGCGGTCGAGCGCCAGCAGCAGCGGCGGCGCCAGCGCGATGAGCCGGCGCGCGCTTGGCAGGAGGCTCGTCTCGGCGGGGTCGGTGGCGGCGATGAGCCCGAGATCGCGCAGCATCTCCTGCGCCTCGGCCGAGAGCAGGAAGTCGAGCAGCCGCTCCGCCGCCTCGGGGTGGGGCGCGTCCCGCGGGATCATGTAGGCGCGCGACATCATCAGCGTGTAGTCCTCGGGCAGGATGATCCCGACATTGTCGGCGGCGCGCGCCGCAGCATAGGAGCCGAGCACGTTGTAGGCGATGTAGTAGCGCCCCTCGGAGACCCCGTCGATGATCGCCAGCGAGCAGCAGGTGGCGATGGCCCCCACGCGCGAGAAGGCCTCGAGCATGGCGCCGAAGGTGGTGGCCTCGAGGCTGTCGGCATGGGCGAAGAGATAGCCGAGGCCGGAATCCTCGATGTCGTAGGTGGCGATGCGGCTGCGCAGCAACTCGGGCTTCCTGCGCATCAGGTCGAGCAGGGCGAAGCGCGTGCGCGGCACGTCCGCGGCCTCCAGCACCTCGGTGTTGTAGATGATCACCGCCGGCTCCTCGGTGAGGCCCCAGAGCTCGTCGCGCCAACGCCGCTGGTCGGGCAGCGCGGCGGTGGCGGGCGAGCGGTAGGGATGGGCGCAGGCGGCGTTGACCAGCCAGAGCATCTGGTGGACCCCCGAGGAGAAGACCGCGTCGGCGGGCTCGGCGCGGCCGGTGCAGGCGGCGCGGCTGTTGCTGAAGAGGCTGTTCGAGCCCCATTGCTCGTAGAGCACCGACAGGTCCGGGTTGCGTTCGGTGAAACGCTCCATCACCAGGCGGATGATCGCGATGTCGGTGGTCGAGCGCAGGGTGATCCCGGTCTCGCCGCTGCCGAAGCGCGCGGTGCTTTCCTGCGCGGCGGCGCGCTGCGCCAGGGCACCGGCGAGGAGGCAGAACAGCAGGGCAAGGCAGAGGCGGCGCATCACGGGGTCTCGTCTTCCTGGGGGGCGGCGGGCAGCAGCAGCGCGATACGGAAGCCGCCTTCGGGATATTCCAGCGCGACCCGGCCGCCGAAGGCCGCGGCCACCGCGGCGACGATGGCAAGGCCGAGCCCGGCGCTGTCCTCGCGCGAGGTGGCGCTGCGCTCGAAGCGCTGGCCGAGCCGCGCGGCGATGTCCGGCTCGGGGCCGGGGCCGGCGTCCATCACCCAGAGCGCCGCCTCGGCGCCGCGGAGCTCGGCACCGATGGCGATGGGCGCGCGGCCGTGCTTCAGCGCGTTGACCAGCAGGTTCTTCGCCGCCTCGCCGACCGAGAAGGCATCGGCGCGGACCATCACCGGCTCCTCGCCGATCTCGAGCCGCAGCTCGGCGCCGGGGGCGATCAGCTCGTGGTCGCCGCGCTCGACCACCTCGAGCGCCACCTCGCGCAGGTCGAGCGGCGCGCGCGGCGCGCTCTCGGTGCGGTGGGTGACGAGGGCGCGCGACAGCAGCTGGTCGAGCAGCGCGCCGAGCGAGCGGGTGCGGGCCAGCAGCCGCGACAGCGCGCGGTCGCGCAGCACCGCGTCGGGCTGGTCCTGCATCGCCTCGGCCTGCACGCGGATCGCGGCGACCGGGGTGCGCAGCTGGTGCGCGGCGTCCGAGATGAGGTGGCGCATCCCCTCCATCTGCCGGTCGAGCCGGCCCATGAAGCGGTTCATCGCCTCGAGCATCACCGTCAGCTCGCGCGGCAGCCCCTCGGTCGGCACGGGGGTGAGGTCGTAGGGGTCGCGCCCGGCCAGATCGGCCGAGAGCGCCTCGAGCGGGCGCACCGCCGAGCGGGCGACCACCCACGAGAGCGCCAGCAGGGCGATGCCGGCGACGAGGACCGGGACCAGCGTGTCGAACATCAGCCCCACCGCCATCGCCCGCCGGGCGCGCAGCGTCTGCCCGACGGTGACCGCGATGCCGCCCGAGAAGTCGCGCTCGGCGAAGCGGCGGGTGACGCGGACGAAACGCGCGGGCTCGCCGTTGAGCCGCGCGTCGAAGAACTCGGGGCCCGAGGTGCTGCCGGTGCGGCGGGCGGGCGGGGCGATGTCGGTCTCGTCGAGCCCGGTGATCAGCGCGCCGCCGGGGCCGCGCACGGCGTAGTGGATGCGGTCGTCGGGCGCCTGCGCCAGCAGCTCGAAGGCCGAGACGGGCAGGTCGACCACCGGCCGCCCGGACTGGATGCGCACCGAGGCGGCGATGTCCTGCGCCGCGCCCAGCAGGATGCGGTCGTAGGACTGCCGCGCCGCCAGCCGGCCGTTGTAGAGCGTCGCGCCCGCCACCAGCAGCCCGCCGGCGAGCAGGATCAGCAGCACCGCCTTGAGGACGCGCGCGGCAAGGCTGGTCGGCAGCGGCAGGCCCTCAGCCATCGAGGCCGATCCGGTAGCCGATGCCGCGCTGGGTGAGGATGCTGACGCCGCTGCCCGAGAGCTTCTTGCGCAGTCGCGCGATGTAGAGCTCGATGGCGTTCACCCCCACATCCGCGTCGCCGAAGCCGTAGAGCGAGTCGTAAAGCCGGCTCTTGCTGAGGTAGTTGCCCTGGTGGCGCAGCAGCACGCCGAGCAGCGCCGCCTCGCGCGCGGTGAGATCGAGCCGCCTGCCGTCGAGCGTGGCGCTCTGCCCGGCGGGGGAATAGGCGAGCGGGCCGAGCACCACCTCGGAACCCTTCTGCTCGGCCTCGCGGCGGATCAGCGCGCGCAGCCGCGCCTCGAGCTCGCGCTGGTCGAAGGGCTTGCCGAGGTAGTCGTCGGCGCCGAGGTCGAGCGCGCTCACCCGGTCGTCGACCGAGACCAGCGCGGTCAGCATCAGCACCGGGGTGCGCGTCCCCGCGGCGCGCAGCTCGCGCAGGAAGCGCAGGCCCGATCCGTCGGGCAGGTTGATGTCGAGCACCAGCGCGTCGTAGCCCTGCACGGCAAGCGCGTCCCGCGCCGCCTCGAGGCTGCCCGCGACATCGCAGACGATGCCCGACTGCGCGAGCCGCGCGGTGACGCCCTCGGCGAGATCGCTGGCATCCTCGACCATCAGGACACGCATGGGACTCGTACCTTTCCTTTGGCCTTCCCCAAGCTGACGGTACGTACACATGCGCCGTCGGGCATCTGACAGGTTCGTGACAGCTTCGTGGCTTAGAGACACGTCTTAACCCGCAACCGGGGAGGCTGCAAAGCACAGTCGGGTTCCGCGGGGAGAAGACGGCGCCGGCGCGTATCGGTTCGGTGACCGACCATGAGGAGGATACCATGTTTATCAATGCAACCCGTGGCCTGATTGCCGCGACCGTTCTCGGCGTTTCCGCCTTTGCCGCGCAGGCGCAGGACTTCACCCCCGAGAACCCCGAGTGCATCGCGCCCGCCAACCCCGGCGGCGGATGGGACTTCACCTGCCGCCAGGTCGGCAAGGAACTCCAGGAACTCGGCCTGATCGACAAGACCATGCAGGTCGTCAACCTCGCCGGTGGCGGCGGTGGCGTGGCCTATGCCGAGGTGGTCAACAAGCGCAATGACGACAACGACCTGATCGTCGCCGCAAGCTCGGCCACCGCGACCCGCCTCGCGCAGGGCGCCTTCCCGGGCAACACCACCGACCAGGTGCGCTGGGTGGCCTCCGTCGGCGCCGACTACGGCGTGATCGCGGTTGCCGCGGACAGCGAGATCGAGACGCTACCGCAGCTGCTCGAGATGATCAAGACCGACCCGCGCTCGATCTCCGTGGCGGGCGGCTCGGCCGTCGGCGGCTGGGACCACCTGAAGGTGCTGATCGCCGCTTCGGCCTACGGCGTCGAGGACGTGCGCTCGGTCAAGTACGTCGCTTTCGACGGCGGCGGCGAGGCGGTGACCCAGCTGCTCGCAGGCTCGGTCCAGGCCTTCACCGGCGACGCGTCGGAAGCCAAGGGCTTCGTCGACTCGGGTGACATCAAGGTGATCGCGGTGCTCGCACCCGAGCGCCTGGAAGGCGATTTCGCCAAGTTCCCGACCGCCAAGGAGCAGGGCGTCGACGCCATCGGCGCGAACTGGCGCGGCTTCTATGCCCCCGGCGGCATGAGCGACGCGGCCTACGAGGCCTGGGTGAAGAAGATCAGCGATCTTTACGCCTCGGACGAGTGGAAGGCGATCATGGCCAACAACGGCATTGCCCCGCTCGACCTGCACGGCGCCGAGTTCCAGGCCTTCGTCGAGCAAAGCGTGAGCGAGATCCAGAACATCTCGCGCGAGATCGGCATCATCAAGTGACCTGATCCCACGTTCTGAGCGCCGGGCCCCCGTCACTCCGGGGGCCCGGCGACACATTCTACCCTTTCACGCTAATTACGGGGGACATCATGAGTGATCGCATCTTCGGCCTCGTCGGCCTGGCGCTCGCCATCTTCTTCGCGTGGTCCGCTCTGCAGATCGAGGAAAGCTTCCTCTCTGACTCGGTCGGTCCCAAGGCCTTTCCGCTGATCATCGCCACCATTCTCGGCATCTCGTCGATCTTCATCGCGCTCAAGCCCGATGCCGATCCCGAGTGGCCCTCGCTGGGCCGCCTCGTCGAGATCCTCGCGGCGGTCGTCGTGATGATCCTCTACGCCGAATTCCTGCCCATCGCGGGCTTCGTCATCGCCACCGCCGTCGCCTCGGCCTACCTGACCTGGCGCCTCGGCAGCCCGGTGCTGTCGTCGCTGCTGATCGGCGTGCTGACCTCGGTCGGCATCTACGTGGTCTTCCACCTGGCTCTGGGTCTGTCGCTGGCCCGCGGCCCGCTGGGCTTCTGAGGAGCGCGCCATGGACGTTCTTTCCAACCTCGGTGACGGTTTCGTCGTCGCCTTCACGCTGCAGAACCTCGGCCTCGCGCTGCTGGGCTGCTTCCTCGGCACGATCATGGGCGCGCTGCCGGGCCTCGGCCCGTCGAACGGCGTCGCGATCCTGATCCCGCTGGCCTTCACGCTGGGCCTCGGGCCGACCCCGTCGCTGATCCTGCTGACCTCGGTCTATTACGGCGCCATGTACGGCGGGCGGATCAGCTCGATCCTGCTCGGCATTCCCGGCGACGAGCCGGCGATGATGACCGTGCTCGACGGCCACCCGATGGCCAAGAAGGGCCTCGCCGGCGAGGCGCTGTCGCTTTCCGGCATCGCGTCGTTCATCGGTGCCTTCATCGCCACCTGGGGCCTGATCCTGCTGGCGCCGCAGCTGGTGAAGATCGCGCTGCTGTTCGGTCCGGCCGAGTATTTCGCGCTCTTCGCGCTGGCCTTCGCGACGCTGGGCGGGGTCTCCTCGACCAACCAGGCGAAATCGGCCTTCGCCGCCATGCTGGGCCTCGGCCTCGCGATGATCGGCGTCGACACCCAGACCGGCGTGCCGCGCTTCACCTTCGGCGAGGTGCACCTCTATGACGGTCTCGACTTCCTCGTCGCCATCGTCGGCCTCTTCGCCCTGTCGGAAGTTTTCATCTTCCTCGAGCACCGTCACGGCGGCTCGGACGCCAAGTCGGGCCAGCTGCAGCTCGGCCGCCTGACCCCGCCGATGTCGATGATCAAGCAGTGCATGCCGACCATGCTGCGCACCTCGGTCCTCGGCTTCATCGCCGGCGTGCTGCCGGGCGCGGGCGCCTCGCTGGGCTCGTTCATCTCCTACTCGATGGAGAAGCGCCTGGTGGACAAGGAAGGCACCTTCGGCAAGGGCGATCCGCGCGGCGTCGCGGCCCCCGAGGCGGGCAACAACGCCGCCGCCGGTGGCGCGCTCGTGCCGATGCTGGCGCTCGGCGTGCCGGGTTCGGGCACGACGGCCGTGCTGCTTGCCGTGCTGCTGTCGCTCAACATCACCCCCGGCCCGCTGCTCTTTGCCAACAATCCCGACGTGGTCTGGGGCCTCATCGCCGCGCTCTTCATCGCCAACTTCATGCTGCTGGCGCTGAACATCCCGATGGTGGGGATCTTCACCCGCGTGCTGATGGTGCCGCCGCGCATCCTGATGCCGGTGGTGGCGATGGTCAGCTTCGTCGGCATCTACGGCATCTCGGGCTCGAGCTTCGATCTGCTGGTGATGATCGGCTTCGGCGTGATGGGCTGGCTGCTGCGCAAGTTCGACGTGCCGCTGGTGCCGATCATCCTCGGCACGCTGCTCGGCAACACGATGGAGAACAACCTGCGCCGCGCCATCACCATCGACAACGGCAACTGGCTGACCCTCTTCGACAGCCCGCTTGCCCTGACGCTCTGGGGCATCGCGATCGTCGGCTTCATCATGCCGCTGATCGTCGGGCGGGTCGTGCGCTCCAAGATGCACGCCCGCAGCGACGAGGAGGGCGCGCTCAGCGACTGAGCCGCCGTCCACCCTGCTTGCCAGCAGCGCGCCGGTCCGTTTCCACGGGCCGGCGCTTTCCATTGGGGACTGTTTCACCCCTTGCTGCGCTGCAGCGCTAACAGCCGGCGCTGCAAGTCCCCGATCGAAAAGTAAAATGCGTCATTGTGTCGCCACGGATCCGTGATAGCCTCGAGTCAGGGAGGAACTATCATGCATCTTTTTCTGGTTGGCTTGGCCATTGGCCTTCTCATCATGTCTCCGGTGATCGCGCTGATCCTGTTTGCCGGAATCGTCACCCGCCAGGGCGAGCAGAGGACCCCGCCGTCGGGAGGCGCCCGCGCAACGGCGCGGCTGACCGGCTTCGCGGCGCGCTACGCAAAGCCCTGAGCGCCGTTCCCTGAACAACGGCTGAACAACCACGGAACACCACTGGACACGAAGAGGCCGGGCGCAGGAGGGCGCCCGGCCTCTGACGTTTTCGCGGGTCGAAACCGCCCGGGGACTCAGTCGAGCGCCTTGTCGCTGCTGCCCGCGTCGCCCTTCACCCAGTAGCCCGCCGCCTTGAGCCAGGGTGCGGGATGGCCGCGCTCGTCGAGGAAGTGCAGCTTGAGCGCCCGCGCGACCCTGGCCTCGGCGGCGATCCAGACGAAGCCCCGCCCCTCGGGCAGGGCAAGGCCGCGCGCCGCTTCGAGCAGCGCCTCCGGCTCGTGCGCCTCGGCGACCGGGCGGTGCAGCCAGTGCGCCTCCTGCGCGGCAGCGCTCTCGAAACGCTGCTCGTCCTCGGGTCCGGGCACGGCGGCGAGGGTGATCGCGGTGACCCCCGCGGGCAGTTCCTCGACCCGGCGACCGATGGCGGGCAGGGCGGTCTCGTCGCCGATCAGCAGGTACCAGTCGAAGACCGGCGCGATCACCGCCGAGCCGCGCGGTCCGCCGATCCGCAGCGTGTCGCCGGGCACGGCAGCCTCGGCCCAGGCCGTGGCAGGGCCGGCGTCGTGGGTGGCGAAGTCGAGCACCAGCGTCCCGGCCTTCGCATCGTGGCGGCGCGGGGTGTAATCGCGCATCTCGGGCTTGTCCGCCTCGGCGCCGGGGAAGAAGAGCTTGATATGGTCGTCCGCGCCAAGGCTGGTGAAGCCCTCGAGCTCCTCCCCGCCGAGCGTGACGCGGATCATGTGCGGGGTGAGGCGCTCGGTGGCCTGCACGGTAAGGGTTCGGCGCTTCAGCTCGTGCCGGTGCCGGGTGATGACGTTTTCCATGGGGTATCCTTGCTATCAGCTGTCGTCGGAGGGCGCATCGGGCGTGTCGCCCGCGATGGCCCGGGCGGTGTCTCGTAGCTGCGCGGCAAGCGTGGCGATGAGGGTCTCGTCGGCACCCTCCGCCGCGAACCGGCGGCGCAGGGCGGTCTTGATCTCGTCCATGGCGGCGACGATCTCCTTCGGCGCATTGCCGCGGTGCCAGACCGGCGGCTTGCGGGTGAGGAGCTCTTCCGCGGCGGCGCGGTTGGCCTCGACGAAGGCGGCGCCCTCGGGGGTCAGCCGGGCGCGCTTGCGGCCGCTCTCGTCGGGCTCGACCTGCGCATAGCCCATGTCCTCGAGCCACGAGAGCGTCGGGTAGATCACCCCGGGGCTGGGGGCATAGGCGCCGTCGAAGCGCTCCTCGATCGCCTTGATGAGCTCGTAGCCGTGGCGCGGCTGCTCGGCGATCATCGTCAGCACGAGGAGCCGCAGCTCGCCATATTCGAAGAAGCGCTTGCCGCGCTTGCCGCCGTGCCCGGGGCCGCGGTGGCCGCGGCCCTCGGGGCGCATGTCCTTGCCGTGTCGCATTGTCCTTCCCTCCAACGGGAGAATCTCGATATATCGTAAGATAAGATATATCGGAAATTTCGCAAGAGGGCGCCGGATCACGCTGCCGAGAGGGGCGATCCGGCGGCGCACACGTCGGCTGTCATCAAAGTTTCACTGGCCCGGGAGTGATATTTCGCATATTCGTGAAATATGGAAAAAGATATTCCCGACCGCCTCATGACCCTTGGCCACCCGCAGCGACTGGCGATCTTCCGGCTGCTCATGCGCCGCTATCCCGACCGCCTGCCCGCGGGCGAGATCGCCGAGGCGCTGGGGCTCAAGGCCAGCACGCTCTCGACCTATCTCGCGGCGCTGATGCGCGCGGGGCTGGTGACGCAGGACCGGGCAGGGACCTCGCTGCTCTACGCGATCGACATGGGGCAGGTGCAGGGCACCTTCGACTACCTGCTGCGCGACTGCTGCCGCGGCCGCCCCGAGATCTGTTCCCCGACCCCCCAATTCGCGACAGAAGGAGCCTCTCCGATGACCGACCCGGCACCGGACCGCACATATGCCGTTCTGTTCATCTGCACCGGCAATTCCGCCCGCTCGATCTTTGCCGAGACGTTGCTGCGCGAGATCGCCGGCGACCGGTTCACCGCCTATTCGGCGGGGACGCGGCCCAATTCCGAGCTGAACCCGATCGCCGTCGAGCTGCTGCGCCAGAAGGGCCATGACATCGCCCTGCTGCGCGCGAAGAGCATCGCGGAATTCTCCGGCAAGGGCGCGCCCGATCTCGATTTCGTCTTCACCGTCTGCAACCCGGCGGCCAACGAGGACTGCCCGGCCTGGGAGGGCCAGCCGATCAGCGGCCACTGGGGCATGCCCGACCCGGCGCAGGCCACCGGCACCGAGGCCGAGAAGATGCTCGCCTTCCAGCAGGCCTACGGCGCGCTCAAGCACCGGATCGAGGCCTTTTCCGCGCTGCCCATCGCCACCCTCAGCCGCATCTCGCTGCAATCGGCGGTCGACGAGATCGGCCGCAAGCCCCTGACCCATCTGGAAGACCACGCATGACCACCTACGCCCTGAACGGCCTCGGCCGCATCGGAAAGCTCGCCCTGAAGCCGCTGCTGGAGAGGGGTGCGAAGATCGCCTGGATCAACGACGCCGTGGGCGATCCGGCGATGCACGCGCACCTGCTGGAGTTCGACACGGTGCACGGGCGCTGGAACGCGGATTTCGCCCATGACGCGCAGAGCGTCACCGTGGACGGCACCCGGCTGCCCTTCGTCGGCACCGGGGATCTGTCGGCGCTGCCGCTCGAGGGGGTGGACGTGGTGATCGACTGCACGGGCGTCTTCAAGTCCGAGGCGGCGCTCGCGCCCTATTTCGCCGCGGGGGTGAAGAAGGTCGTCGTCTCGGCCCCGGTCAAGGACGGGCGAACGGCGAACATCGTCTACGGCGTCAACGAAGGCACCTATGATCCGGCCCGGCACGACATCGTCACGGCGGCCTCCTGCACCACCAACTGCCTTGCCCCGGTGGTGAAGGTGATCCATGAGAACATCGGCATAAGGCACGGGTCGATCACGACAATCCACGACGTGACCAACACCCAGACCATCGTCGACCGGCCCGCCAAGGACCTGCGCCGGGCGCGCTCGGCGCTGAATTCGCTGGTCCCCACGACCACAGGCTCGGCCACCGCGATCACGCTGATCTACCCCGAGCTCAAGGGGCGCCTGAACGGCCACGCGGTGCGCGTGCCGCTGCTCAACGCCTCGCTCACCGACTGCGTCTTCGAGGTCGAACGGGCGACCAGCGCCGCGGAGGTCAACGCGCTCTTCGAGGCGGCGTCGAAGGGCGCGCTAAAGGGCATCCTCGGCTACGAGGAACGCCCGCTGGTCTCGTCGGATTACACCAACGACACGCGCAGCTCGATCATCGACGCGCCCTCCACGATGGTGGTGGCTGGCACGCAGGTGAAGGTCTACGCCTGGTACGACAACGAGATGGGCTACGCGCACCGGCTGGTGGACGTGGCGCTGATGGTCGGGGGGCGGCTGTGAGCGAGGCTGCGCGCGAAAGGCCCGAGGGGCTCTCGGCCTACATCGCCGTCACCGCCGCCTACTGGGCCTTCATGCTCACCGACGGCGCGCTCAGGATGCTGGTGCTGCTGCATTTCCACGGGCTCGGCTTCAGCGCGGTGCAGCTGGCCTATCTCTTCGTGCTCTATGAGATCGCGGGGATGGTGACCAACCTCTCGGCGGGCTGGATCGCGGCGCGGTTCGGGCTCACCTCGACGCTCTACGCGGGGCTCGGGCTGCAGGTGGCGGCGCTGCTGGCGCTGACGCAGCTCGATCCGTCGTGGAGCGTTGCCGCCTCGGTTGCCTTCGTCATGTGCGTGCAGGGCGCGTCGGGCGTGGCCAAGGACCTGGCGAAGATGTCGTCGAAATCGGCGGTGAAGCTGCTCGCCCCGTCCGAAGGCGGCGGGCTCTTCCGCTGGGTGGCGCTGCTCACCGGCTCGAAGAACGCGGTCAAGGGGCTGGGCTTCCTGCTCGGCGCGGTGCTGCTGGCGGGGCTCGGCTTCAAGTGGGCGGTGCTGGCGATGGCACTGGTGCTGGGGGTGATCCTCATGGCGGTCTGCATCTTCATGCCGGGCGGGCTGCCGAAGGGCCGCAAGGGGGCGAAATTCTCCGAGGTCTTCTCGAAATCGCCCAACGTGAACTGGCTCTCGGCGGCGCGGGTGTTCCTCTTCGGGGCGCGCGACGTGTGGTTCGTGGTGGGCATCCCGATCTACTTCTACGCCGTGCTCTCGGACGGGTCCGAGGCGGGCAACCGCGCGGCCTTCTTCATGATCGGCACCTTCATGGCGCTCTGGGTGATCCTCTACGGCGCGGTGCAGGCGGGCGCGCCGTGCATCCTGCGCGCGGGGTCGCGCCCCGAGGCCGAGCTGATCCGCGCCGCGCGGGGCTGGGCGCTGCTGCTCTTCGTGGTGCCCGCCGCGCTGACGCTGGCGGTGCTGCTCGCGGGAGGGCCGCAGCCGTGGCTGACCGCGCTGCTGGTGATCGGGCTGCTGGTCTTCGGGGCGATCTTCGCGGTCAACTCGTCGCTGCATTCCTACCTGATCCTTGCCTTCACGAAATCCGAGCGGGTGACCATGGACGTCGGCTTCTACTACATGGCCAATGCCGCGGGGCGGCTGATCGGCACGCTGCTGTCGGGGCTGACCTACCAGCTGGGAGGCCTGCCGCTGGTGCTGGGCACGGCGGCGGCCATGGTGGCGCTGGCGGCGCTGATCTCGGGCAGGCTGCAGGCGATGCCGGCGGAGGCGGCGGCATGAGCGGGTTCGAGCGATACCTCAGCCTCTGGGTGGCGCTGGCCATGGCGGGCGGGATCGTCATCGGCGCGGCGGTCCCGGCACTGGTCGAGGCCATCGCCGCGGCGGAAGTGGCCCGCGTCAACCTCGTGGTCGCGGTGCTGATCTGGGCCATGGTTTACCCGATGATGGTCGGCGTCGACCCCGGCGCGCTGAAGGACGCGCTGCGCCAGCCGAAGGGGCTGGCGATCACGCTGGCGGTCAACTGGCTGGTCAAGCCCTTCACCATGGCGCTGCTGGCGGTGCTCTTCTTCGACCACGTCTTCGCGCCCTGGATCGCGCCCGAGGACGCGGCGCAATACACCGCCGGGCTCATCCTGCTGGGCGCGGCGCCCTGCACGGCGATGGTCTTCGTCTGGTCGCAGCTGACCCGCGGCGACGCGAACTACACGCTGCTGCAGGTCTCGGTGAACGACGTGGTGATGGTCTTCGCCTTCGCGCCCATCGTCGCCTTCCTGCTCGGCGTCACCGACATCGAGGTGCCCTGGCAGACGCTGCTGCTGTCGGTGGTGCTCTTCGTGCTGCTGCCGCTGCTGGCGGGGGGCTGGACACGGCGCAGGCTCGGCACGCCGGAGCGCATCGCGGATTTCCAGGCGCGGGTGAAGCCGTGGTCGGTGATCGGCCTCATCGCGACGGTGGCGATCCTCTTCGGCCTGCAGGGGCAGGTGATCCTGAGCCGGCCCGGGGTGATCGGGCTCATCGCGGTGCCGATCCTGATCCAGTCCTACGGCATCTTCGCGCTGGCCTATCTCGCCGCCTGGCTGCTGCGCGTGCCGCACCGGATCGCCGCGCCCTGCGCGCTGATCGGCACGTCGAACTTCTTCGAGCTGGCGGTGGCGGTGGCGATCTCGCTCTTCGGGCTCGGCTCGGGGGCGGCGCTGGCGACGGTGGTCGGCGTTCTGGTCGAGGTGCCGGTGATGCTGTCGCTGGTGGGCTTTGCCAACCGCACGCGGCAGGGCTTCCCCGAGGCGGGGTGAGCCAAGAGGAAAGGCCCGGGCAGGGGGCCCGGGCCTTTCGCGGTTCCTCGCTTGGTCAGACCACCGGGGGCGTGCGGCCGCGGTGGATTTTCTCGCGCAGGCCCTGGATGATCTTGTAGAAGACCGGGCCGAAGATCGCCCCCAGCACCGCCGAGGCGATGGCCCCGCCGAACACCGCAAGGCCGAGCGACACCCGGCTCGCCGAGCCCGCGCCCGAGGCGATGACCAGCGGATAGACCCCGACCGCGAAGGCCAGCACCGTCATCATCACCGGCCGGAAGCGCAGCCGCGCCGCCTGCATGGCGCTGTCGTGCAGCTCGAGCTCCGCCGCCTCGCGTTGCTGCTTGCCGAACTCGACGATGAGGATCGCCGTCTTCGCCGCCAGCGCGATCAGCATCAGCAGGCCGATCTGCCCGTAGAGGCTCAGCGGCTGGCCCGCGATCTTCAGCGAGACCAGCGCCCCCAGCACCGCGAAGGGCACCGTCAGCAGCACCGCGACGGGGGTCAGGAAGCTTTCGTAGAGCGCCGCGAGGAAGAGGAAGGTGAACACCAGGCTCAGCCCCAGCGCGATCGGCACCGCGTTGCCCGAGGCCCGTTCCTCGCGCGAGGAGCCGGTCCATTCGTAGCGGAAGCCCTCGGGCAGGGCGGTCCCGGCGACCTCCTCGAAGGTGGTCATCGCGTCGCCGGTGCTGAAGCCGCCGGCGGCGTTGGGAATGCCGGTGACCGTCGCCGAGTTGTAGGTGTTGTAGCGGTAGAGCACGTCCGGGCCGATGGTCGGCACCGGGTTGACCACGGTCGAGAGCGGCACCATGCCGCCATCGCGGTTGCGCACGTAGAGCGTGTCGAAGGCGCGCTCGTTCTGCCGGAACTCGGCGTCGGCCTGGATCATCACCTTGTAGGACTGGCCGAAGACGTTGAAGTCGTTGATGTAGAGCGCGCCAAGCTGGGCCTGCAGGGTCAGGAAGATGTCCGAGATCTGCACGCCGAGCGTCTTGGCCCGGATCCGGTCGATGTCGAGGAAGAGCTGCGGCGCGTCGGCCTTGAAGGTGGAATAGGCCATCGCGATCTGCTCGGCGCCGTTGGCGGGCGCAAGGAAGGACTGCAGCGCGGCGGTCATCTCCTCGGGCCCGCGGCCCTGCGTGTCCTCGAGCACGAACGACAGGCCCTCGACCGCGCCGATGCCGGGCAGTGCGGGGGCGCCGAAGATGATCGTCTTGGCCTCGGGCATGTCGGCGAACTGCTGCGTGAACTTGCGCTGCAGGAAGGCCTGGCTGCTCTCGACCGTCGTGCGCTCCTTCCACTCCTTGAGCTTGACGATGATCATCCCGGCATTGGATTGCAGCGCCGAGTTGAGGATCGAGTAGCCGTTCACCGACAGCACGTTCTCGACCGCCTCGTCCTCTCCCAGCGCCTCGGTCAGCCGGTCCATGATCTTCTCGGTCCGGTTCAGCGAGGCGCCCGAGGGCAGCTGCACGTCGACCATGAAGAAGCCCTTGTCCTCGGCCGGGATGAAGCTGGTCGGCGTGGTAGTGAAGAGCGAGTACATGGCGAAGAACAGCGCCGCCACGATGGCGATGGCGATGATCGCGTTGCGGGCTAGGAAGTCGACGATCCCCGTGTAGATGCGGGTGATCCAGTCGAAGCCCTTGTTGAAGCCGCGGATGAGGAAGTTCGGGTGCATCCCCGGCTTCATCAGCACCGAGGCGAGCGCCGGGCTGAGCGTCAGCGCGTTGACCATCGAGATCAGCACCGAGACGGTGAGCGTCGCGCCGAACTGGCTGAACATACGCCCGGTGATCCCCGGCAGCAGCAGCGTCGGCCCGAAGACCGCCGCCAGCACCAGCGAGGTCGCGACGATCGGCCCCGTCACCTCGGCCATGGCGCGTTTCGTCGCCTCGACCGAGCCGATCTCGGGGTTCTCGTGCAGGATGCGCTCGACGTTCTCGACCACGATGATCGCGTCGTCCACCACCAGTGCGATGGCGAGGATGAGCGCGAACAGTGTCACCGTGTTGATCGTCATGCCGAAGGCGTAGAGCACCGCCAGCGTGCCGATGATCGAGACCGGCACGGCGATGGTCGGAATGAGCGTCGCGCGCACCGAGCCGAGGAAGATGTAGGTCACCGCCACAACCAGCAGGATGGTGAAAATCATGGTGATCACCGTCTCTTCCAGCGAGGCCTCGATGAACAGCGTGGTGTCGTGGCCGATGACGTAGTCGACCCCCTCGGGGAAGTACTGCTTCAGTTCCTCCATCTTCTCGCGCACCGCCTCGGCGACGTCGAGCGAGTTGGCCTCGCTCAGCTTGTAGATCGCCATCAGCACGCCGGGCTTGTTGTTGAACTCGCCGTAGCCCTTGTAGGCAAAGGCGCCGAGCTCGATCCGCGCCACGTCGCGCAATCGCACCACCGAGCCCGCGTCATTCGCCGACAGGACGATGTCGCCGAACTCCTCCTCGGTCTCGAGCCGGCCCTTGGTGGTCAGCACGTACTGGAACTGCGTGTTCTCGGCCGCCGGGGCGGCGCCGAGCGAGCCCACGGCCGCCTGCACGTTCTGCTCCTTCACGGCGAGGACGATCTCGTTCACCGTGAGGTTGTGGTTGGCCATCTTCACCGGGTCGAGCCAGGCGCGCATGCCGTAGTCCAGCGCGCCGATGTTCTCGGCCGCGCCGACGCCGGGGATGCGGGCCAGTTCGCCCTCGATGTTGATCGAGGCGTAGTTCGACAGGAAGAGCCCGTCGAAGCGCCCGTCGGGCGAGATGATGTCGACCACCATCAGGATGTCGGGGTTGCGCTTGCGCACGCGGATGCCGCGCTGGCGCACCTCGGCGGGCAGCGAGGGCTCGGCCAGCGCCACGCGGTTCTGAACGTCGACCTGCGCGAGGTCGGCATCGACGCCGGTCTCGAAGGTCACGGTGAGCGTGTAGCTGCCGTCAGAGGCGGCCTTGGATTCCATGTAGGCCATGCCCTCGGCACCGTTCACCTCGTCCTCGATGGGCGCGGCGACGGCCTGCAGCAGGGTCTCGGCGTCGGCACCGGGGTAGTTGGCGCGCACCACGACCTTGGGCGAGGTGATGTCGGGATACTGGTCGATGGGCATGACCTTGAGGGTCAGCAGACCGAACAGCGTGATGAGCATGGAAATGACGAAGGCGAACTTGGGCCGCCGGATGAAAAATAAAGGTCCCATGAAATTCTCCGCTGCCGGGGCTCAGCTCTCGTAGGGTTTCGGCGTGACGGCGAGGCCCGGGCGCATGCTCTGCAACCCTTCGACGACCACCTGCTCGCCATCCGCGAGACCTTCCATCACCGTCCAGTTGGCATCGCTGCGCACGCCGACGCGGATGTTGCGCCGCTCGACGGTCTTGTCGGCGCCCACGACCCAGACGAAATAACCCTGCTGGTCGACGCTCACCGCGCGCTGCGGGATCAGCGGCGCCTTGACCGGCTCGATCACCTCGCCGCGGATCGTTACGTTCTGGCCCGGCAGCAGCACGCCGTCGGGATTGGGAAAGAGCACCCGGGCGGCGATGGTGCCGGTGCTGGCGGCGCCGGTGTTGTCCCAGTTCTCGAAGGTGCCCTTCTCGGGGTAGACCTCGCCGCCGGGAAGGATGGCCTGCAGCTCGAGCGGGGGGATCTTGCCGCCGGCCTCCTCGATCTCGAGCCGCTTGGCAAGGAAGCCGAAGTAGTTCGACTGGTCGACCAGCCCGACCGCGTAGATCGGGTCGAGCGAGACGATGGTGGCGATGAAGGGCGGCTGCGTGGGATCGCCCACGGTGAAGAGATCGCCCACCGAGTAGCTGGTGGCCGAGATGCGGCCGCTGAACGGCGCGTAGATCTTGGTGTCGGCGAGGTTTTCCTCGGCCTGCGCGATCTGCGCGCTGGCCACGTCGACCTGCGCCTGCGCGACGTCGGACTGGGCCTGCGCGTATTCCACCTCGCGCTTCGAGACGGTGTTGCTCTTGGAAAGCTGGGTGGCGCGGTCGAGATCGAGATCGGCCTTGATCGCCGAGGCCTCGGCCTGCTTCAGCGCGGCATGGGCCTGCGCGAGGGCGATGCGGTAGTCGGTCTCGTCCATCTCGACCAGCAGGTCGCCCTCGTTGACCAGCGCGCCGGGCGTGATGTGCATCGCGGTGATCCGCGCCTGCACGGTGGGCCGGATCGACGCGGTGTTCAGCGCCTCGATGCGGGCGGGATGGGTGAAGGAGGGGCGGATGCTCTGGGTCTGCACGGTCTGGACCAGAACCGTCGGGCCCGCGGCCTCGGCATCGGCCTGTGCAAGGGCGGGGGATGTGGAGGTCGCGGTGAGAATAAACGCGCACAAGGACACAGCCGAAAACGACTCAAATAGCCTAATGAACATATCAATGGTCCTTCCAAGGACGGATCTATGCGCCTGAGTTTACACGAAATGAGGGAAATGGCGACAACTGACACATCCATGTCGCGACCTTTCGCCAATGGCCCGAAATGCGCGGCTCAAAAGCGAGGCAGACCCCGCGCGCCGGTGGTGGCGAAAGCGGCATCCGCGGGCGTCCTGATTTCTGTCATACGAAAACGTTGACTGTTATCATACAAGTCAGCCATAAACGCCGCATAACGTCATACGCATCTACAGGGAGGAGATGAAATGATGACCTACGGCACCAAGGCAAGGATGGCATTGGTCGCGGCCACAGCGCTGTGCGGCATGCTGGCCGGGGCGGCCCAGGCGGAGACCTGGCGCGCCTGGGCGATTCACCCGGAGGATTATCCCAACGTCGTCGCGCTGCAGCAGTTCGCCGACGAGGTGACCGCGAAGACCGAGGGCCGCATCGAGCCCACCGTCTACGCCAACGGCGTGCTCGGCGCGCAGCCCGACGCGATCGAACAGGTCCGCGCGGGCGCCATCGCGGTGGGCAACTTCAACATGGGCCCGATGGGCGAGATCGTTCCGGCGACCAACGTGCTGTCGCTGCCCTTCGTGTTCCGCGACGTCGATCACATGCACAAGGTGATGGACGGCGAGATCGGCAAGCGCTTCTCGGACGCGCTCTCCGGCGAGGGGCTCGTCGCCCTGTCGTGGATGGATAGCGGCTCGCGCTCCTTCTACAACACCAAGCACGCGATCCAGACGCCCGCCGACATGGAAGGCCTGAAGTTCCGCGTGATGAACAACGACCTCTACGTGCAGATGGTCGACCAGCTCGGCGGCAACGCCACGCCCATGGCCTATGGCGAGGTCTACCAGTCGCTGAAGACCGGCGTGATCGACGGGGCCGAGAACAACTACCCGTCCTTCGAGAGCTCGAACCACTACGAGGTGGCGAAGTTCTACTCGATCACCAACCACCTGATCATCCCCGAGTGCATCTGCGTCTCGACCAAGGTCTGGGACAAGGTCTCGGACGAGGACAAGGCCGTGGTCACCGCGGCGGCGGTCTCGGCGGCGGAACTGCAGCGCAAGCTCTGGGCCGAGCGCGAGGAAGTGTCGAAGCAGAAGGTGATCGACAGCGGCGTGGCGGTGAACGAGGTCACCGATGCCGAGGCGTTCCAGACCGCGATGGAGCCGGTCTACGCCAAGTTCATCGAGACCAACCCCGACCTGGAAAGCCTGATCCGCGACATCCAGTCGGTCGAGTGAGCTGACCTGAGGCGTGTCCCCGCGGGGACACGCCCTTTCCGGGGACCATCATGGCACAGAACCACGCGGCCGGGGCAGGGGCCGTCTTTCGCCTGCTCGATCTCTTCGCGCGGATCTGCGTGACCGTGGCCGGGACCGGCCTCGTCTTCCTGATCGTCATCTTCGGCTGGCTGGTCTGGGGACGCTACATCATGAACGACACCCCCACCTGGGTCGAGCAGCTGGCGCTGCTCCTCGTGGTCTGGATCACCTTCCTCGGCGGGGCCGCGGGGGTCTGGAGCCGCACCCACCTGTCGGTGGACTTCCTGCGCGACGCCTTCCCGGGCCCGGTCGCGCTCGCGCTGAAGTGGCTGGCCCTTGTCGGCGTGCTGGTCTTCGCGCTCTGCCTCGGCTGGCAGGGATACATCCTTGCCGAGAACACCTGGGCCCGCACCGTGCCGATGCTCGGCATCTCCGAGGGCATGCGTGCCGTGCCAATGGCCATCTGCGGCGCGCTGAGCGCGCTTTTCACCCTCTATCAAATGGCCGAGCTGGCAAAGGGTCGCGGGTACTGACATGGGACTGACACTTCTCTTCGGCCTCTTCTTCCTCGGCCTCGTCTGCGGCATGCCGGTGGCCTTCGCGCTCGGCCTCGCGGCGGTGGGCGGCTTCGTCTACGAGGGGCTGCCGCTCTTCATCGCCTTCCAGCGCGTGCTCTCGGGCATCTCGGTCTTCTCGCTGCTGGCCATCCCCTTCTTCATCTTCGCGGGCGAGCTGATGATGCACGGCGGCATCGCCGGGCGGCTGGTGCGGCTGGCCTCCTCGGCGGTCGGCTCGATGAAGGGCGGGCTCGGCGTGGTCAACGTCGCCTCCTCGATGCTCTTCGGCGGCATCTCGGGCTCGGCGGTGGCGGACACCTCGGCGCTCGGCTCGATCCTCATCCCGGTGATGAAGGAAAAGGGCTATGACCCCGACTACGCGGTGAACGTCACGGTGACCTCCTCGGTCGCGGGCGTGGTGATCCCGCCCTCGCACAACATGATCCTCTTTGCCGTGGCGGCGGGGGGCGTGTCGGTGTCGAAGCTGTTCATCGCGGGCGTGATCCCCGGGATCCTGATGTGCCTCTGCCTCGGCATCGTGGCCTATCTCGTGGCCGTGCGCCGCGGCTACCCGGCCGAGACTTTCCCCGGCTGGAAGGCGCTCGGCACCTCCTTCGTCGTCGCCCTGCCGGGGCTGATGACCGCGATCATCGTCGTCGGCGGCGTGCTCTCGGGGGTGATGACGGTGACCGAGTCCGGCGCCTTCGGGGCGATCTGGGCGATCCTTGTCACCACCTTCGTCTACCGGGAGTTGAGCTGGGCGGGCTTCAAGACCGCCGTCGTCAGCTCGGTGCGCACCACGGCGCTGGTGATGCTGCTGGTGGCGACGGCCTCGGCCTTCTCCTACCTGCTGACCCTCTACCGGGTGCCCGAGCTGCTGGCGCACGCGGTGACCGGCATCTCCGACAACCCCTTCGTGATCCTGCTGCTGCTCAACCTCATCCTGCTCGTGCTCGGCATGATCATGGACATGGCGGCGCTGATCCTGATCTGCACCCCGATCTTCCTGCCCGTCGCGGTGGGGCTCGGCATGGACCCGGTGCAGTTCGGCGTGATCATGATGATGAACCTCGGCCTCGGCCTCTGCACCCCGCCGGTGGGCGCCTGCCTCTTCGTCGGCTGCGTCGTCGGCGGCGTGCGGATCGAACACGCCGTCAGGACGATCCTGCCCTTCTACGCGGCGATCTTCGTGGCGCTGATGCTGGTGACCTACGTACCGGCCTTCTCGCTGTTCCTGCCCGGCCTCATGGAGTGAAGAACATGTTGAAACGCATCCTGATCACCGGCGCCGCGGGCCAGCTCGGCAGCACCCTGCGCGAGACGCTGAAACCCCATGCCGAGAGCCTGCGCCTGTCGGACATCACCGGCATCAGCGATCTCGGCCCGAACGAGGAGTTCGTGCAGTGCGACATCGCCGACGGCGAGGCGGTCAAGGCGCTCGTCGAGGGCTGCGACGCCATCGTGCACCTCGGCGGCATCTCGGTGGAGAAGAGTTTTGACCTGATCGAGGCGGCCAACCTGCGCGGCGTCTACAACCTCTACGAGGCGGCGCGGCTCCACGGCATGCCGCGGATCATCTTCGCGAGCTCGAACCACACCATCGGCTACTACCCGCAGGACGCGCGGCTGAGGCACACTGACCCGTTCCGGCCTGACAGCCTCTACGGCGTTTCGAAGATTTTCGGCGAGGCGGTCGCCAGCCTCTACCACGACAAGTTCGGGCAGGAGAGCGCGCTGGTGCGCATCGGCTCCTGCACCCCCAAGCCCGAGAACTGGCGGATGCTTTCCACATGGCTCAGCCCGCGCGACTTCACCTCGCTGATCGTGGCCGCCTTCACCGCGCCGCGGCTCGGCTGCACGGTGGTCTGGGGGCAATCGGCCAACTCCATGGGATGGTGGGACAATTCCCACGCCGCCTTCCTCGGATGGGTGCCGCAGGACAACGCGCAGGACTACGCCGACGAGATCCGCCGGAGCGTTCCGCGCCCCGGCCCCGACGAGGCGGTGGCGAAATACCAGGGCGGCGTCTTCACCGACGAGCCGATCCACCAGAGCTGACACGACACCAACAGGACCAAGGCCCGCAGGCGCGCGCCCCCCAAGAGTTCTAAAGCAAGAGGACCCACGCATGGACCCGCAACAGATCAAGCAAGCACTCGGCTCCGGCCTGCTTTCCTTCCCCGTCACGCCCTTCGACGCCGACAACAGGTTCGCCGCCGATCCCTACCAGAAACACGTCGAGTGGCTCGCGGGCTTCGATGCGCCGGTGCTCTTTGCCGCCGGCGGCACGGGCGAGTTCTTCTCGCTGACCCCCGACGAGATCCCCGCCATCGTGAAGGCCGCCAAGGAAAGCGCCGGCAAGACCGCGATCGTCTCGGGCTGCGGCTACGGCACCGAGATCGCCAGCGGCATCGCCCGCTCGGTCGAGAAGGCGGGGGCGGACGGCATCCTGCTGCTGCCGCACTACCTCATCGACGCGCCGCAGGAAGGGCTCTTCGAGCACGTCAAGGCGGTGTGCAATTCGACCGGCATGGGCGTCATGGTCTACAACCGCGACAACGCCGTGCTGCAGGCCGACACGCTGGCGCGGCTCTGCGACGCCTGCCCGAACCTCGTCGGCTTCAAGGACGGCACCGGCGACATCGGCCTCGTGCGGCAGATCACCGCCAAGATGGGCGACCGGCTGATCTACCTCGGCGGCATGCCGACGGCGGAGCTTTTTGCCGAGGCCTATCTCGGCGCGGGCTTCACCACCTACAGCTCGGCGGTGTTCAACTTCGTCCCGGCGCTGGCCAACAGGTTCTACACCGCGCTGCGTGCCGGCGACCGCGCCACTTGCGAAGCGATCCTGAAGAGCTTCTTCTACCCGTTCATGGAGCTGCGCTCGCGCCGCAAGGGCTATGCCGTCTCGGCGGTCAAGGCGGGCGTGCGCCTCGTCGGCTTCGACGCGGGCAAGGTCCGTCCGCCGCTGTCCGATCTGACCGGCGAGGAGGAAGCGATCCTCAAGGCGCTCATCGACGCGCACCAGTAAGGCAAGGAAAGACCCATGAAGATCACCGACATCCGCACGCACCTTCTGGAACACAGGCTCGAGACCGCCTTCGAAAGCGCCTCGATGCGCTTCGACAAGCGGGTGCATCTGCTGGTCGAGGTGATCTGCGACGACGGCACCACGGGCTGGGGCGAATGCCTCGGCCCGGCGGGCCCGAACCGCGCCATGGTCGAGGCCTACAAGCCCTGGCTGCTGGGCAAGGACCCGCTCGAGACCGAGAAGCACTGGGCGGTGCTCTACAACGCGCTGCGCGACCAGGGGCAGCGGGGGATCTCGGTCTGTGCGCTTTCGGGCATCGACATCGCGCTCTGGGACATCAAGGGCAAGCATTTCGGCGTGCCGGTCTCCACGCTGCTCGGCGGGCGCTTCCGCGAGAAGGTGCGCTGCTACGCCACCGGCTCGTTCAAGCGCGACGGGGTGGACCGGGTCTCGGACAATGCCGAGGAGATGGGTGGCCACGCGGCGGCCGGTTTCCACGCGGTGAAGATCAAGATCGGCTTCGATCCGGCCGAGGACCTGCGGGTCATCGCGGCGGTGCGCGAGGCGATCGGGCCCGACACGCGGCTGATGATCGACGGCAACCACGGCTATGACGTGATCGAGGCGGTGCGGGTCGGCAACGCCGCCGCCGAATACGGCATCGACTGGTTCGAGGAGCCGGTGATCCCCGAGCAGCTGGATGCCTATGCCGAGGTGCGCGCGCGCCAGCCGATCCCGGTGGCGGGAGGCGAAACCTGGCACACGCGCTGGGGCTTTGCCGAGCCGATGCGCCGCCGGGTGATCGACATCGCCCAGCCCGACCTCTGCGGGGTGGGGGGCTTCACCGAGGCGAAACGCGTGGCCGACATGGCGACCCTGCACGGGGTGCGCGTGGTGCCGCACGTCTGGGGCACGGCGGTGCAGATCGCCGCGGCGCTGCAGTTCATGGCGGCGATGGTGCCCGACCCGGTGCGCAACAACCCGATCGAGCCGATCATGGAGTTCGACCGCACCCACAACCCGTTCCGGCAGGCGGTGGTGACGAAACCCGTCGAGCACGAGAACGGCTGGGTCAGTATTCCGGGCGGCCCCGGCCTCGGGATCGAGATCGACCGGGATGCGCTGAAGGAATTCGCGCCCAAGGGATGACGCGAGGAGCCGGGCGCGCGCCTGCCCGGCGGCCTTCGGCCATTGCTCCGGGCGGATCAGCGCATCGGCGATGCCACACATTTTGAAGAGGTTTCCATGATCGACCGCAAGCTCACCGGCGCCAAGCCGAAGACCCGGATGCCGAAGGGCGCCTGCGACACGCAGATGCACATGTACCTGCCGGGCTACGCCTGGCGCGCGGATGGCAAGGGCGTGCCCGCCGAGCCGCTGCCGACGCCCGAGATGTACCGCAAGGCAATGGACTGGCTCGGGCTCGACCGGGTGGTGATCACCCAGGGCAACGGCCACCACATGGACAATTCGAGCCTGCTCGCCTGCGTCGCCGAGATGGGCGACTGCGCGCGCGGCGTCGCGGTGATCACCGGCGAGACCCCGGATGCCGAGATGGCGCGGCTCGCCGAGGGCGGCATCGTCGGCGCGCGGATCATGGACCTGCCCGGCGGGGCGGTGGGGCTTTCGCAGCTCGAGGAGGTGGACGCGCGCGCCCATGCGGCGGGCTGGATGATGGCGGTGCAGTTCGACGGCACCGCGCTGCCCGAGCTCGAGCCGCGCCTTGCGGCGCTGAAATCGCGCTGGGTGCTCGACCACCACGGCAAGATCTTCGGCGGCGTCACCCCGGAGCATGTCGCGGTGATCAAGCGCCTCATCGACGAAGGCAACTGCTGGTACAAGTTCGCCGGCTGCTACGAGGCCACCACGACCTCCGGCCCCGACTATCCCGACATCGCCGCGCTCAGCCGCGAGATCGGCGCCCACGCGCCCGGGCGCATCGTCTGGGGCACCAACTGGCCGCACAATGCCGCCAGCACCACCGAGGACTACCCCGACGACGCGCATCTGCTGGATCTCGCCATGGGCTGGCTGCCGGACGAGGCGGCGCAGCGGCAGGTGCTGGTGGAAAATCCGCAGGAGCTCTATGGTTTTCCGCAGGTAAGCTAGGGAGACAGCATGGCCCGGATACTCTGCTACGGCGACAGCCTGACCTGGGGCCATGACCAGGACAACGGCGCGCTGCGCCACGCGATCCCCGACCTCTGGCCCTCGGTGCTGGCCGGGGCGCTGCCCGGGGCCACGGTGCTCGCCGACGGGGTCGGCGGGCGCACCACCTCCTTCGACGACCACACCGCGCCCTGCGACCGCAACGCGGTGCGCACGCTGCCGGTGGCGCTCTCGGCGCACATGCCGCTCGACGCCGTGGTGATCATGCTGGGGACCAATGACCTCAAGCCGAAGTTCGGCGGGGTGGCGCTCAGCGCGCAGCAGGGGATGCGGCGGCTCATCCAGCTGGTGCGGGGCTTTCCCTACAACCCCGCGAGCGCGGTGCCGAAGGTGCTGATCGTCGCGCCGCCGCTCTGCATCGCGCCCGCGCAGGGCGCGCTCGACAGCCCGATCCGTGCCGAGCAGTCGGCGCTCTTCGCGCCGCTCTACGCGGCGCTCGCCGAGGAGATGGGGGTGGCCTTCTTCGATGCCGGGACCGTGGCGCAGGCCTCGCCGGTCGATGGCATCCACCTCGACGCGGCGCACACCCGGGCCATCGGCGCGGCACTGGCGGGGCCGGTGCGCGCGCTTCTGGGGCTCTGACGGATCAGGCCCGGAATCAGGCGGGCGTGCGGGCGGAGAGCCGCTGCGCCGCCGCCATCATCAGCGGGCCGACCCCCTTGGCATCATCCTCGACGATGTCCTCGCTGAGGTAATACTCGCGCGAGCCGTCGCGCATCTTGCCGTCGAAGCCGCCAAGCCCCGCGACGTGGCAGATGCGGGTGAAGCGGGTGACGCCGCCCTCGGTCTCGAGCCGCGTCTCGACCAGCGCATCATAAGCGCGCTGCCCGGGTTCGAACCACTCGCCAAGGCCGAGCTCGGTGCCGCGCATCAGCGCGTAGGCGAACATCGCCGACGCCGAGCTTTCCTCGTAATTGCCCACCAGATCCGGCGCGTCGAGCACCTGCGGCCAGAGGCCCGACGCCGCCTGCTGGCGCACCACGGCATTCAGCAGATCGGCGGTCTGGCGCTTCGGCGCGCGGTCGGGGACCAGCGCGCAGATATCGACGAGAGCCATGGCCAGCCAGCCCACCGCGCGGGCCCAGACGGCGGCCGACTGGCCGGTCTCGGGGTCTGCCCAGCCCTGCACCTTTGCCGCGTCATAGCCATGCACGTAGAGCCCGGCGG